>CANJVU010000018.1 GCA_947478525.1 Thiotrichales bacterium
CTCGAAGATCCTTTTTGTGAACCAAACTTCAAGAAATTCCTGCTCGAAAAAATCGATTTCTCTCGTCAGTGGCGATTTTATAGGAAAGCGGCGTGATAAGCTGTATTATTCGCAGGCAGATTTAATTGGCGAAGCTGTCACTCTCAAGAAACTTAAATACCATTGAGAAAAACAATACACAATACACGTTAAGAAGGACTAGGACCACAGACGAAGCCATCGCTAACGTTACCACCTTCGATGGAAGAAGTAAGCGAAACCCCACAAACAACCAGCAGCGTTGGTTTAGACCATTTTTTCATACAAAAGCCTCCTATAATCTATTGATTATCGCATTGTATATCAATGCTCCGAAACTGTCCACCATAAAAACGTTAAAATTTGAAATTAACACTAAGTGCTTGGCGATATCTCCTGCCGAGACATCCACTCACAAACATGTAACGCTCGAGGGAGTTTAATACAAAAATCTGCAGTAATAGACCTCAAAGGGGTGTACTTAAGATCACAGTCAGGAAGCACCTGTAACAGTCGTGTCACTTCAGAAAAATCCAGCAACTCATCGAGTAACGGTCTTTTGCGCCATTGGGTCACTCGCTCCAAATATACTGGCGTCAGTGCTTTTAAGACACCAAACCAGGCAGCATCTTGCTCTCCACGGCGAGTATTCCAACGAATCGTATCTGGCAAATACCCTGTCATCGATTCCCGAATTAATAAACGCGATCGCCCTTGATGACAATAAATATTGGAAGGAACCTGTAAACAAAAATCGATCACTTCAAGGTCAACCGTTGGATCCATCATTACAATCCCAAAATACAACTGTAGTGCTGTCAACAAACTTAAGATCCTAGCATTTGAATACGTACACTTTAAGATCGCATTCAACTGACTTGAAACACAAGCATTTCGCAATGATGTTACTTGCGACGACAGATCATAATGTTCGATGGCTTCTTTGCGAATGACAGAATATGGCAGCCCATGACCAGAATTTGATGGCCCGAGACCCTGGCAATAACGTTTCATTTTGCCTGCTAAGCGGCGCAATCGATAATAAGGCCGCTGATCTAAGCCACCAGCCCACGAAATGGTCATATTACCCATATGCCCATTCAACACCACCCCCGCACCCAACTGGTGCGCTTGTTGGTACATATTGCCCATCCAGTTAATATTACCCGTATTGCGAATCGGCCCATCGCAATAGTCATGAGCAAACTGCGCCAGATGGTTTAACGGCAGCACCTGTTCGGTGGTGTCCACCAGATGCAGATCAATATTACCAGAGTGCTCGGCAACGGCTTTCATTAAATCACGATCATCGAGGTTCCAATTTTTACGAACTGGGAACTCAAACCCCAAAGGCGGCACACCACCAAAAGACTGCAAGCGTCTACCGCTGGATTTCATAAGGTCGGCCGCCACAGCCGAAACGGAGGAAGAGTCGAGGCCGCCACTCAGTTCACTAGCCACCACGCCGGTTTGGGGAATGCAGCGCCCTACGGCGCGGGTGAACAGTTCGCGGAAGGCGTCGATATAGTCTTCGCGCTTGGAATAGGAAATGGGCGTTAAGATACGCTCTGGCGTCCACACCTTAACGAGCGTTAATTCACCGCACCGCACAATCAACTGTTGCCCAGTCAGCAAACGCCGCACACCTTGATAAAAACTGATGTCGGCTTCAGACGCATCATCAATCAAATACTGCGCGACTTTACGGGGATTGATCTCTAAGGATTTATCAATCAATACTCGCAACACCGGAAAATAATTGGAAAAGCGCAATATGCCATTGTCGAATGTGTAAAAGAAGCCTTGCGGTAAAAACGGCGTATGGGTATAGGTAAACGCCTGCGCAGCGCTGTCCCACAGCATCAGCCAATAGCGACCGATCAATGCTTCAGTAAACGCCATACCATGGCTGCGGTAAAGCTGCGCGATCAGCGCGGCGGAGGTAATGTCAGGCGTTTCTGGCGCGTGTTTTGCCACCAGTTCATCATGATTAAACAGCTGGCCGCTGAACAATACCGTCAGGCCATCAGCTTGATGCACCTGCAACGCCCACAGCGGGTTGGGAACGCTGACCAAGCCGAGCAGCATGTCCACTGATGGCGTCAGCCAGTGTAACGCCGCGGCGTATTTGGGTTGCAACCGCGCTTTGACACGCTCATCCCACTTTGCTGATTCGGCTTTAATGCCAATCATACCAAACGTCATGTCCATGAAGGGTTATTCCTTAAAAAATGCTGCTTTACTATAGCACGCTTGACGGGATCAACCAAGTCCAGTTGATACTTTCCAACCACCCTATTCTTGGCTAAAATAACCCCGTTATTACAGCCAAATTTGGTAAAAATAGGTTCTTATTTTGTAACTATTCAGCCCCTCTAGCAAAAAGCTGCGAAGAGAAGAAATTCCCTCCCCCGGCTTTGCTGGGGGAGGGTTAGGGTGGGGGCATATGACGTGACGTAATTGTTTTATCTTCAGACTTTGTCTATAATGCACACATGGCAAAAGTTTCTTTAGAGCAAAAACAGCGCGCTAGGTCATTGCGCTCAAACATGACAGATGCTGAACAACTGTTATGGCAGCAGTTGCGCAGCAAGCAGTTCTTTGGAGCTCGGTTCCGCAGGCAAGTGCCGCTCGGCGCATATATCGTCGACTTTCTATGCTCTTCAAAGCACATTGTGATTGAGTGTGATGGTGGTCAGCATTTAGAAAACATACGCTATGACGAGCAGCGTGATGCCTATATTCGCACTAAGGGTTACCAAGTGTTGCGCTTTTGGAACCATGATATTCTCGCAAATACCCAGGCAGTTCTTGAAAAAATAACACAGACCATTCAATAAGTGCCCCCACCCTAACCCTCCCCCAGCAAAGCCGGGGGAGGGAATTTCTTCTCTTCGCAGCTTTTTGCTAGAGGGGCTGAATAGTTACCTTATTTTTACCAAAATCTTGCCAGATGGCAAAACCGTGTCAAATCGTCTGCATTTTCCATTCGACAATATTACGCGCCGTGGTATCAAAATTCACACCAAATAAAATGACCGGTTTGCCCGATTGCTGATACGCTTGTGCATAGTGTTTGTCATGAATCTGCTGCAACGCCACATCAGCCGATTGATTCAGCTTGAATTCAAAAATCAACACCCGATCTTTTAATACCAAAACGGCATCAATCCGACCGCGATGCGTTGATACTTCGGCATTCACCCGGTAACCCACCAGATGCATTATCAAATAGAACAAGCTGTGATAATATTTTTCGGTCGCCTGGTGTAACTGGTAGGGAATTGAGGCAAAAAAACTTTTTAAGACTTCAAACACACCTTCATAATCCATCTTTTTAAGGGCTGCAATCATCTGGCCAACCAACTGCGACTGCTCTTGCTCTGGGGCGTTGCACAACTGTGCGAACAGTGATTCGGTAAAACTTTCACGCACTTCAAAGTTAGGATACGCCAATCGATATAATCGAGTTTCCGGGTCATAATGGCCAATCGTCAAATAACCAGTTTGATAGAGTAATGCAGGCAGGCTCATTTGGTTAACATCATGGCTTTCCAACGCAGAATCACCGACCTCCAGATCTTCTAGCGCATCCGGTGAGAATTTAGCTTTCTCAATCAGATCAATGAGAAACTTTGGAGTACCGGTCACAAACCAATGCGGGCGATATCGTTGATGCTCAAACAACAGCAACGTTGAAAAAGGGTTATAAACTCGTTCACCCGAAACTGAAAAACGATAACCATTATACCAATGTTTAATCATTGCAAGTTCATCAGGTACACTGCGCTGATGGTGCTCAGCCAATGAGGTAATCCACGGCGCAAATGCTTGCTCCAGTTCTGATTGCGTATAGCCACAGAGCGTGGCGTACTTATCCGTCATCGTGAGGTCTTGCAAATTATTTAAGCCTGAGAACACCGACACACGCGAGAACTTGGTCACTCCCGTTAACAACACAAAGCGCAAATTGCCATCCTGGGCTTTCAAAATGGTGTAAAACTGCCGCAAAATATCGCGCATGGTTTCTGCCATTGCAACATCGTTGATGTTATCCAAAATCGGTTTGTCATATTCGTCGACCAACACCACCACTTTGGTATATTTTGCATTGAGCAGTAAGATCAACTCTTTTAAACACACCCCAATACCCATGGTCATATCGGGCAACATCACCTGGTGGTCTCTGGCAATGCGCCCCAACAAATGCAATAACGCCCGCCTGAAGGCATCTGGCGTTTCTTTGGTGGGCAGTTCACTCATATCAATGCGAATCACCGGGTGCACGGGCCAGGTGTAATCGGACCGGTCAATCCAAGTATCTTTAAACAAATGCCGCTCGGCCTTAAAAATCGCCTCCAGCGTTGAAATCAACAAAGATTTACCAAAACGCCGTGGACGTGAAAGAAAATAAACCGACCCATCCTGCAACAATGAATGTAACAGTTGGGTTTTATCGACATACAGAGAGCCATTGTTGCGCAACTTCGCAAAATCCTGAATGCCGATGGGCAATTTTAATTGTGGTTTCATAACCCTAGACCTTGATCCTCTACTGTGTGGCATTATAACACATTATTTGATCATTTCCATTTTCCACTCGACAATATTACGTGCCGTGGTATCAAAATTCACGCCAAATAAAAGGACCGGTTTGCCCGATTGCTGATACGGTTGCGCATACTGTTTATCATGAATCTGCTGCAACGCCACATCAGCCGATTGATTTAGCTTAAACTCAAAAATCAGCACCCGGTCTTTTAACACCAAAACGGCATCAATCCGGCCTCGATGGGTTGATACTTCGGCATTCACCCGGTAACCCACCAGATGCATAATCAGATAGAACAAGCTGTGATAATATTTCTCAGTCGGTTGATGCAACTGATAAGGAATCACGGCAAAAAAAGTTTTCAAAACCTCAAACATTTGCGCATAATCACGCGCGCGAATGCTGTGAAATACGTCGCTGATCAATTTCATTTGTTCCTGCAATGGCGCTTCTGACATACGCTCGAACAGTTGCCGGGTAAACGATTCTTTAACTTCAAAATTTGGGTAGCCCAAACGATACAAACGCGCTTCATCATCGTAGCTTTGAATCGTCAAATAACCGGTTTGATACAACAACGCCACCAGCCCCATGGTCATCACATCATGGCTTTCTAAATCGGTATCGCTCACTTCCAGATTTTCTATTTGCTCCGGCGCAAGTTTCGCCTGCTCAATCAGGTCGATCAAAAACTTTGGTGTACCAGTAGCAAACCAATGCGGGCGATACTCCTGATGCTCAAACAACAGTAACGTTGAAAAGGGATTATAAACCCGCTCACCACGGCGGGAAAATTGATAACCGTTATACCAATGTTTAATCATCGCCAACTCATCGGTCACAGTACGATTATGCTGCAATGCCAGCTGCTCAATCCATGGCGTAAAAACATTCACCAACTCTGCTTGCGTATAGCCACAGAGCGTGGCGTACTTATCCGTCATCGTGAGGTCTTGCAAATTATTTAAACCTGAGAACACCGACACACGCGAGAACTTGGTCACTCCCGTTAACAACACAAAGCGCAAATTGCCATCCTGGGCTTTCAAAATGGTATAAAACTGCCGCAAAATATCACGCATCGTTTGCGCCATTGCCGGGTCATTAATATTATCCAAAATCGGCTTGTCATATTCGTCAATTAATACCACCACTTTGGTATATTTTTCATTAAGCAACAAGATCAACTCTTTCAAGCACACCCCAATGCCCATGGTAATTTCAGGTAATGCAACCTGATGCTCTCTCGCAATACGTTGCAACAGGTTCAACATAGCAATATTAAATTTTTGCGGCGTTTCTTTGGTAGGCAACTCACTCATGTCAATGCGAACCACCGGATGTTTCGGCCAGGTGTAATCAGATTGATCCAGCCAGGTATCTTTAAATAAATGCCGCTCGGTTTTAAAAATCGTTTCCAGTGTTGAAATCAACAAAGACTTACCAAAACGTCGCGGACGTGACAAAAAATAAACTTTACCCCCTGTAATGAGATTATACAGATGCTGCGTCTTATCTACATACAGATAACCATCGGTACGAATGGTCGCAAAATCCTGAATGCCGATCGGTAATTTTAATAATGGCTTCATAATGCTTGACCTTGATCATTTACTGTGTGGCAGTATAACACACTATTTGATCATTTAAATCCATTCACGAAAGTATAAGGTTCTTACCGTTCCGCCAATAACCGCTTCAAGTTACGATTCACCAAAAAAAACCGCCAGCAATGCCAGCGGTTTGGGTTACCTCAAGGTGAGTTACTCGTGAGTAGAGGCAGAGGCAGAGGCAGAGGCAGGGGCAGCTAAACCTTCTGACACTACCGTCGCGTCACTGGCCCCCGCGTGACTGGCAAACAACGGCATGGTAGAAGCCGCTGCTGCTGGCGCTGAAGAGGCTGTGATACATACACCAACAAATCCCTTTAGCGCTCCAACCAAGCCAGATACAGATACCATATTCACCACACCAGTATACTGAACAACAAGAGCAGCGCTTAACTCTCCTAAATTCTGCACTGACCCAACAGCTCCAATTATCTTATCTCTTTCATTATTGCGAGATTCTTGTTCGCTATGGCTATAATTAGGCAGCCTTTCTTTACTTTCGTTTAAGTTTAGTAGAACATGTTGCTTAATTTTATTAAATAGGCGATCAGGGGAAATTACTCCTGCGACACGCGCAAATAATGCTGCAATTGCTTCCACATCTTGCTGCTTAAATTCAGTAACTGCCTTCACAACAGAATGCACATCGCGCATTTCTATTTTAGGTTTTGCGCTGAAACTAAAAAGACTCTTTGTTGTTTGAGTTGCAGTGCTCTGCACTTTGGTTCCCATTGGAAAAAACAGTGCAAATACATCATCTTGTGCTTCAGAAGCGCCGGCTGGCAAATGACGAGTAGGCAATACTGGATCTACTTGCAGCCAATCCTGAAGTAATGCCAATCGCTCAGTAGGTAGCATGAGAGAGCGAACAACCGCAGCCGCCTTACTAGACTTCTTAGCCTTAACCTTACCCGTAGACTCCTGTTCTTGGCCCATCTTTGGCAACAGCACGTCAAATAATGCTTGCTTGTGTGCAGCATCAGAAACATCAACAGCCTTTGCTACGTCCATGATTTCTCGCGCAGAACAGTCATGCATAACTCCCAATAATAGGGGGAACAGAGGTTGCAGCGCTGCCCGCAGAGGAGAAACTGCTAATGCCACAGCACCGACTTCCCCCGCTTTAGTATCCGATGCTGCTGTAGATGCAGTCTTCCGTTTACTCTTCTTCTGCTTAGGCGCCAGCATTTCAACCAATGCACCACGCACAGCTGGATTAGCAAAATTCTCGACGAGTTGCTGCGGACCAGCTCCAGCCAGTAACGCTGCCTCAATTAATGGCTGACACTGCTTAATAGACTCACCAGACACAGCAACAACAGCAGGAGCAGGAGCATCCCCACCAGCACCACCAGCAGCCACCATAGACGCCGCAGCTGGGAAAGCAACAGGAGCAACCAAAGCAGCCAGCACCGCTGATAACATCAGATCTGCACTCTCTTGCGTTAAGCGGAAACCTCCAGGCAATGCTTCATATACTGCACCAATCTCAGCCATGGTGCATCTTTCAATCATTCCTTGAAATAACGATGGCAAAAGCTTTGCTGCGTCGTTAGCTAAATTAACTGGTGAACCTTCTACTGGAGCTGTCTCAATCAATGCTAAAAGCAACGTTCTAGCATTTTCGGCACCACTTACAAGTGCATCAGATAATGTTTTCAAGTTTTTAGATGTCGCTGTTTGGTATACAAAATGAATTGCCGCTGCGGTTTCTGCGCCTTGTATTCCCATACGCAGCAATGTCGACAATAAAGTTTCTTCACCCGCTCCCCTATTCGCCGCATTAAGATCAATTGCCAGTAAAGCATTCACCAAGAGTACATGAGCTGCGCCTGGCGCAGACAATTGATTAAGCACACGTTCAAATATAGCCTGCTTGGTTTCATCATTAAACTCCACTCCTGCTGCTCTTAAACGCCCTGCTTCTGCCAATACATTATCAGCCGAAAGTGTTCTGAAGTACGCCGGTAGAATGGTTAATTGACCTTCGGGCAGTCGGTCTTGACGCAACGCAGCTGTCACAAACGCCATCGTGTTGTCAGTTAAGCTCCCAGCAGCAGTAGGCTGCAGTGCATTAAGATGATCTGCACTCACCAATGTCCAAAAATTTTGAATCATTCCGATCAATTGCTCTTGTTGTTGGCGAGTAAACTCAGCGACGCGCCCGATTAATGGAGTAACGTTCACGCCAGCGGTGATCAGCTGAGCGATCATGGCAACATTACGGGATTCCATCGCTCTGACTAACAATGCGTTCATTAAGCCTGCTCTCTCAGCTACGCTAAACAAAGATGAAGCGGCAACTGGGGCAGCATCACCAGCAACATCAGCAGCAGGTAAAACCAAGCTCAATGCAAAATCAATTTTTGGTTGCCCATCCAGCGCTTGCAAACTTGCTAGAACAGCTGTGCGATGCTCTAATTTAATTGCAGCGTCATCACTATTCAGCTGCAACAGTGCTCTGAAAAGGCGCACTGCCGCTTGATCTCTTTCAACCGCTTTTGCTAATAGCTGGTTAGTAACCGTTTGTGCACCTACTCCCGCCAACGCTACTTTTTCTTGCAAATCAGCAAACGAGGTGATGCCTAAAAAATTACCACTCTCTAGTTGTGCAAAAAGCGCTTGATTAACAAAAGCAGCAGGCAAAAATTGGCGGTCCAGCCCTACTGCCGATAACTGTGCAGAAAGAGCTTGAGCTTGAGCTTGACCAAGATCCAAGAACATCTGCCTTATAATGGCTCGGCCCATAGTTTCGAATAATCTGCATAGATTAACAATCATCCTCACTGGTGATTCTTCAACAGCAACAACCCCACTGGCCGCAAGCAAGGGCTGAGCGTCTGTTTCTATGCCTGAGCTAATTGAAGCCACAGCTTCATCTGAAGAAAGTTTTGCACCAAAACTTAGCAGGAAAGACACAGCGTTAGCGATATTATTTGGATCCACCGTCCCACTCTGTTGCGTTGGTTCAGGATCTTTGGACTCAGCAACCCCAAGTTGAGTAGCTGAAGAAACCCCTTTCAATAAGGCAACCAATAATTGGGTAGCAGCTTCTGAGGTTAAGGCACTTTTGATTTGTTGATCTCCGACCAAATAGCTAAGCAATGCTTTGATATCGGAAGTAGTGGTTAACATTTCTGGTGTTGCCAATAGGCTAGCAAATTGGTTAATAATTGCTTTTGGCGGCATACGCTGTTCCGGACGAGGCGAGAAAGAAAGACTCACAGCAGGCGAAGGTTGATAATGCCTAATCAAATGCGCCATCGCCCACAAATCAGGCGGTTGAGCAAAGGCTTGCTTAATCGCAGTAGCCGCATTAAGGGCATTTTTTTCTGTTGTTGCGGAAAATTGTATACTTGGCACTTCATATACTGCCTCTCCTGGCTGAGACATTTCTCCTCGTAAGGTAAAAAGCAAAAGCCCGCCCATAAAGGCAGAATAATCAATGTTTACATAAAACGTCCCTGCAAATTGATCCAAAAACCACTGCTCCGTGTGCAATGGCTTGACACCATTGGCAATACCTAGCGCAAATAAATGAATGGCGTGCTGCATCAACTTTTGGGAATCCTTTTGAGACATTGATGCAGATGACGATTGTTGTGAAGAAAGGGGGAGCTTGCTAGCAGTCCGTTGTGTTTGAGCAACAACAGTGTCTGCTGCCGACTTTGAAGCCACCGATTCTGGACGACGTTTTATCATGCCATATACTAAGTGGTCGAGTGCGTTGAAAGACCTATCAAGGGGCGCACCCCACCCTGAAATATTAGGTGTAATATTTACAATGGATGAATCTCGAATAGAATCAACAAACGGGTGCGGCATCACAGCCTCAATTCTACCCGCCAAGGTATCACACAATTGATGTGCAATATGTTTTTTAATTTCCTTATACTTTGATTTATCAGAAAAGCCTTGTGTAGCAGCAAGATGCCTGTAAATATCATGAGGGGTATTATAAGTCTGCATCAGTTTTATAAGAAATTTTTCCGATACCTCTGTTACTAACACCTTGGCAGTCAATGACAAAGACGCCAGCAGACCAGCAGAATCATTAGCTTGAGAAGGCACTACCGGGACGGCGTCAACAAACAAATAACCACCAGCTTTATGTTCACCATGCCCTCCCCCTCCCGACACTGGAGCACTACCTGATGCTGAGACGGGGGCCGTGGAGACTACTGCAACAGCATCAAGAGCTACAACCGCACCCGTTTTTTCAAGTCTTTTAGCCAACTCTGTACGATAGGCTTGAGCAACTTCTTCAGCCGTCATACGCCTATCGGAAACATCAATATTGAGTGATCGAATACCTAACATTTTTACAATTGGTTCTACTGCACAGCTGATTTGGTAACCCAATGCCGGACGGTTATTGGCACGGTAAGTTTCAATACACACATCCAAAACTTCTTCTAATAATTGCTTTGGGCTCTTTCCTGTTTGACTATCAACGGTTGCGAAGTTTACTTCTGTGACGTGCTCAACCACACTTTCACAAGCTTCTTTTAATTTTATTAGATTAGAGTTATAGCCATCTACACTACTTATCGAGGAGTGTCTTCGATCCAAGAGCCGAGCAGTAGTACTCTCTACTTCAACAGCACCAGACAACACAGGCGGTTGGTAGCTAGTTACGGAATCAACTGCTTCAGGGTCTCTTGCACCAAAGCCAGCATGCGAATCAGTTTTTTCATAGTTACGCATATTGTTAATGGCTTGCGCTAATTTTTCCAAAGCGCGTTCAAGACCACGATCATCTAATTCTACTACCGCGGCTTGTAGCGGGGAACCTAATAGAGCAGCTGTAGCTGTAGTATTATCTAATGAAGAATCACTTCCTGATCCCCTTAATTCTGTTGATAACATAATATCTCCTCATTTTTCGTCTATTATTTATATCGTGTTTTAAAGAATATCACAACGTTCTTTTTGAAATCGCGGCATAAGGTTAACGAATTTTTTGCTAGAATGCAAGATTAATGCAAGAATAAATCACACAGAAAAAAGCCACGCAGTTTAGATGCGGCTAATCAACTGGTGCTTGGACAATTTTTGGAGGAACATCCCCGCTGCTTATAACCCATAGGCAATGATGGCATCCAACGATGGAATATAATATTTGCTTTTTCCATGCTTTCTGGTGCTCAACAATTTGGTTTCCAACAGCTTGTTCAATACCTTGCTCGCATATTGTGCCGACTTACCGATTTCTTTAGCCACGTCAGTACCGGTACACTCATTTTTTTGAACTACCCATTTTAATATTTGAGTTTCAGTGGGTGTTAAATCATTTCTTTCAATCCTTGTTTTTGCTAATTGTGTAAGCATTGATTTGGCGATATCAAGCGTCACACGATCCGTTAAATCACCAATATGCAAATGCGCCATTAATCTTGCTAATAACCCAAAAATATAACGCAAACGCCCTTTGGTGATATCAAATAGGTACATAAAAACATCCATATCAATAGGAAGCTCCGCCTTTTCATTGGTTCGATAAAAATTAACGCGCCTCAATAACATTTCTTTAAACTCATTTTTACTGAGCGGTTGAATAGCAATTTCAAAAGAAATGATGTCATCCAAGCGATCTACTTGTTGTGCAATAAATTTTCTTAACCCCATATCGCCCACAAATAGCCAACTCATGCCTTTTGTTTGCACATAGTCCCTCAGCGCATTGAATAAATATTTTAAGTGTTGCTCACTGTGTATTGCCCCCACATCGAGATTGTTCAGCTGAATTAAAATCCCCTGTTTATAGCCAACTGACATAACCAGTGATACCAAGTCTTCCAGATGATGCTGCAATACGCCTGCTGGTACTAAAATAGGTTGAGACACAACTCCTGCATTTTTGCCATAATTTAATCCAACCCCAAAAGCATCAACACCAAAGCTTCGATAAGTCTCTGCAATTCTAACCGATAAGGCTTTAGCATTTTGGAATCGGCTGTCTTTAATAATTTTATCCGCTTCAAAAAGCTCAATTTCGCGTACAATATTTGCTACAACCACTGCCAGTAAAGTTTCAATCTGCCATCCCGCATCTACTTTTATTTCATTTCTGGGGGTGAAAAATTGTTTTTGTTGCTGCAATGAAAAACGAATATAGTTAGCAAAAGAAGTGGTGCCAACACCTCTGGAACCTTCTATTACAATTCGTTGATCTCCATTACTGAGAACGTTAAAGCACATACCCGCTTCTTTTTGATGCCCCGTGTAAAGCGTTAACGTTTCTCTAACAATAGGGTCGGTGCTTAAGGGATCTGTTTTAAACCCTAAAGATTGCCATTGCATTATTGTTTCCTATCTCAATAAACGATAAACCATTATAAACCAAAAAAAGCATGTTAATCAATATTTGGTTTACAATGGTTTAACGTAAGTAAGCGTGAAAATAATGATCAGTTCGCATTAAGATTAATCAACTGGTGCTTGGACAGTTCTTGTAGGAACTCGACGACTTCTCGGGCGCAGGTTTCTGCATCGACTTCGTATTCTTGCTGCAGGGTTTCACACAATTGCGCTACCGTTTGAGTATTTTCCAACAACTGCCAAATGCGCCCCCCAACGGAGTCCATTGAAAAATAATAACCAGACACCATATCGAGCATCACCGTTTCGCCGTCCATTTCAGAAGATAATAAATCGCCGCGGCGTTGGATTTGGGTGGTTAAGAGGATTGTTGTCATAATAGTAACCCTATGGTTTTTGTGGTCTGTGCCGATGTTATCATATCTCCATAGCTGAGCCCAGCTTTCTTAAAGAAAAATTGACTATTTTTGACCAACCCTATAAAATGGTCTTACAAAATGACTTTTTTATAGGGTATATCAAAAATGGTCACTCAACGATATCTACACAATGCCATGCAGGACATTTGTTTCCCAACGCATAAAATGGCTTTTATTTCTGGCCCACGACAATGTGGAAAAACCACCTATGCTAAACAAATATTGACCGAACGGGCAAGTGGTGAATATTTCAACTGGGATGAAAAACGTTTTCGCAGCGGTTGGACTAAAGACCCTCTGAGCACACTGACGGCTGCATTACCCACACCAGAGGATCCTGTCCCTCTGGTTGTACTGGATGAAATTCACAAAGCCAAATCCTGGAAACGTGATCTGAAAGGTGTATATGACAGCCTGAAAAGCCCCGTTGACATTATTGTCACTGGTAGCGCAAAACTGAATGTCTATCGACGTGGCAGTGATAGCCTGCTGGGACGCTATCATCATTTTCGTCTACACCCGTTTTCATTGGCAGAGTTATTGCACAACCAACACTCTTGTTCCTGCGATACCTTAATTGAGGCCGCGTATGAAACAAAAACTCACTCCAATGCTGCAGCACTGGATCATATGGATGCATTGTGGCAATTTGGCCCCTTCCCAACACCGCTTTTTTCCCGCAGCAAACGTAGTTTACACTTATGGCAACGAGAACGGGTGGAGCGGCTTATTCGAGAAGACCTCAGAGACTTGAGCAGAATTCAAGAGCTCAGTCAGATTGAAATGTTGGTTTCAATTTTACCCGGGCGCGCCGCTAATGTATTAAGCATCAATGCATTACGCGAGGACTTGGAAGTGGCTTATGCCACGATGAAGCTGTGGATCAACTACCTCAAATATGTGTACTATCTATTTGAGGTTAAACCTTTTACCCAATCGATTCCACGCGCTTTAAAAAAAGAAGGAAAAATCTATCTATGGGACTGGAGCGAAATTGAGGAGCCCGGCGCTCGTTTCGAAAATCTGATTGCCTGCCACCTGTTAAAATTCGCCCACTACGCTACCGACACTGGCGAAGCAAAAGTTGAGTTATGCTACCTGCGCAATAAACAAAAACTCAAAATCGATTTTCTCTTGGTGAAAGATAAAAAGCCATGGCTACCTATTGAAGTGAAATGCTCAGAAGACACGCTTTCCAAAAACTGGACATTTTATTTTAAACACTTGCCGTGCAAACGTGGCATCCAGGTCATCCAAAAACCGGGGATTAAAAAAATCGTTAGCGTTGACTCCGGAGAAGTATTGGTGATCAGTGCTGAACTACTATTACCTTTGCTGATTTAATCAACCAAAATGGCTTGCATTAATTGTGTTAATAATTCCGCGGTCAATGGCCACTGTGGGCGTGTGATGCGGTACAAAGCGGTATGCTTGCATAGCGTTACGCATTGTTGAAAATGTGCCGATTGGCGCTTTAATTTTGATACGTATTGCGGCCGATAGATATTGTCGTTAATCATGGCAAAACCCGCTGCACCGGTGAGTTTTTGCGGAACGCCTGATGGAAAGTCCAGCACCAGCTCCACCACTGCTTTCAACGGTACCGGTTGTGGACAGTACTCATTAATAAACGGAACGTGGAATTTTGTTTCTCGATTGGAGATTGGCTTTAACGCAGAAGTGTCATGATTAAAGTGATCGGCACTTTCTTGCCACAATTTCAAGGCTGGATAACCGGGCACTACCCAAGGTTGTTGTTTTTCATCAAAATATACCGCAGAGACATCATCGGTTAATAACGCATAACCCTGCTGACGAAAGCCTTCTGCCAGGGTTGATTTACCAATCCCTGAGGGCCCGACAAACACAACAGCAGCTTGCGGGGTTACCACAATGGCGTTGCCATGCAGCACCAAAAAACCCCGCTGGTGCAGCACCGCACCCATCGCTGAACCCAGCAGATACAACCACAGCGCATCAAAATCAACGTCATCGGCATAATCCACGGTAATGGTTTTGCCGTGTTGAATCCAATAACGTGCAACGCCCTTAATATCAAAACTGAGTTGCGCTTCATCCGCCAAGGGTTGCGCAGGCACGCTGCCGCGACAAATCAACACGTCGCACGCCTCCGCTACCAGTCGCTGCAACAGCACCGGGCAGTCAATCTCAGAGGCGATGTTGAGTCCAAAGGCACGATAATGGTTCATGACGACGTAATGTGGGTTATTTTGCCATGGGCCAATTCTACCACAACGTCTGCAAAATGCGTGGTGGATTGTCGATGCGTAATCATAATGATGGTCATCTGATCTTTCAGCGTCGATAACTGTTGGTAAACCTGTTCTTCCAATTTCGCATCAAGTTGACACGTGGCTTCGTCCAAAATCAATAAACGGGGCTTTTTCAGCAAGATGCGAGCCAGCGCCAGGCGTTGCCGCTCACCCCCCGATAATTTAACGCCATGATCACCAATAGGCGTATCCAACCCCTGCGGCAACCGCTGCACCAGATGATCGGCCATGGCCCATTGTAAGGCTTGCCAAATATCGACTTCGCTGGCATCGGGCTTTGCCCAGATCAGATTTTCACGCACCGTACCATTAAACAAAAAGGGCTCTTGCAGACAATACCCCACCTGCTGACGCCAGGTTTTTAATTGTGCTTCACCACAAACCTGGCCGTCTAATACAATCCGCCCCTGATCTGGCATCAACAAACCGGCAACAATGTCCATCAACGTGCTTTTGCCGGCGCCAGAAGGCCCCACCAATGCGTAAATACGGTTGGGCGTCAGCGTCCAGGCAATCTGATGTAATGCCGCATGCGGCGTCTCCACATCATGTTCATAGCTAACCTGATCCAACTGCAAGCGGTGTAAAAACGTCGGCGGGTTAACGGCAGTCGCTGCTTCACGCTCAGCCTCTGCCGCTGCTTGAGTGGCTTGAATGGCCTCAAACGCCGGCAACATATTCAACAACAATTGAAAATCTTGGTGGCTGGAATTAAGTTTTGGCGCCAAACGAGCACAGACCAATAACAACACTAATAATGCGGATAATGGCGTATGCAACCCTTGATAGGCAACATAAAAAATCACACTTAACATCACCACCGCCATTGTCTGATAGACCACGCGGGCCAATCCGGTACACCGCACAAACTCTAACTGCTCATGGTTAACTGCGCGGTTGATCTGATCAAACTGTTGATAGTGCCGTGATTCAGCTGCCATGCTTTTGGACAGCTTTAATCCGTTTAAATGTTTCAGAACCGTTTCGTACAGGCGCTGCCAATTTAAATGCTGTCGCTGACCATTCTGATACAAGCGCCGGTTGATCACGCGGTTAATCAGATACGCCACAGCGGATAACAGGATGGCAATCAACGCCACTTGCCAGGACAATGCAATGGCCATGGCACCGTACACGACCACCATCACCAGACCACTCAAAAAAGTTAACAACCGATTGGTGGCAGTGCTGACACGGGCAATTTCGAACGTCAGCAAATGCGCCAGATTCGATTGTTTCTGACGGCGCAAAAACGCCCAACTTGAGTGCAGCAAGGATTGATATAACCGATTGCGCACTTTCTCACAAAATTGCAACTGCACCTGCTGGCTCAACCGCGTGGTCGCATAAGCCACCCAGGCAGAAAAAAACACCAACACACAGTAAATCAATAAAACCTCCGGCAAAGTCAACCGGTCATGGTGCACCATCAACCAGTGGTGCAGGTGACTGGTGGCAGTGGCTGGTGCGACCGTATCGATGCCAATGATCCCCAGCAACGGAATCAACAGCAACAATCCAAAGCCTTCGAGTAGCGCGGATAGTAGCATCAACAGAAACAACCAAAAACTTTTCCAGCGGGTGATGCGCACTAAGCTCAGTAAAAAATTACCCACGACATCACCCCCTTATTTTTAGCCATAATCGATAGCATAATCGAAAAGGCTCTAGCCCTATATGTATCCAGAACCACCGTTTTGACCAGCCATTACGCAACCAGACTTGCGCATAAAAAACTGTTAACGATCCAAACAGCGAACGGCCATCAAATCCAAAGGGTGATATATTAGCAATATAAACATATTGATGACCGCCCCATTTTGTCCACCAACACTCATTCATTCCATTACTTGCTTGTTTAAGTAACCATGGTAATTTGGGATCCATCTGCTCTTGCATGGAATATGGTTGATTCAAAAAAAATCGCACCAATGCAGACCCAATAAGCCAAGGTCGCCGACATTGATAATTCGTTGCTTGAGATAGGAGTCTTGACTCTCGTGAAGGTGGATATTGCATAAACCGCACCAGATCCATCGTCCATTGCCCACGCAGCCAAGCGTGCCTAGAGCCGTGGTAACTCAAATACACCATATGATCAACATCTGAAAGTGTTTGAAATATATATCCATCCACAACAATAGATTGTCGATTTAACCACGCTATTTTTTGATCCAACAAAAACCACTTCATTTTGAACTGCAACTGCCAATGCAATTCAATGTTCACCTTCGTTACGGGATGGATATATTCAAGATCTTTTAAGTGCTTAAGTATGAACGGCAAATCTTGCTGTTTTATATCCACCTTTGCTTGATACAGTTTATATCCTAATAACAACAATAACTCATGTGCTTGCCACACTTGCGCCTGTGGAATCAGAATATCAACATCTTTTGACTGCCGCACGGCAATATCACCATACAACTGCTGCGACAACACCACGCCCTTAATGGTGAGCATATCAATCTGATGTTGATCAAATATTTTTTGAATCTCGATCAGCGCTGCCAATTGGGTTAACGCGCGACGTTGATAAAAATCCTGCCGCTGCTTGAGTACTTGCCAAAAGGGCTTGTGCAGATCTACCCACGCGCGTTTTAAGGATTCGCGATAAAACCAAGGCACCAGACGATGATGCTCGAGAAACGGCAAAAATCCATCAACCTCAGCAGGATCTTGTGGCAAAGGCTGCTGACGGATGGCCGCGAACAATATTTGCCACGTGGGTTTAGTGAACCATGCTTCTTGTTTATTATGACTGTTCAAGTAACGCTCCAAAATCAATGATTTTTGCAAAAAACTCTGTACCAACCAGCTCATCTTCAACACCATTGACATGAATTAACACCGGGCGATAAGAAAAGTTTCTGGGCAAGGATAACGCTTTTATTTTTTGCTTTACCTCATCAACCACCTGAGCTTTAACAGGCAGCCTGGAAAATTTAATTTCACAGACATAAACACAATTAAATCGAGTGTGAATCATATAGTCAATCTGGCACCCTGCCTGCTTCATGGAATTACGTTGAAAATAGGGGTTATCATAAACGATTTCACTGGGCTCAATGCGTAGCAATTGACAAAGCGCAGCACGATTTCTCAACACCAGGTTCTCAAATTGCAATGCCATGATAGCATCCCAGCCTGGTAGTGTTGTTAACGAACGATCGGCATACGCATTACGCTCAATGTTGGCTTTATTCGGGGCAATATATTTTAAGTAGAACCGTACATAATTATCACTCACCCGAAAATGACTCAACTTAGATAATTCACCCGTTTTCAGTGACCAGGTAAAATCACGCGCCACAAAACCTGCCATCACCAGGTCATTCAGATACTCAGCAATCACCCCCGATTTTGGCACGCCCAGCAGGGCAAAAATTTCTGGCAAACTGACCTGCGGATGTTTAATCAGACACGTCAGAATTTTCTGATAGGCGCCTTTACGTCGACCAAACAAATCATGAAAAATCTGTTCAAATTCGCGAAATAAAAATCCTTCTTTTAAAAAACATAATTGCTTGATCGCTTGTTCTGCAGAATGCTTGGAGTTCATTAATTCCAGATAACGCGGAACGCCACCCATTACCGCCAACACTTTACATTTCTCATAAGCAGAGACTTGATGCTTTTGTGCACCCCAAAATTGATTACATTCCGCCAACGATAATTCTTCTAGCGTTAAGGTCAAGTCAATACGCCCCACAAACCCGGTGCTGCTTAAAATATTTTTCTCCACCCAGGAAGACACCGAACCACACAGTACCAGAATCAATTTTGGATTTTTCTTAAAATGCAAATCCCAGGCGTTTTTTAACTTGCCCAAAAACCCAGGATCTTTTGATCCCATCCAAGAAATTTCATCAAGCAGAATAATCACACGATTTTTTTGCGTTTGCTGTGCCAAATGCCAAAACAAATCACTCCAGTCTGTAGCAGAAACCACCGGCATAGCAAACACACGCGCCATTTGTTGCGCAAACTCGTCTCGCTGGTGTTGCGCCGTTATGCCTTTGCAAGGCGGCACACCAGAAATAACACCATAGTTATGATCTTTGGCAAATTCTTCAATTAATCGACTTTTACCGATACGACGGCGCCCCTTTACTACAACAAAAGAAGCCGTTTTACGCTGCAATAACTCATTTAAAATCGCCAGCTCATTTTTGCGCCCAACAAATGAAGACATATCGCCTCCGCTTAAGATCAATGGATATTTTCAAACACTAGAATAAAACAAAATCTTGCACCAAACAACTAAAAACACGATTTGGTGCAAGATTTAATGACTAAAAAATCTTGCACCAAACAACTAAAAACACGATTTGGTGCAAGATTATTTGAATCAATCACCCTCTTAAAACATCCGCAGAAGCAGGCGGGACGAATTGAAACAGCTTGGAATCAATCGGCTGGTTCATCTGCACTTTGGAAAACACAATGGTAGTGACCTGCCCCATGGTATTGGTTAAATCCAGTTCTGATAATACGCCGTGAGAAAACGTTAAGGTCATTGAATTGATTAAACTGTCGCTACTGTTGGGCACCAGTTGAAACTGCTCATCCCCCAACACCGTGATGGTGTACAAGCGCGATAAATCAGAAACTTGCCCACTCAGCAACATCAATGGACTATACAGCGCTGCCTGATTATTAATAGGTTGCACCGTCACCTGATCAAGATCCGCTTCATATTGCCACAGCTGTTTACCATCCGAGACGTACAGTTGCTCACTGGGCGTGGTGGTGGTCCAACGAAACCGGTTCGGTCGTTGAATCGCCACTTCACCGGAAGATTGCTGGCTATTGCCTTGAATCACCATGGTCTCCACAAAATGTGCTTGCAGGCTTCGGAATTTCGATAGCAAAGTTTGCAACATTTGCGGTGCAGTGTCCGCAGCAAATGTACACGAACAAAAACCAATAAGCAGCATACTGATCGAATAACGTAGGGTTAGCTTCATGGTTTTTCCTGTTATTTTGTCGGCACCAAAATCTCGCGCAATCCATTCGACTGAATGGCACTGACCATACCGGCTTTTTCCATTTCTTCCAACAGCCTTGCCGAACGGTTATACCCAATCTTCAAGCGACGCTGCACACCCGAAATTGAGGCACGCTGGGTTTCCAAAACAATTTGCACCGCCTCGTCATACAGCGGGTCTTTTTCGCCTGAACCACCGGCTTCGCCATCATCACCGCCTTCACCCGGTTCAGCGGTGGAAAGAATTTCTTCCAGATAGTCAGGTTGACCCAACGCTTTCCAGGCTGACACCACTTTATGCACTTCTTCATCGCTGACAAATGCACCATGCACCCGCGTGGGCACACCAGTTCCGGGTGGCAGATACAACATGTCACCATAACCCAATAATTGCTCGGCGCCCTGTTGATCCAAAATGGTGCGTGAGTCAATACGCGAAGATACCTGAAACGCAATCCGGGTCGGTACGTTGGCTTTAATCAAGCCGGTGATGACATCGACCGACGGTCGTTGTGTCGCCAGAATTAAGTGAATCCCTGCCGCACGGGCTTTTTGTGCCAGGCGACAAATCAATTCTTCGACTTTTTTACCCACGACCATGATCATGTCAGCAAATTCATCGACCAACACCACAATGTACGGCATGGGTTCTAATTCGGGCGCAGTACCTTCCATGCCCGGATTTAACTTTTTCCAGGTTGGGTCAGTCAATGGGGTACCGGCGTCACGCGCTTGATGAATTTTTTGGTTCATCCCGGCAATGTTACGCACCCCTTCTGCCGCCATCACGCGATAACGACGGTCCATTTCTTTCACACACCAACGCAAGGCATTGGCGGCTTGGGTCATGTCGGTTACCACCGGTGTCAATAAATGGGGAATGCCTTCATAAATCGATAATTCCAACATTTTGGGGTCAATCATGATCATGCGAATTTCGTCTGGCGTAGCTTTAAATAAAAAGCTTAATAACATTGCATTCAAGCCGACGGATTTACCCGAACCGGTGGTTCCTGCCACCAGCAAATGCGGCATTTTGGCCAGATCCGCCTGTTCGGGATGGCCGGCAATGTCTTTACCCAAGGCCATCATCAATGGTGAATGGCTGTTGCGGAAAGCGTCAGTATCAAGTACTTCACGCAAGCGAACCATCTCACGGGTTTGGTTCGGGATTTCAATACCCACGACAGATTTACCTGGAATGGTTTCGACCACGCGAACACTCATGGCGGACAAAGCCCGCGCTAAATCTTTGTTCAAACCCGCTAATTTACTGACTTTAACGCCAGGCGCCAATTCCAATTCGTAGCGCGTCACAATCGGACCTGGGCAAACCCCCACCACTTTTGCGCTAATGCCAAAATCAGCCAGCTTGATTTCCACCATTTTAGCGGTATCTTCCAATTGCTTTTGCGACATTTTGTTTTTCGGGGGCTCGGGTTTGTCGAGCAAGGTGATGCTCGGGATTTTACCCTCAAACGCCGGACGCTTTGGCTTGATCGGTTTAATATCATCAACATCGGGTGGACCAACATCTTTGGCAGGTTCAACGATGGAGAGTTTGGATTTGGCTTTACTCGCCGCTTTACTGATCACTTCCGGCTCAAGCTCAGCTTCGGGCTCAGACTCAGACACAGCTTCAAACTCAACTTCCGGTTCTGTCATCAACTCATCCAGCGTAGGCTCGATCCATTCATCTTCTTCTGACACAGGGGGTTCTGCTGCTGACATCGCCATAACCGGCTCGATTTTTTCCAACGGTTTTACCACTTCTACCGGCTTGGGCAACTCTGGTTCGATTTTTTCCTGTTTTTTTGCGGGTTCTGGCGATTCTTTTTGCTCAGCTGCTTCAATGGCCTTGGCTTTGGCTCGAGAGGCGGCAAAAGCAGCACTCATGTTTTTCACCATACCCAACAACAAGGCGCCCAAGGCCAGCAATCCTTTTTTACCACGCCTGCCAAACCAGGCAAAGATCTTGATCCACGACACACCACAAAACCAGGTCAACCCAATCAACAGCCCCGCCCACAAAACTACTAAACCACCCAGTAAATGTAACCGCGGCAATATCCAATTGGCGACAACATCACCCACAATACCCCCTGCGCCCTGCGGTAAGTAATGCGCAAACCGTTGCAATAAAATACTGGCAATGCCACTACCAGACAAAAACGTCATCACTGCGCCACTGTAACGCAGGGCAGACAAACACAGATGTCGCTTCTCAGGATCACGCTCACGGAACACCATCCACGATAACCAGCCCAATAAAAACGGTAACGTATAGCCAAAAAAACCAAACCAGGAAAACACCACATCCGCTGACCAGGAACCAAATTCACCGGCGACATTTTGCACTTTGTCTGAGTTGCCACTGTAGGACCAACCCATATCGGCTTCATGATAGGAAAATAACGCAATGATCAAAAAGATCGCTGCCGCACCCAACAGTAACACCAAACCTTCCCGCAACCGCAACAGCAGTCCAGAGTTGTCTACAGGAGAATTTTCTGATTTATTTGATTTTGATTTTATTTTTGCCACGGCTGAAGTTCTATTGTTGTTTAATTGCAGTTATTGTAAGGGATTGAATTGATTTTTACCACAATCTTTACTACTATCATAGAATACAAAAAAGGAATATTCAGATGCGTATTTTATTGGTAGAAGACGATCAACTCCTGGGTGATGGTATCGAAACCGGCTTAAAACAAGAGGGTTACGCCGTGGATTGGCTGCAAGATGGCATTCAAGCAGAAACTGCTCTACTTAATGAAAGCTTTGATGCCGCCATTCTTGACTTGGGGTTGCCGCGCAAATCTGGCATTGAGGTATTACGCAGCATCCGCAACCAGGGCGTCAAAACACCGGTACTGATTTTAACCGCACGCGACTCGGTCGAAGATCGGGTCAGCGGGCTGGATGCAGGCTCCGATGATTACTTAACCAAACCCTTTGATTTTTCTGAAATTACCGCGCGTTTGCGGGCATTGATTCGCCGCTCTGCAGGCCGCGCAAATCCGGTCGTTGAAATTCAAGGGGTGGCGCTAGACCCCATCGGTCATCAGGTTTCCTTCGAGGGCAAGCCGGTCAAACTATCGCGCCGTGAATTTGCTCTCTTGCACACCCTCATGGATAATGCCGGTAAAGTCATTTCGCGTCAAAAAATTGTGGAAGCACTGTATGGTTGGGATGAAGAAATCGACAGCAACGCGCTCGAAGTACACGTCCATCATCTGCGTAAAAAATTTGGCAACTCCTTTATTCAAACCATTCGCGGCATTGGTTATATCATCCACAAAGAAGATAATGCAGAATGAAAAAATGGTTGGCGTTTTTACGTAATCGCGCAACCAGACCTGCTTACTGGATCTTGCAATTTCAGCGGTTAAAGCACTACTGCTCTTCATCAGTAGAGCGCTTTTTGGTCACAGGCTTCTTGAGCATGCTGACGATTATTACCGTGATCATTGCTGTAATCAATTATCAACAACTGAGCCAACAAACCGCTGCTTTATTTCAAGTACAGCTGGTGGATACCGCACACCTATTAGACGCCCTCACCAGCAGCCAATTACAGCAGCAAAATACTCAGCAATTACGTAATTTATTGCTACAACCAGACGATGCAACGCTTGAACAGCTCACGTCAAAACAGCTACCCCACCACATTGATTTTTATATCAGCGCCAACAACGCACTGGCCTATCAAATCTGGAATACCGACACCAATACCTTGATGGTTCAATCGAATAACGCCCCTAAAATCTCATTGGACAAAGGAAAAGATGGCTTTAACCAACCGATAGATGCACAGGGAATTCCCTGGCACACCTACACCCTGACGGATCGCCAAGCGCATACACGCATCATTATTGCCATTAATGATAAATATAAAAGCCAAGTCAATATGAATGGCTTTATTCATGGATTTAGCGTCATTCTGTTGCTATATGTGATTGTTGCCATGGTCACCATTCTGATTATCCGCTTCAGTCTGACACACTTAAAAAAAGTCGCAGAAGACGTGCAAAAACGCAACCCCAACAGCTTATCCAGCATTGCCACCAAAAGTGCGCCACAAGAAGCATTACCGCTGATTCTGGCCATCAATCAATTGTTTCATCGCATTCAAACTGCCATGCAGCGTGAGAAAAACTTTACCGCGGATGCCGCGCATGAATTAAGGACCCCTTTGGCTGCCCTGAAAATGCAAGTAGAAGTGGCCACCCGCGCCCAAGATGAGCAGCAGCGATCAAAGACGCTACGCAATCTTTTGTCTGGCGCCAATCGCTGCTCCCACATCGTCGATCAACTGTTAACCTTGAGCCGCCTAGAGCCAGAATCTGAACTCAAAGACCCACAACCAGTTGACCTGAAAGAGGTTACACAAGAACTGCTGGCAGACTTGGCGTTATTGGCGGTCAAAAAACATATCTCAATTGAATTGAATGCCCCCAATGCACCGCTGATGGTTTCTGGCAACGCCATTGCCATTGGCATCTTATTACGCAATCTGGTCGATAATGCGATTCGCTACAGCCCCGCCAACAGCATTGTACAAGTCATCTTGACTTCTCTGGGCAACACCCAGGAGTTACGCGTCACCGACAATGGTCCTGGCGTCTCTGAAACGGATATGCCACGGTTATTTAACCGCTTTTTCCGCGGCGAAGGCAATAAAGAAACCGGTAGCGGCTTAGGGTTGGCCATCGTGGAACAAATTGCACTATTGCACCATGCCACGATCAGCGTACAAAAACCCAAAGACAATAGTGGCTTGGAAGTCACCGTTACCTTCCCCACCCTTAACAAGAGTATAGAATGAACATCAGTATTTTCGAATTATTCTCCATCGGTGTTGGCCCTTCCAGTTCACATACCGTTGGCCCCATGCGCGCGGCACGACGCTTTATTATGGAAGCCAAAGCGCAACAATTACTGCCCAAAGCCACGCAAGTCTATATTGATTTGTATGGTTCACTGGCACTCACCGGCAAAGGTCACGGCACCGATAAAGCAGTACTGATGGGCTTAATGGGACATGCGCCGGAAAACGTTGATCCAGAAACCATTCCCAGCATTCTTAACGAGATTCGACAACAGCATCAACTGCGGTTAATGGATCAATACCCAGTGACTTTTGACGAACCCACGCAACTGTTGTTTCACTATAAAGAAACCCTCCCCTATCACGCCAATGGCATGCGTTTTACCTTGTATGACGTCAATAACACCGTACTGAAATCGGAAGAATATTACTCCGTCGGCGGCGGCTTTATTGTGACCGCGACCGAATGCAAGCAAGATCAAAAACCCCAACCAAAAAAGTCAGTGCCCTACTCGTTTCATTCAGCACTGGAATTGCTGCACCACTGCAAAACCCACCACAAATCAATCGCCGAGATTATGCTGGAAAACGAAAAAACCTGGCGTACCGACGCAGAAATTCGCGAACGCGTGCTGACCATTTGGCAAGTGATGCAAGACTGTATTGACCGCGGTTGCAAGCACGAAGGGGAACTGCCGGGCGGCTTGAAAGTTAAACGCCGCGCGCCGAAAATTTATCAACTGCTACAACAAGCAACCGTGATGGATTCCATGAACTGGATCAACCTGTTTGCCCTGGCGGTCAACGAAGAAAATGCGGCTGGCGGTCGCGTAGTAACTGCCCCAACAAACGGTGCCGCGGGAATTATCCCTGCATCATTCGCCTACCATTTAAAATTCCATCCTGGTGCGAAAGTGGAAGACATACTCACTTATTTTCTGACCGCAGGCGCCATCGGTTTGCTCTACAAAGAAAACGCCTCAATTTCCGCCGCCGAAGTCGGCTGCCAGGGCGAAGTCGGCGTCGCCTGTTCCATGGCCGCTGGCGCGCTGTGTGCGTTATGGGGTGGTAACGTTGAGCAAGTGGAAAACGCCGCAGAAATCGGCATGGAACACCACCTGGGACTCACCTGCGACCCGATCGCCGGCTTGGTACAAATCCCCTGCATCGAACGCAACACCATGGGCACCTTGCAAGCCATCAACAGCGCCAAATTGGCACTATTAGGTGATGGTACACATTTGGTTTCGTTAGACGCTGTGATCAATACCATGCGTGAGACCGGCAAAGACATGCAAACCAAATACAAGGAAACCGCGCAAGGCGGTTTAGCAGTGCATCAGCCGGCGTGTTAGACACTAACTTTACCTCCAAATTTCACCAAAAGGTGTTTCACCATATAGTGAAAGGGTCTATGTCGTTTTGAGTGGGTAATTTAGAGCTCCGGCGATTGGTATCTTCACCTCTCCCCTTGTGGGTAAGGCTTCTGCGTCAAAATCAACTGGCCGCCTGAGAACCGGAAATCGAGCATTTTCAAGGCGGCTTGACAGTGCATCAACCGGCGTGTTGAATCTTTTTACATCGCTGGCGCAACCGCTGTATCACGCTTTTGAGCAATCAGCTGCAGCAAAGCAGCGGATGGCTCTCCTGTGGTTGATTGAAAGTGGCACCCCACCTCATAACCTAAGTAAACAATCGCTTCTCTACCGCCATCGATAATGGTGGGAGGGTTACCATCATTATTAATCAATACAATGGTGATGTTGAGCGCTGCGGCTGCTGTTGAAATGGTAAAATCATCTGCCCACGAACGATCCTCTGCCGCTCGTTTCACCATTGCTTCTGGATTTGCAGAGAAATCTGCCAATTTTCCTTGGTTGCATAATTGCGACAATCTTTCAACGGCAAGGTTGCGTAAATCAGCATGATCCCAATCAAGGTAATCCGCCAGCGCAGTTAATCCAGGACATCTGGCAGTAATTTGATCCAGCAGCGCATGGAAGAAACAATTGCCATCTCCAGGGACATCTTTTAATGCAAAGCCACAGCTCATCACCACAGCGTGCAACTGCTCTTCTGCCTCAAGTTCAGCCTTAGTGAATATTTGCAAAATATCCGGATCGCTAAAGCCTTCCACTTTACGATTGCTATACCATGATGCAAAAAGCTGATTGAAATACGTTAACATGGCGTCCGGGCCAACCTTAAAAAAAGGAGTTGCTGCCTGATAGGCGGATGATGAACCTCCACCGACATCACCTACTCTAGCTCTTTTCGCCGCTCTGCTTGGCGCTGCTGCTGATGCCTCTACGACAGATACCGGTGACATTAACTGCGACAATACACCAACGGATTCAGCAGCCACATAAACATGAATATCGGGTTTTTCAGCGATCGCAAACGTGGCTAAAAAAACTTTTGCCTCGCTGTCATGCAGATTATGCATTCCGAACAATAAGGCAATACAATCTCTTAGTTCAGCTCGCTCTAATAACCGCTTAGACCAATCTACTGCCATTTGCTCTGTATCGACAACCTCACGCCCCGGCGTGCAACTCACGGTATGCATCACAAACCGCTTATCCTGGCTCTCAAAGACGTAGCCACCAAACGGTAATTGCTCAATACAGGAAACCGGTAAAGTTGCAAAAATACCCAATACAAAACTTTCAAATAAATGGGGACTCTGTAAAGTAAAATTCTGCGAAGAAATTTGTTTTTCCAGTATGGTTTGCATCTGCTGTATTAACCTATCAGGATGAGTCATAAAATCGGATCTGATATGCTGCAAGTTTTTTAAAAATGGCGCATGCTGAACCTCGATAAAACTATCGCTTTTGCTTTTATTGCGCTCAAAACGTTTCACTGCGTAACTTAAGCTATATCTTCCATCAACACCAAAACCAACATCAAATCTAATCCCCACCGCCAAGACTTGCTTTACTTTATTGCGATGCGTATCCATTTTAGAAGACTTCCAGTAAACCGGATGACAAAGATACTGTCTTATTATTTGCTCAATTCCTGCTTCTGGCGATTCAGCGCCATATTTAAACTCAATAATAACAGCATGCTGTTTGTCTTTTGAAATCAGCATCATATCAGGACGAGTATTGCTGGATGCGGCAGCTTCAGAACGATCTATTGTCGATGCTGTGAGGGTTTTATTTGAACGAACCCTATCATAATCATTATGATAAGCAGCAGCCACATAACCGTGAACAAAATTATGACAGAAAGCCTCGGGAGCGCCAGACAGTTTGGGTTGATTTGCGGTCAAAGCCGTATTCATTCTTGCCGTCAATATTTTTATCCATTGCGCAACACCATCGGCAGAATCCAATTGGTTCGACAAATGCTGCCACGAATCATCTGCAACGATGGGTTTCAACACCGCCAAAAATGATGCAGATAAGTCAATCGTATCTTTTTGTGTTTTCTTTACTTTAGCACTTAACGCATCTTGATGTTGGAGCGAAATTTCCCAGGCAAAATAATCTCCCCAGACTTGCAGTAATAAATAGCGCTTATCTTTTTCATGCCTATAAAATGATAAATTACAAACCGCTAAATCTCTATCATTGCACCCCCTAGTTCGGTTTTCTATCACTAAACGGTTATCAATAAAATGATCTACAAAATCCTGATCGACCGCTTTTCTTGCAATTAATGCCTGCTCCGAACCAGCAGTGACCGGTTGATGGATCAACAGACTCCCTGACAATTGCCTGAAATGATACGATGCCAAATATTCTCTCGAATCTGAAGTGCTACTTGGCCATTCGAAAAAACCAGGGATTTGCGCCAACTGCTGCCAAATAAAGTCGGAACGTATTGCCCAGGTATTGGAGTATTTATGTACTATATTTTGAAAAATAGAGGGGGCTTGTTTAGCTGGAAATAAGGGATTGGAAACAGCAACATCGCCTTTATATTTATCCCTATAAAGCAAACAAATATATGCTTTGATATCGTCTTTGATTCCTCCTCCAATACCTTTATGCCCCGCAATCAGTATCTTCAGAAAATCTTTAGCTTGCTCATCATCACTGGGAATATGCTTAGAGAATCGCCACAAGACGCCGCTCAAATTCTTAGCAGCAGCCAAAGAAGGAGATAAAAAACCAGCAGCAAGCGACTCATCGTCACTGGACAACACTTCATACACTTCACCCGCAGAAGATGATGAAACCGCAACAGCAAGCGCCTTACCTTTAGCGCTTTTTGATTTTCGTTCAGCACTGATGATAGATTTATAAGTGGACAATGCTTTACGCACTTCATCCAAAGAAGGGGGTGAAACAGCAACAGCGTCATCTTTAGATGAGGCTAAGTCTCGGTCAGTACTGATGATATATTTACAAACAGCAGCATTGATTTTCCCATGAGGGTCAAGCAAATTTTGTAGCGCAACATCCAATAACTGCCAAACATCTCGCAATAAATTATTTTGGTACCCCAACAGGTGATCAAAAGGCGGCGATGCCACAAAATACAATAGCGTAGCCAATTGTTCATACGCCAGTAAATTACCTGCTCCATGAGTCGTGACCAGATGGCTCACCGCATCTAATAAAACTTTGCGACTACCCGGATGTAGTTTGCGTGGAGCGAGAATCGCCAGATCCTCTTTTAAATTAAGTAGTCTGAATATCTCATCAACATCAGTAATCGGTATAATAGGCATCTCGCGTTCTATTTCTGCAGGTAGCTCTTTTTTTTCACGCGAGATTTTAGGTAATTTCAACTCCTCTTCTCTGACTCCTGGCAATGCTTTGATTTTTGCTAATACAGCCTTACCATTCGAATTCCTGTTGGTTTTTTTCTCTAAACGTTCTTTTAAAGGAGAATAAAGAATATGATGACGTGTGACAAACGATAAAACAAATTCAATAAACAAATCCCTGAATGCATCGTTTTTTTCAGCTTCCAGTAACACCTGACAATACTCAACGCGCCACTTACCGGTTACATCAAGCTGCTCACACTTAAGAAAAAGCTTACGAGCTGATGCTTCATTAATTTGATAACGCATCTCCACCGTCTTTTTCAACGCCTTTTCTAACACCTGCAACAAGAGCTTTGCTATCGCTTCAGGCAATGGTGAAGCAGCTGGCAATATAACATCAAGAAATTTTTCCAATAACCCAACATGCGCTCTAACTGCCATTAAAGAAAAAGAGTCAATTAATTGACGTTGTATAAAATCGATAGCAACCTGATCAAAGATAAAACCAGGAATGGTAGCTTTTACTTTAAGCAAAACATCAATACAAAAATCAAGTGACCGTTTTTCCCGAGCAACATCCTTTATCCAAAATAGCAGTTGATGCTGTATAAAATCAATAGTAACCTGACCAAAGATAAAATCAGGAATTGCGTCTGTTACTTTAAGCAAAAAATCAATACAAAAATCGAGCGGTAGCTTTTCTCGAACAGTATATTCTATCCAAAATGGAATTCGCGCTTGATGTGAATCAATTAATTGCCCCATCACTCTTTGATAACGCGAAAAATTAAAAAGTAAGATCGCCTCTTCATCACTGCAAGTAGGAGCAGCAGCAAAGTAAGCAATGATTACGTTGTTTAACTCCCAATGAGAGGATTTTTGCATTATCTCCTGAATAATAGCGCGAACCTGAGATTTACTGGCATCATCAAATAGCTTTTTCTGAATTAACGATTGAATGAGTGTCACTTTTTCTTCCAGCGTCTTGGCTATTTTTGCCTTCCCTGTGTGCATTTAACCACTCCTCATAAGGCTTTCTGCGTCAAAATCAACTTGCCGTCTGAAAATCTAAAATCGAGCATTTTCAACGCAGTCATGCCCAGCAGAATTTGCTCGCTGGTGTCACCCATATTGATCATGCCACCGACATTTTTGAGTTCGATATTGCCCACACCTACCTTTTGCAAGTTCACCGAATACACTTCTGCCAGGCCATTGGCGGTACGCGCAAAACTGGGGCGGCCTTGTGGCTTGAGTCCAAGATACGTGGCAATGCGCAGCGGAATCGACACGGTGCTGGCGCCGGTATCGACGATAAACGTTACTTCCTGGCCATTGATGGTGCCGGTAACGACGTAAGAATTATGGGCATTCAGTTCGAGCAACACTTCTTTGGTACCTTGCGCATTTTGATGGCTCAGTGGTTTGACGTTACGGTTTTGCACCACGTCTTTTGCTTTTGGACGATCGTCGCTGAATACCGTAGGCTGTGAATTACCCGACGGTGAAGGGGTAATGCTTTGATCAAGCCCCAGCTCATGATTCAACGCTTGCGCCACTTGCGACAGTCCGGATACATCATCCCTTCTATTGAGCGGTGAATACGCCGGTTTATCATTGGCCATCGCCCATGCCGCCATGCCCACGGTCATGGACATTGAGGTAGAATGCGAGCTGTTATCGCCACCGCCTTCATCGTCGTCTGGTAATATCGGTTGTTTCATTGCCATGGTAAAACCTATAAAATTATAATCACGTTATTATAGCAAATTTTCTGCTACAAACCAACCGCCTGGCGTACTTGTTGCAAAATCGGCCGTGCCACGGCACGCGCACGCTCTGCGCCTTGCTGTAAGATCAAGTCGATTTGCCGAGTATCCGCCATCAGCGCGTCATATTGTTGACGTGGTTCGGTTAATAACGCATCCAGTAATTCAAACAACTGCTGCTTTGCCTCACCCCAACCAATGCCGGTTGCATAACGTTGTGCCAATGCAGCAACTTGTTCTGGCGTGGCAAAAGCGCGATACAATTGAAACACAGTGCAGCCAGTGGGATCTTTCGGTTCTTCGGGTAGTTGCGAGTTGGTAACAATCTGCATTACCGATTTACGCAGTTGTTTTGACGGGGCGAACAACGGAATGGTGTTACCGTAACTTTTACTCATCTTGCGCCCATCCAGTCCTGGCAAGGTATGCGACTGTTCATCTACTTGTGCTGCTGGCAACACAAATACTTCACCGTAAATATGATTAAAACGCGCCGCAATATCCCGCGCAATTTCAATATGCTGAACCTGGTCTTTACCGACCGGAACTTGGTGTGCATTAAACGCCAGAATATCGGCACTCATCAACACCGGGTAGCAAAACAACCCCATGCTGATACCGGCATCAGGGTCTAGATTTTCCTGCATATTTTTCGCCACTACATCTTTGTACGCATGGGCGCGATTGAGCAAACCTTTGCCCGCCACCGTCGATAAAATCCACGCCAGCTCCGTAATTTCCGGCACGCCGGATTGTCGATAAAAAATAGTTTTGCTCGGGTCTAAGCCCAACGCCAACCACGACGCCGCGATTTCGTAAATATACTGCTGACGTACCTTCGGGTCTTGCAACTTCACCAGGGAATGATAATCCGCGATAAAATACAGCGAATTTCCGGTTTGGCTGGCAACCGATGGCTTGATGGCACCGATGTAATTGCCAATGTGCGGCGTGCCCGAAGGCGTGATGCCGGTGAGAATGCGGAGTGAACTCATAGAATGTCCTCAAAGCGCTAAAAAGCCATCATACTGGATTCATTTGGTTTGAACAATCTCAGCGGGTAATGAAGAGCCGTAAATTCAGCGCTTGCAGAATACTATCAATACTTTTCAACCCTGGGTTACCGCCATCAGAAAGGGTTTTATATAAACTAGAACGGCTTTTATGCGTCTTCTGCGCCAGTTTACTCATCCCCCCTTGCGCTTCAATCACATTACGCAGTGCCAATAAAAAACTGTCGACACTTCCATCCGTCAATGCGGCATTTAAGTACCCTTGCGCTTCTTGCCGATCTTCCAGGGAATGCAATAAATACGATTGATAATCAATTGTCTTTTTCATAATAATCTTTCCAATATTCTGCTGCCTTAACAACATCCCGCTTCTGAGTACGCTTATCTCCAGCGCACAATATCACAACAACACCTTGGTCAATTCCATAATACACACGATAACCAGAACCAAAATGGCAGCGCAATTCAAACACTCTTTCTTGCAACGCCTTACAGTCACCAAAGTTTCCTAATCTCAGACGATCGAGTCGTTCTTTGATTCGATAACGTATTGTACTATCCAATGCTTCTAACCAAATAATAAAAGGCGCTACGCCACGCTCATTAACATAAATACTCACTTCTAGTACCATGACAGGATAACTGTATCCCATAGAAGACACCCTTGCAATCATTTTATTAATTTTGAATGTATAATATACTATTTTGAGTATTTTGCAACCTACTCGACAACCTCAAAAAATCATGCTACGATCATGATCATCTTTAAGACACGCCAACACTCATGCCTGACTTAACCACCCTCTCCGGAATCGGTCCTGCCATGGCAAAGCGCCTGGATAAGCTGGGCATTGGCAATACCTTTGATTTGCTGTTTCATCTGCCGCGGCAATATCAAGATCGCACGCAGATTACCCCGTTGAACTACTTACGCCCAGAGCAACTGGCGCAGATTGAAGGCGATATTATTCAGGTTGAAGTGGTACGTGGTGGCAAACAAATGTTGCTGTGTCATATCAGCGACGGTATAGGCGTATTAGTTGCGCGGTTTTTTCATTTCAACAAATTTCAACATCAAGCGTTGCAAAGCCATGCCCATATTCGCTGTTTTGGTGAGGTGCGCGCCGGCAAGCAATTTCTAGAAATGACCCACCCGGAATATCAATTGTTTAATACGGCCGATGAGATTCCCCTCAGTGAAATGCTGACGCCGATTTACCCGACTACCGCTGGCATTACGCAAGGGCGTTTGCGGCAATGGATCAGCAAAGCGCTGGACATCAGCGAACATGAAACCTTGCCAGATTATTTGCCCGAAGCCATTCGGCAGCAATTTAAGCTGCCTTCGTTACTCGAAGCGCTGCGCTTTGCCCATCACCCGCCCACCGACGCCAATGTGACACAGCTGCAAACCGGTACACATCCGATGCAGCAACGCTTGATTATCGAAGAGTTATTGGCACATCGCTTAAGTTTGCGTCGCTTGCGTCAACAAGTACATCAAACCAAGGCTGCATCGTTACCGCCTTCTAAACAATTGATTCCGGCGTTTTTACAGCAACTGTCATTTACCCTAACTCAGGCGCAACAACGGGTTGCACAAGAGATTAAACAAGACTTGTCCAAACCACAGGCGATGATGCGCTTATTGCAAGGTGACGTCGGCTCGGGCAAAACGGCCATTGCTGAGCTGTCTGCACTACAAGCCATTGAAGCGGGTTATCAGGTGGCCTTAATGGCACCGACGGAAATTTTGGCGGAGCAACATTACCAGAGTATTCAACGTGATTTTGCCACATTAAACATTCACACCGTTTGCCTGATCAGCCAACGCACTGCCAAAGAAAAAAAGCAAATCCTCGCCGACATTGCCGATGGCTCCGCTGCCATGATTATCGGTACGCAAGCCTTGTTTCAAGCCAAAGTGCAGTTTCATCTACTGGCGCTGGTGATCATCGATGAACAACATCGTTTTGGCGTCGATCAACGCCGCGCTTTGCAAGAAAAAGGCGCACAGCTGGGCTTACAACCGCATCAATTGGTGATGACCGCAACGCCGATCCCACGTACCTTGGCGATGACTTATTACGCGGATTTGGAAATTTCCGTGCTCGATGAATTACCACCCGGGCGCACACCGGTCAAAACCATTTTGGTCTCGAACCAACGTCGCGATGAAGTCACCGTACGCGTTGCCCACGCTTGCCAGGAAGGCCGCCAAGCGTATTGGGTGTGCCCATTGGTAGAAGAGTCCGAACTGTTAAACTGCCAAGCGGCCGAAACCACCACCGAACATCTGAAAACCGAACTCCCCCACTTGCGCATTGGCCTGATTCACGGCCGGTTAAAATCGTCGGAAAAAGCCGAGGTAATGGCGGCGTTTCAACAAGGCAATATTGATCTATTGGTGGCTACCACCGTGATTGAAGTCGGCGTCAACGTCGCCAACGCCAGCTTGATGGTAATTGAAAATGCGGAACGCTTAGGCTTGGCGCAACTGCACCAACTGCGCGGCCGCGTTGGTCGCGGCAGCATTGAAAGCTTTTGCGTACTGATGTACCAAATCCCGATTTCAGAAACCGCGCAATCCCGCCTGCAGATTATGCGTGAAAGCAATGATGGTTTTAAAATCGCCGAAAAAGACCTGGAAATCCGCGGCCCAGGCGAAGTGCTCGGCACCCGTCAAACGGGTGAGATGTGCTTTAAAATCGCGCTGCTGTTGCGTGATCAAGCGTTGCTGCCCATCGCACAGCATATTGCTGATCAGCTATTACAAAAATACCCAGAGACCATTATGCCGCTGATTCAACGCTGGCTCGGCAACGTCGAGCATTACGCGCGAGTGTAGCGAACGGCAACGATATTTGTTATGATGCTGGCATCTTGATCACCGCAGAGATCCTATGAGCTTTCAGAACCGCAGACCACACCACCGCCATAACAACAACAATAAAAATCGCCGCCGTCCCGCGGGTCATGGCCACGCGCATCAACAGCAAGACGATTTTCAAGGCACACTGGAATATACGACTGAGGTGGTCAAACAAGTCTCCTTATCGAGCCTGATGAAGCAGAAAAAAGTGCCACAAAAAATCTTGGACTTACAACTGCAAAAAGAAAAAATGCTGCCCAAAATGACTGCCATCAAAAACCGCCTGACGTTCGGTTACAGCGAACCGCTCAATGATGAATATATGAAATTGGTAGAGCAAGACCTGGAAGTTAGCTGCCAACTGAATGAGTTGCTGCTGGCATTAAGCAGCGCTTCTTGATACACTTTCACCCCTCTATGTGCACTCGTAGCTCAGCTGGATAGAGTACTAGCCTCCGAAGCTAGGGGTCGTGGGTTCGAATCCCGCCGGGTGCACCATTTTAACCATTCACAAAACTCAGTAACGCCTGACCACTACACCGGCGTTTTTGTATGTTACAATTTTGAAGCAGCGCTGCTTTTGCTGATTTTTTTATTTTCTGCTTGAGGGATAGTGCATATGATGAATAAGGACCCCTGTGATTTACCCGAACCTTTGATGCTTTTAGATAAAAAAATCATTGTGCATCACGCCAATCTCACGTCATTACAACCAACGATTACGTTATTGCGTAGTACTACTTCCACCCAAGATTTTTTTAAATCCACCCTCGCCACGCGTGATAACCCCTTGATCTGTTTGGCCGAGCATCAAACCGCCGGTCGTGGCCGTTTGGGTCGCCAGTGGCATTCGCCGTTTGGAATGAACTTATTCTTTTCTTGCGCCTGGTCCATTCACAAAAAACTCAGCGAACTCGGTGGCTTAAGCATGGTCGTGGGATTAGCCATGATTCGTGCGCTGCAGGAATATGGCTTGCAGCAGCCGTTACAGTTGAAATGGCCCAATGACCTGTACTGCCAAGAGCAAAAGTTGGCTGGTGTATTGATCGACGTCCAAGGGGAAAGTCATCATACGACACAGATCGTGATAGGCATTGGCATGAACATCAACATGCATCAGGCCAACCATACGGAGATCAATCAAGCCTGGACCTCACTTTATCAGATCACCCAACACGCTCATAACCGCAGTGAACTGGCCGGCCGCATCATTCATTGGGTGTTTGAATATCTGCAAGAATTTGAACGCCATGGCTTAAAACAATTTCTACCGATCTGGCAAAAACACGATTACCTCAAAGACCGCGAGATTACCTTACTCAATGGCCAACACAGTAAAACCGGCCGCGCCATGGGTATTAATGAACAGGGGCAATTGCTTTTAGACATTGAGGGAGAACCCTTTGCCTTTGCTGCGGGGGATGCTTCGGTGAAAAAATAGACGTAACATATTTTGACCATTTGTGTGTTTTTTGATATCATGCCACCCTATGTACCCTTTAGCAAAAGCAACTTTCCATGCACATATTCTTAGATGAATCGGGTGATTTAGGTTTTGATTTCAATGATAAGAAGCCCTCTCGTTACTTTGTTATTACACTACTGGTTTGTGATAATCAAGAAACCGTTACTATTATTAAAAAGGCTATAGAAAGAACTCTAAAAAATAAAATAGCCGGTCATAAAGAACTGGGAAATCAACAGGAGCTAAAAGGTTCAAGCATCCCTTTTAATATCAAAGCTTACTTTTACAAAAATATTAGTCGCGCTGATTCTTGGAAAATCTACAGCATCATACTAGATAAAAAGACTGCTTTTAAAAAGCTTACTCTCCCCATTGACACACATAGGCTCTACAACATCCTGGCAAATCATCTGCTTAAACAGGTCGATTTTGCAAGAGCGAAAACCGTTAACCTGTTGATTGATAAAAGCAAAAATCGTGACGGCATTAATGCATTTGATGATATGCTAAAATTGAGCTTAAACGTGATACTACCATTGAATGTACCGCTTAACATCAGCCATATTCCCTCACACAAAAGCTACGGCATTCAAGCAGTTGATTTATTTTGCTGGGGGTTATTTCGAAAATACATGCACGCTGATGAAGAATGGTATTATCTTTTCAAAGACAAGATTGCCTACGAGAAAAATTTTTTAGTATAAAAAAGACGGCCCCCATCGAAACGTTATTCCCGCAAGTTAAGCCCGAAAGGACCTTGCAGGCGTACCATAGGACTTACCCGTCACAAGCATGTTAACAAAAACGAGTGATTCAGTCAAGAAAATAGATCATCATTCAATCACTCAAAAACCTGTAATAACCCGCGCTATAATAAAGCAATGAAAAAACGTATGATGATCAGCATCGGTGGCGACATCAGTATTCTACAAACAGGAGCAACCCCATGACATTGTCCATTTTACTCGTCAAAGAAACCCGCGCAGGTGAACAACGCGTTGCGCTGATACCGGCTGATGTGGCAACACTGGTGCAGGCAGGTCATATCGTTCATGTGGAAGCAACCGCAGGTGCAGCGGCTGGATTTGCTGATGCCGCCTATGTGCAAGCAGGTGCAACCTTGCGCACGCTGAAAGATGAAACACTTGCCACCTATCAGGCACTCTTTGCTGACATCAATTTGATTGTACGCGCCAAGCGGCCGAATCGAAACCGCGAAATCCTGGAAAATCAAGCGATACCCGAAGGCATTAGCATGATCGGTGCGCTCGATCCGTTTGAAAAAAATTCCACACACATGCAGGAATATCAACACAAGAAACTTAAGACGCATAGCCTGGATCAATTGCCGCTGGAAGTATCTAATCCGATGAATCTGCTCGCCGCCATGAGCAAAATCGCTGGAAAACTAGCGATTCAAGATGCGTTAAAACACATCACTTACCCCGCCAAAACCGCGGTGATCATTGGCTTTGGCGTGGTAGGTCGTGCCGCATTAGAAGAAGCCATTCACCAAGGGTTATCGTGCAGCGTTTTTGTCACCAACGCGGGGCAATTGCAAGAAATTGAGCAATTAGGTGCGCGCGCATTGTTATTGGATAAACACGCCGCCCTGGCAACGCAACAAGCGCAGATTAAAGCCCTGGCACAAACCGCGGACATTGTACTGACCAGCGCCAGACGTGCCAACCAACCGGCACCGCTGCTGATCCCCAGCGACACCCTCAACCAGATGAAACCAGGCGCAGTGATTGTCGATATGGCACTGTCTGAAGGCGGCAATGTCGAAGGCGCGCATCATGATCAAACGCTGGTTTTGGGTAATCAAGTGATCGTCACCAACGTCAGTGGTTATCCGAAAAAAATGCCCCATCAAGCGAGCATTTTATGGAGCCAGGCGACGCGGTTGTTTATTGAGACATTGTGAATGAACATACTAACTGCTCGCCGATACAGAACAATTAAAACTACCATGACTCCAAGGGCTACCCATAAATTGTAGTTTGATGTTTGCGGTCAAATTGGTTTTGCCCAAATCAATCTCACACGGGTCACCGATTTCGGTTTGATTGGCAACATTCATTTTGTCGATTTGCACCAACACATCGGCATCATCCGGTATCATATTGACCGCGACATACTCCGGTGTTTGATAATTGGGTTGGATCTGTAGCTTGCCGTGACCATACACTGTATTGCCGCTGGAAAAGCGATACTGAACATTCATCAGATACTGCGTCTGAGTCTTCACAATCAATTGAACTTCTTTGGCGTGAGCAAAGCCAGTGAACCCTAACAACAGCAGCAACAACGTAAATTTATATTTCATGATTACCCCTCCTGATCGACTTTAAATTCCAGTACATCTCCTGGCTGACAGTCTAAGTGTCGGCAAATCGCATCCAAGGTGGATAAACGAATTGCCTTGGCTTTGCCGGTTTTTAAAATCGACAGGTTTTGTTCAGTGATGCCAATGCGTTCCGCCAACTCATTCGAGCGCATTTTGCGTTTGGCCAGCATCACATCGACGTTAATAATAATTGCCATACCCTACTCCTTAAACCGTCAACGCTTGTTCTTCACGCAGCTTCAGACATTCCTGCATCATATAGGCGATCAAGAAAATCAAGCCGGCGGGAATAAAGTTGTTGATGGTCAAGCCAATATTGACCAGCAAACCGCCTTGCTGAGGGCCGAACCAAATCACCGCGAGCACAATCGGCCACCCCACGAAAATAACCGTAAACACACGCTTAAAGCATCGACTGATCTTGATAATTTTGTCCATTGTAATATTCCTTCTGTTGGTGAACAGAAGGATAATACAACAAATAATTATCGTTTGTCAATAACTAATTTCTGTTATTAGCACTTTAATCACAAAATAATGCATCTAACGCCAGCATCCCGCTAATGATTTCTTTAGAAAATGAATTTTCTTTAACGCCATTGGCACAGATGAGCGCCATAAAAATTTCTTTCTTGGTTTTGGTGGTTTTTCTAAACACTTCTATTTTACGCTTTAATACTTCAGCATAAGGCTTAGTAATAGCAAATGGCTTGTCCGTATATTTAATTTCACACAAGGTAATTGCATCATCATTGCGGTCAATTAACAAATCAATTTGTGCACCTGCAATCTCTTCTGCCACATTGTTTTTAGCACGCCAGGTAGAGACGCTTTCAGCAGAGTTAATCTTTAACGCGGCAATGATATGGGTAATATGCTTATGACATACTGCTTCAAAGGCATAACCTGCCCACACTTGATAATTTGGTTTTTGAATCTGCTTCGTCCAAAAATCACCAAGGCGTTCCTTGATTTTAGAGCCTGCCAACCAAGATAACCAAAATAAACAAAACTCATCGATCACTTTATAACACTCGCCGCGAGTTTTACCCCAAGGTACCAACGATACGATAAAGTTTGTTTGCTCAAGCTGCTTGAGCTGTGCTGATAAACGCCCGCCTCCTGGCGATAACTTTGCTTTTTTTTCTAACTCACCTCTGCTGATACCCTCTTTCTTAGCAGCGATCAATCTAATCAGTTCTGCATAAGTGTTGGCACTTTTGAACAAAGATTTGAACAATTTGGTAAATTCGTCTTTCAAGGGGGCATTACTGTCACAGAGAATTTTTTGAATATTCTCAGTGGCGGTTAAGCCTTTCTCTACATAAGTCAAATAGTAAGGCACGCCACCCAGAGCCATATAAATCTCAATAATATGGCTTCTCTTCAGCTTAATACCACGACTCAACAGAAATGCCTCTGTCTCAGCTAAATTAAAAGGAAGTAGTTTGATTTCAGCGGTGCACCGATTGTGCAATCCACCGGGATTATAAATAATATTATTAATGAGCCAGGATGCACTAGAGCCGCATACCGTCAGTATTATCTTGGGATTTCTTGACCAATGGTGATTCCAGTAATAATCCAAAGCTTCTAACAAACCAGAGCGAGGTGTTGCCAACCAGGGCAACTCGTCCAAGAAGATGGAAACTTTTTCTTTAGTGCTGCTGGTTTCAATCAAATGTGTCAATGTGCTAAACGCTTCGTCCCATGACCGCGGTGACTTAATCATCACACCATGAGTAAAGGTCTGTGATAATGACGCTGCAAAATGACTCAATTGCTTTCTAAAAGAACCTTCTTGAGATCCAGTGACCCGAAAAAAAATACCTTTTTTATTTTCAAAGAATTGGCGAATTAAGTATGTTTTTCCGATACGTCTTCTGCCATATAACACAACAAACTCAGCTTCTTTAGAGCGATAAATCTTCTCTAACCGCGCAATTTCAGGTTTTCTACCAACAATCATACCAACTCCGTATCGGACAATTATAACATCATTATAATTGTCCGATAAATAAAAAGCAAATTATCGGACAATTATAGCATCGTTATAATTGTCCGATAATTAAATCACTTCTTAGCACGCACCTCCATAATAAACGCCTGATTGGCTTTACGATCCACATTTATTTTTTGCATCGAAGGCATTTGATTCATCGCTTTGACGTATTCACGCGCCGGGGTATCCGCTAAAAAATCCACGCCATAAATGCGTGTGGTTGCCAGACTCACTAACGGCAGATGCATAATGCCATCGTGACAACAATATCTCTACTCTGCTACAATGAACCGCCTATTTAACCAAAGGAAAATCATCATGGAACCCACAATCGAACAAACCGCTGGCGTCGAATTCTTCATTCAAAAAATCTTCACCAAAGACCTGTCTTTTGAATCGCCTAACACACCCGCCATTTTCACCAAACCATGGAAACCAGAAACCAATGTGGCGATCAACACTGCCTCACAAAAACTGGATGATAAGAATTTTGAAGTGACATTGTCCGTCACCGCGACCACTAAATCGAATGCTGACGTGGCCTATGTGGCAGAAGTTAAACAAACCGGTGTGTTTGGCATTACTGGCGCACCAGAAAGCCAATTAGGGCATATTTTGGGAAGCTTTTGCCCCAACACCTTGTTCCCGTACGCACGTGAAGCGATTTCCAGCTTAGTGACGCGTGGTGGGTTTCCAGAACTCAACTTAACGCCAATTAACTTTGATGCATTGTATGCACAGAGTTTGCAACAGGCGCAGAATGAAGTGAAGCATTAATGCGAAATCTCCCTCCCTCGGCTTTTGCCGGGGGAGGGTTGGGGTGGGGGCAAATTCAATGCCATTCACGCCCCCATCCTAACCTTCCCCCAAGCGAGTTGGGGGAAGGAACAGCTAATCACCCATGCGTCAGCACGCGTTTCACTGCCTGTTCCCAACCGCTGTATAATTTTTGCTGCTGCGTCGGTTGCATCTTCACCGCAAAGCGTTGTTGGCATTGCCACAGATTAGAAAGCTGATCTAACGAATCAAATACACCAACTTGTAGACCTGCAAGATACGCCGCACCCAATGCCGTCGTTTCTGCCACTACCGGACGCTCAACATCGACTTGTAAAATATCCGCCAAAAATTGACACATCCAATTGTTGGCAACCATGCCACCATCTACGCGTAAAGAGCTTAATTTCTGCGTACCATCGGCATACATCGCTGACAATAAGTCGCGCGTGCAATAGCCAACGGCTTCTAACGCGGCGCGGACGATATGCGCCCGTTCAGAGTTGCGCGTTAATCCAGTAATCATACCCGTCGCATGCGGATCCCAAAACGGCGCGCCCAGTCCGGTAAACGCCGGCACGAAATACACGCCCATGGTGTCTTCTACACTCTTGGCCAATACTTCGCTCTCAGCACTTTTATTAATGATTTTCATCTTATCACGCAACCATTGCACCACGGCACCCGCAATAAACACGCCGCCTTCGACGGCATAAGTCACTTCACCATTTAAGCGATACGCCACGGTGGTCAACAAGCGATTTTTCGATGATACGGCAGTGGTGCCGGTATTCAACATCATAAATGCACCGGTACCATACGTACTTTTCATCATGCCCGGTGCAAAACATGCTTGCCCTACCGTAGCGGCCTGTTGGTCACCGGCAATCGCAGCAATCGCAATGCTGGTGCCAAATAAATCAGGCACGGTATGACCGTAATCAGCGCTGCTGTCTTTCACTTCAGGCAACATCGACGCAGGCACTTTAAACCATTGCAATAATTCTTTATCCCACTGCTGGGTGTGGATGTTAAACAACATGGTACGTGAAGCGTTGGTGGCATCAGTGGCATGTACTTTGCCACCAGTGAGGTGCCATAATAAAAAGCAATCGATGGTACCAAACGCTAATTTACCTTCATCGGCCAACTGACGCGCACCGGGTACATTTTCCAAAATCCAATGCACTTTGGTCGCCGAGAAATACGGATCGAGCAACAAGCCCGTTTTGTCATGCACTGCAGGCTCTAAGCCTTTGGTTTTAAGTTCTTTACAAAAATCGGCGGTACGGCGATCTTGCCAGACAATGGCACGATACACTTCTTTACCGGTTTCGCGGTTCCATACCACGGTGGTTTCGCGTTGATTGGTAATGCCAATGGCAGCGATTTGCTTGGCGTTCAAGCGTTTTTGAAACAACGCATCACGACACATACTGACGGTATCTCGCCAGATATCTTCTGGGTCATGCTCTACCCACCCGGCTTCTGGAAAATGCTGCGCAAATGGTTTTTGCGCCACGCTTACCACTTCGCCTTTGTGGTTAAACACCATGGCGCGAGTACTGGTAGTGCCTTGATCGATGGCCAATAGATAAGTAACTTGTGTCATAAATATCCTCGTGATAAATGAAAACCCCCGATAGATTAGCATATTTCAGCTTACTTTTGCAGCCTGCCAGTAAAATCAGTATACTGCTCCTTTTTAAAGGAATCTTTTATGGCTCATCTGCTGAGAAAAGGCATCGTCAGTGCCGTCGCAATCTTATCCCCCAGCGCCATTGCCTTGGCCATTGCGATGGATATTTACGTGCCTGCCGTGCCCAAATTGGTGCAAATTTTCAATACCGACGAATTGCATCTTGAACTCACCCTGGTACTGTTTATGGTGTTTAGCGGCTTGGCGCAATTGATTATTGGACCGCTGTCCGATCAGTTTGGCCGGATCCGCGTGTTGTTGATCAGCATTGCTTTATTTACCTTTGGCTCATTTTTATGTGCGCTGGCCGACAACATTACCATGCTGATTTTATTTCGCATCCTGCAAGCCATCGGTTCGTGCGGCATGATGGTCACCGTCAACGCCATTGTGCGCGATGTATTTTCTGGCGTCAAAAGCGCCAAAGTCTACAGCTATATCAATGGCATCATTGCCTTTTCACCGTTACTGGCACCGGCGGTAGGCAGTTTTATTGACCTCCATTTCGGCTGGCGCTGGATTTTCGTATTTGCCGGTGCACTCGGGATATTGAACTTTATCCTGGCATTGACCATGGACGAAACGCTGTCGAAACGCAATCGCCAACCCTTCAGCTGGGGCATTTTTGGCCGCTACGCGCAGGTATTAGGTAATCGCCAGTTTGTATTGTACGCGCTCAGCGCGACTTTTGGATTATCCTATCTGTTCACCTTTTTTGCCATTTCCTCGTTTATTCTGATGCAATTACTGCACGTCCCCGAAGCCAAATTTGGCCTGTATTTTGCCTTTATGGGCGCCTCGTTTTTTGTCGGCAGCTTGATCAGCGGCCAGGTGGTCGGCAAGCTTGGGGTTTATCGCACGGTAATGATGGGCAATGCCATCGCGCTGTTGGGCGGCATTATTATGGTTACTTGGTTCGAGCTTTATGGACTCAGTGTCGCTGGCTTTGTGATTCCAATGTTGCCCATTGGCATTGGCGGAACCATCTGCATGGGCTCGGGCGCATCGGGCGCGATGGAGCCATTTTCAGCATTCCCTGGGGCTGCGTCAGCAACCATGGGCTGTATGGAGTTTTTATTGTCCGCCATTATTGGCGCGATTGCTGCGGGTACAGAAGTCACTTCACCCTTGCCACTGGGTGTTGGCGCGGTGATCTTCAGCATGGGGTTATTGATTGCGTTTCCATTATGCAATAGGAATAATACTTAAAAAGGCTTTTCAAACTCCATTTTTTAGCATAAAATGGAGTTATCAACTCCATTTTTTAGGTGTCATAATGTACAAAAGAAGCCTCTCTCTTCCTCTTGACGTGAATAAAAGCTTTTTTCTTTTTGGCCCAAGAGGCGTTGGAAAAACCGCATGGCTTAAGCAACATCTCAATAATAACTTATACTACGACTTATTGAATTCTGAGCTCTACACAACCTTGGCTGCCCATCCAGAACGTCTTGAAAACCTGATTCCTCCGAAATTTACCGGATGGATTGTCATTGACGAGGTGCAAAAACTACCCATCTTACTCAACGAAGTTCATCGCCTGATTGAGGCGCAAGGATATCGCTTTATTTTAACGGGTTCCAGCGCTCGCAGTCTGCGCAAAAAAGGCGTTAACCTGCTTGCAGGTAGAGCGATAAACTATTATATGCATCCCCTCACAGCAGAAGAACTGGGAAAGGATTTTTCTCTTGAGCAGGCTTTACAATTTGGTTTATTACCCGCCACCCTTAAAGAACCCAATATTAAACGTTACCTCAGCAGCTACGTTCATAATTATGTGCGCGAGGAAGTACAACAAGAAGGGTTGACGCGCAATATTGGCGATTTTACTCGTTTTTTGGAGACCATGAGCTTCTCTCAAGGCAATTTGATCAATATCACTGCAATTGGACGAGATGCTGCCGTCCATCGCAAGGTGGTTGAGAACTATATTACTATTCTGGAGGATTTACTGTTAGGGTATCGCCTATATCCCTTCACTAAAAAAGCAAAGCGACATCTGGTGACACACCCTAAATTTTATTTTTTTGATGCTGGTATTTTCAATCAAATTCGCCCAAAAGGTCCATTAGACAGTCCAAATGAAATAGGTGGCGTTGCTTTAGAAACGTTATTTTTACAGCATTTACGCGCCGCCATTGATTACCAAGAAACTGGCGATCAACTCTATTTTTGGCGAACACCTGCAGGGCAAGAAGTCGATTTTATCGTCTATGGCGAAAAAGGATTACTGGCCTTTGAAGTTAAATCAACCACAAAACCCTGTTCAGCCGATTTTAAAAGCTTGAAAGCTTTCAAAGAAGACTATCCAATGGCCAAGTTATTTCTGGTTTACAGAGGAGCACGACGTGAATACCATGGTGACGTTGAAGTAATACCAATCACTGAAACCTTACAAAATTTATCTATTCTACTCAACTTGAGAGTGACAGCTTCGCCAATTAAATCTGCCTGCGAATAATACAGCTTATCACGCCGCTTTCCTATAAAATCGCCACTGACGAGAGAAATCGATTTTTTCGAGCAGGAATTTCTTGAAGTTTGGTTCACAAAAAGGATCTTCGA
>CANJVU010000019.1 GCA_947478525.1 Thiotrichales bacterium
AGGTTAGTGACTGCTATTGTGATGGAAATTTCTGAACAATGGATCGCTGACAAAATTTACTTAAACGTTAACTGAAACCGAAGGAGCTAAATTGAGTAACCGAATTTACAGAAAGTTTGTTGCATAACCCATTTAAAAACAGGATAACCGTCATGTCATCACTTATGTTAAAAACGCCTACCGTGTTGAGCGTTATTCAAAGCGTGAGCACGGGTAATCCGCTATCCCGCCAACAAATCAAATTCATTGAAGACAATGCAATGCTACTTATTGAATTCAGGCCGCGCGATTACTGCGTAAAAGACCAGCTTACCAGTCGCCAAGAGTTAATGATGGAACACGCCGCTGAGGCTTTATTGATAGAGCGTGCAGTTGCGCCGATAGATGCGGGTCATGCGTTCACCACCATCGGTTACAGCATTGCGAACCAATATCATTTCGTAGAGGCAAAAAACCGATTTTTACCGAAGCTGTTTATGATTCAAGACGCCATCCGCGAGAAAGGGCTTTGGCCGGTATGGAATTTGATTAAGGGAGAGAGCGAGGAATAATGGGGTGTCTTGTGGGCGGTAATAGCGAATAAAAACAATAATAAGCTGTTGCAACTCATATGGCCGCCCCGCCTATTTCGGCGAGGAGGGAATGATGGAATCAAAGTGACCGCTCCACCAACTGTCCTGCCTATCACTGACGTGGCGGCAGCCTGATGGACTTGTGCATAAACTTCCGAAGCTAACTGTTATGCCTTTAATTTCATGCTTCAGGGGAATTTACAGAAAGAATGTTACACCAGCCAATATTGTGAGCATAAATGGTGCCTTTTTAATTTTGTGTATAAAAAATTTAGAATAACTTGCAATTATTGACGAGCACCAAAAATAGAAGTACCAACTCTCACCAAAGTTGCACCCTCAATAATAGCAGCTTCTAGATCATTGCTCATTCCCATTGAAAGTGTGTCGAGAGTGATTATGCCTTGAGTGCGAACGGTTTCAAAAGACTCGCGAAGCCGTGAAAAAGGTATTCGCTGCTCGGCAAAAGAATTCCGTTTTGCAGGTACTGTCATAAAACCGCGCAGAGTTAGATGTGGTAATGATTGAATGGCAAATGCAAGAGCCGGTAACTCCGCTAATGTTACCCCGGATTTATTGGACTCTTCATCAATATTGACTTGAATGCAGACATTCAGAGGAGGAAGCATTGCTGGACGTTGATCATTTAAGCGTTCTGCAATTTTAAGTCTATCAACACTATGTACCCAAGAAAAATGTTCAGCAATGGCTTTGGTTTTATTAGATTGGATAGGGCCGATAAAGTGCCATATAATCCCAGGAGGGTTGAACGCTTCAATTTTTGAAATTGCTTCTTGTATATAGCTTTCACCAAAATTTCTCTCTCCCGTATTAAATGCTGCCTCTATCATTGATAGAGGCTTGGTTTTACTGATCGCTATCAACTGCACTGATTCAGTAGGGCGACCAGCCATAAGGCAATATTTAGAGATTTCCTTGCGAATGACTGAAATTGATTGAGCAATTGAGTTTTCTATCATTTTAAACAAGTTCCTTTGTTAGGATTTCCACATATTTTGCGCATCATCGCAGTTTGGCATATAATATGTCAAACTGAGCATTGCTTGCGATGGCTTTTAATGCATGAATAATTCACATTCCACAGGGTTATTTAGGAGTTTTTACAGAGTCTTTATCTTCTCCGCCTTCCGTAATGCAAAAGCCTCGATAATTCTAGCGATTAGAAGTAAATACCGATTAATTTCCTTGCTCATTAAGCGAATTTTTTATAAACTTACACCTCTGAGTTTATCTTGATTCCAATGCCCGGGTGGTGAAACAGGTAGACACAAGGGACTTAAAATCCCTCGGGTGGTAACGCCCATGCCGGTTCGACTCCGGCCCCGGGCACCATTTTTTTGAAACCTTTACTTGCGTCAACTACTGCGTTACGCTTTATGCTTCGAAGCTCCAACAGGCAGATTTTTGTGCAAACTCCATTAAATAAAAAATCACTATTCCACTATGGCTGGGTGATCTGGTTTGTCGCGGCATTATTTTACGCCGTCGAATTTTTCCAGCGCGTCGCACCTAGCGTGATTGCCAAACCCTTGGCTGATGGGTTTCATATTTTGCCGGCGACGTTGGGCCTGGTGATGTCGTTTTATTATTATGCGTATGCAGTGTCGCAAATTCCGGTGGGGATTTTGCTGGATCGCTTTGGTGCGCGTTACAACCTGGCGATCGCCTGTTTTGTGGTGGCATTGGGGACCATTTTATTTTCCACCACCGATGCGCTGTGGGTATTGGCATTGGCGCGGATTCTGGTGGGTATTGGTTCAGCCTTTGCGTTTATCGGTTGCTTAAAATTATCACGGGATTGGTTTCCCAGTCGGCAGTACGCAGTGGTGGTGGGGTTGACCAATACTTTGGGTGTGGTCGGTGCGTTGGCGGGTTTGGAGCCGTTGACAATATTGATGAATCGCATTGGTTGGCAACAGGCGTTGCTGGTCACGGCAATGGTGGGTATCATCATTAGCCTGTTATTGGTATTGGTGGTGCGTGATCGTAAACGTGAGCCGATGAGCTGTTGTAAAACGTTGACCATCAGCGCTTGGCAAGGCTTGAAGTTGTTGGTGAAAAGCTGGCAGGCATGGTTGATCAGCATCTACGCCGGCTTGATGGTGGCGCCGATTATCGCTTTCGCCGAGTTATGGGGCGTGGCCTATTTTGAAAAGACTCAGGGTTTATCGCCAACACTGGCGGCGCAAGCCAATACCTTGATTTTTATTGGCATCGCTGTCGGTGGGCCCTTGAATGGTTTATTCTCGGGCTGGATCTCACGGCGCAAACCGGTGATGCTGATCGGTAATCTTATGGCGTTGCTGTTATTTATGGTGATTATCCTGGTGCCACATTTACCTTTGCTGAGCTTGGAAACGATTATGTTCGCCTTTGGCTTTTTCACCAGTAGTATGTTGGTAGCGTTTCCACTCAATGCTGAATTACACCCGCGGCAGATCAGTGGCAGCGTGATGGCGGTGACCAATATGTTTATCATGATCATCGGCGCGTCTTTTCAACCGTTGATTGGTTTGGTATTGCAAGTTACTCAACACGCCGATGATTTGATTCAAGCCACCAACCAAGACTTCCGCCATGCGTTGTGGATTTTACCGATCGCGCTGGCGGTGAATTTGTTGATTTTGTGTTGGATTAAAGAAAGTCATTGTGCTCATCAAAGTCGGTAGATGTGTGAGTAATTTTTTATTAAGCAGATCGATTAAAAACGATTATACCAACTGCGCAAACTGCTCAGCAAAATAAGTAATAATCAAGTCGGCACCGGCGCGTTTGATGGAGGTTAAGATTTCTAGCATCATTGCCTGCTCATTGACCCAGCCTTTTTCGGCGGCGGCTTTCACCATCGAGTATTCGGCGCTTACGTTATAAGCGGCGAGGGGCAGGGTAAAACGGTCGCGGATGGTTTTTATCACATCGAGGTAGGCCAGTGCCGGTTTGACCATTAGAAAGTCAGCGCCTTGCGCGACGTCGAGCTCGGCTTCGCGGATGGCTTCACGGACGTTGGCATAGTCCATTTGATGGCTTTTGCGATCGCCGGATTGTGGGGTGGCGTCGGCGGCTTCGCGGAATGGGCCGTAGAATGACGAGCCGTATTTGACGGAGTAGGACATAATCGCAGTATGTTCAAAATGCGCCCGGTCTAATGCTTCTCGCATTGCACCGATCATGCCGTCAATCATGCCGCTGGGGGCGACGATATCGGCGCCAGCTTGGGCATGGGAGACAGCGATTTTTTGTAAAATGTTAAGTGTGGCATCATTGTCGACGGTGGTGGTGCAGCCAATATGATGCAACGGTCCGCAGTGGCCATGGCTGGTGTAGCTGCATAAACAAACATCGGTAATAATGGTGAGCTCAGGCGCTGCTTTTTTTATGGCGCGAATCGCCTGCTGTGCTGTGCCGTTGTCAGAATAGCTGTCGCTGCCGGTGGCATCTTTGGTATCAGTCAAGCCGAATAATAGCACCGCAGGAATGCCAAGTTTGGCCAGGTGCTCAGCGTGTGCGGCAATGCGGTCTACTGACCATTGGTATTGTCCAGGCATAGCGTCGATCGGTTTTTGGATGTTGTGGCCAGGGCAAATAAACAGCGGGCAGATCAGGTCGCGCACGTTGACTTCAGTTTCACGCACCATGCTGCGTAAATTGGGGGTTAAGCGTAAGCGTCGGGGTCTGTTGATCATTTTTCTTTCTTTTTGCGATAGAGAATAGCGATATGGCCGATCGAGCCAATCAGCTCAACCTGAGTTTTTTCAACGATTTCTTGGATCATGAGTTTGCGTGCGTCACGGTCTTCGGCGGCCACTTTGACTTTAATCAGTTCGTGGCAATCGAGCGCGGCGTTAATTTCTACGATCACGCTGGGCGTTAAGCCTTTTTGACCCAATAAAACCACGGGTTTGAGTGAATGCGCTTGGGCTTTGAGGGCGCGTTGACGTTCCTTGGTGAGTGACATAGAGGTTCCTTATTGCATTGGCGCGTAGTATAACGCATCTTGCCGCAAAAAGTCACACACAATGCACTTAAAACCGCAGGCCAGTGTAGAACATCACCGGTATGGTTACGCCTGCATTATGCTGGCTGATGCCAGCGTTAGAATAATGGAGTATGCGTATGCCTGCAACGATGGGGTATGGTGTGTTGATTAATGTGCCGATGCCGAAAAAGTCTTGAAAAGTAAAGTGAATGCCAAGGTGGCGGTCTTTAAATTGCGTATCTGACAGCCAGCCGGGGCCTGCGCCACCTTCCAGAAAGGGTTGAAACATGCCTTGAGATAGGATATACCAACGCACTACAGGGGTCAGCGTAACCACGGTTAAATTATTGTAAACCAATGGTGAACCTTGGTACATCAGATCCTGGTTGTGCAGGTGAGCATAGCTAAGCTCAGTACCAAAATTTATACCATAGGCATGCCAGGCGCTGGGGAAGTAGCCTGCGGACACGCGATATTCGCGTACACCAACAGAATCGTTGAAATTCAATAAATTGCCATTCGCATATCCGCCGGTGATTTCCCACGGGGTATCCGTTCCCGCATAAGTAAGTGTTGAAAACGCCAGCAATGCAGCGCAGCCGAGATATTTAATCATTGACATAACCATTCCCTTGTCATTACAGTGAAGCGTTAAATGTACCTGAGAAATTGAAAATAGCAATGGCGAGATCGAAAAGTTCAACACAGTGGTTAAAAGAACACTTTAGTGATCCTTATGTGAAAAAAGCCCAACAAGAAGGCTGGCGTTCGCGGGCGGCGTATAAGTTGTTGGAAATTCATAAAAAATATCGTATTTTCAAACCAGGCATGACGGTGGTCGATTTGGGTGCGGCACCAGGTAGCTGGATGCAGGTAGCGGTATCGTTGATTGGCGGTAAAGGCCAAATCATCGCCATGGATATTTTGCCCATGGATGGATTGGCTGATGCCACGGTAATTCAGGGCGATTTTACCGAAGCGGCGGTGCATCAACAATTATTACAGGCGTTAAATGGCAAGGCTGTGGATGTGGTGTTGTCGGACATTGCGCCCAATATGAGCGGCAATAAATCGGCCGATCAATTAAAAATGATCTACCTACTTGAATTGGCTTATGATTTTGCTAGAAAAGTGCTGACACCTAAAGGCGTTTTTTTAATGAAAGCTTTTTATGGCGAAGGCTTTGATGTCTTTTTGAGAATGCTTAAACAAGAATGTGTGGAGGTTAAAATCATCAAGCCAGATGCCTCACGTAGCCGATCAGCAGAATGTTATGTGTTGGTTCAGGGTGTTAATAAGCGCGAAAAACCGCTATAATGAAAAGACGGTAGGGTGGATTAGCGCAGCGTAATCTACCAAAAAATCAAGGATATTACATGAACGACAAAGTCAAACATCTATTGTTATGGGTAGGTGTGATCATCTTGCTGGTATTTGTGTTTAACAGCTTTTCTGAGCGTGATCAAACGGCGGAATCAACGGCGGTGAATTACTCTGATTTTATGCAGCAAATTGATGCCAATCAAATCAAGAGTGTGGTGATTAGCAATCAAGATATCACGGGCACTACTGATGCAGGCAAGTCTTTCACGACTTATTTGCCGTGGCGTGACCCCTTCTTAACCGATCGGTTGTTGGCGCATCATGTCAACATTAAAGCAACGCCACCAGAGCAACATGGTATCTTATTTACTTTATTTATGAACCTATTGCCCGTTTTGGTGATCATGGGCTTGATTTTCTTCTTGATGCGTCAGCAAATGGGCAGTGGCAAAGGCGGTGTGTTCTCGTTGGGTAAGTCCAAAGCGCGCCTGATGGGTGAAGACCAGGTTAAGGTCACATTGGATGATGTGGCGGGCATTGAAGAGGCTAAAGAAGAGGTAAGTGAGATTGTTGACTTCTTGCGTGATCCAAAAAAATATCAGGATATCGGTGGTAAAATTCCTCATGGTATTTTGATGGTGGGTCCGCCGGGAACCGGTAAAACCCTTTTGGCTAGAGCGATTGCTGGAGAAGCCAAAGTGCCATTTTTCTCGATTTCCGGTTCTGATTTTGTGGAGATGTTTGTTGGTGTGGGGGCATCGCGGGTGCGTGATATGTTTGCGCAAGCCAAAAAGCGTGCGCCTTGTATTATTTTCATTGATGAGATTGATGCCGTTGGTCGTCATCGTGGAAATGGCATGGGAGGTGGTCACGATGAACGTGAACAGACCTTGAACCAGATGTTGGTGGAAATGGATGGTTTTAATGAAAACGAAGGTGTTATCGTGATTGCCGCAACCAATCGTCCGGATGTATTGGATGCTGCTTTGCTGCGCCCAGGACGTTTTGATCGTCAAGTAGTGGTTGGGTTGCCGGATGTGCGGGGTCGTGAACAGATTTTAAAAGTGCACATGCGTAAAGTCTCATTGGCAGAAGGTGTGCAGCCAGCGTTTTTGGCGCGTGGTACTCCTGGATTTTCTGGTGCTGATTTGGCCAATTTGGTCAACGAAGCGGCTCTCTTTGCCGCACGTAAAAGCCGCAATAAAGTGACCATGGATGATTTTGAGAAAGCCAAAGATAAAATTCTGATGGGTGCTGAACGTCGTACCCTGGCGATGAGTGAAGAGGAGAAAAAATTAACCGCGTATCATGAGGCAGGCCACGCCGTTATCGGGCGTTTGGTGCCGGATCATGACCCGGTGTACAAAGTCAGTATTATTCCGCGTGGTCGTGCCTTGGGTGTGACCATGTATTTGCCAGAAGGTGATCGCGTCAGCTATAGCCGTCGTCGTTTGGAAAGCCAGCTCTCTAGTATTTTTGGTGGCCGTTTGGCAGAAGAATTGATTTATGGCGAGGAGCGTGTCACCACCGGTGCATCCAATGACATTCAAAAAGCCACTGAAATTGCACGTAATATGGTGACCAAATGGGGTTTGTCGAAGATGGGGCCGTTGAATTATAGCGATGATCACGATCAGCCGTTTGGCCCACAGTCAATGGGTGGTGGGAAGCGGGATATTTCCGAGCAAACCGCCTCAGCCATTGATGTTGAGGTCAAAGAAATTATCGACCGTAATTATGTGCGGGCACAGCAGTTATTAAAAGATAATGTCGATATTTTGCACGCGATGGCCGATGCCTTGACTAAATACGAAACCTTGGATCGCAATCAGGTTGATGATTTAATGGCGCGCAAAGTGCCGCAAGAGCCAGAAGGTTGGCGTGAACCCGTGGCGGTTAAAACCGTCGCAGCAGGGGAAAATTTGGTGGCAAATCAGCCGAAGGTGGAAGAGAAAAAACCAGAGACAAAATAAAAATTATTTTGTCTTGAGTGCCTCATCCGCCAACGCTATCGCACCGTATAATCCAGCCAATTGATCTAATTTCGCCAATACAATGGTTTTTTCAATTTCATGTACATTGGTATGGTTGATATACCCTGCCAGCAGGATTTTGGTTTTATGCTGAATTATCGGCAGCAATTGCTTTTGCTTCATTACGCCGCCGCCCAAAATAATTCGCTGTGGCGAGAGCGTTAGAATATAATTCGCCATGGCATACGCCAAATAGTCCGACTCAATATCCCAGCCCAAATGTTCAGCGGGTAATTCTGACGAGCTGTGTAAATTCCAACGTTTATTAATGGCAGGACCAGACGCCAAACCTTCTAGGCAGTTTTTGTGAAATGGACAATTGCCTATAAATGGGTCTTTGACTTTATCTTGCGGAATTAATATATGCCCCATTTCGGCATGCATGGCGCCGTGCAGCAATTTGCCGTTGACCATTGCGCCACCGCCAATGCCGGTGCCCACAGTTAAATAAATAAAATCGGTTAAGCCTTTTGCGTGACCCCAGTAGTATTCTCCCAGTGCTGCAGCATTCGCGTCGGTGTCAAAACCAATGGGTAGCTTGAACGCTTTTTTTATTGCGCCGACAAAATTAAAGTTTTGCCATAATAGTTTTGGGGTGGAGGTGATGTAGCCATAGGTGTCTGATTTTGGATTGGGATCCACCGGTCCAAATGAAGCAATGCCAATGGCAGAAAACGGAAACTGTTTTTGCTGTACCTGGAAAAATCCGATCACTTTGGGAATGGTGATGTCTGGGCTTTCGGTGGCAAATTCAACTTGTTCCAAAATCTTGCCGTGTTGATCGCCAATAGCGCACACAAACTTGGTGCCACCGGCTTCGATACCTGCTAGAAGCGTCATAATAATGTTTTCCTAAATCAAGAAATGATACGCGAATGATAGCATGGAATTCATTGGTCAACCTAACAGGTTATGGTATACTTTGCTCCTCTGTTTTCGACCAAGGAACATCATGAACGAAATTGCCCCCATTGCCATTGAGCATGAGTTAAAACAGTCTTACCTCGATTACGCTATGAGCGTGATTGTCGGTCGTGCTTTGCCAGACGTTCGTGATGGCTTGAAGCCAGTGCATCGCCGGGTATTATTTGCGATGCGTGAGCTGGGCAACGACTGGAACAAGGCCTATAAAAAATCGGCGCGTGTGGTGGGGGATGTGATCGGTAAGTACCATCCACATGGCGACACCGCTGTGTATGACACCATTGTGCGGATGGCCCAACCTTTTTCATTGCGCTATATGCTGGTTGATGGTCAAGGTAACTTCGGTTCCGTGGATGGGGATTCTCCTGCGGCCATGCGTTACACTGAAGTGCGTATGTCGCGTCTGGCGCATTATTTGTTGACGGATCTGGAAAAAGAAACCGTCGACTTCGTGCCTAACTATGACGAAACCGAGTGGATCCCTGCAGTATTGCCCACACGGGTGCCTAACTTGTTGGTGAATGGCTCTTCCGGTATTGCGGTCGGTATGGCCACCAATATTCCGCCGCATAATTTGAATGAAGTGGTTAATGCTTGTTTGGCGCTGATTGACGAACCAACCTTAGAAATCGATGATTTGATTCAATATATTCCAGGGCCTGACTTCCCTACCGCCGCAATTATCATGGGTCGTGCTGGCATTATGGAAGCCTATCGCACTGGTCGTGGTCGTGTGCATATTCGTGCCCGTACCGAAATTGAAACCAATGAAAAAAATGGCAAAGACAGCATTATCATTCATGAATTGCCTTACCAGGTCAACAAAGCGCGCTTGGTGGAGAAAATCGCTGAATTGGTGCGCGAAAAGCAAATCGAAGGTATTACTGAGCTGCGCGATGAGTCTGACAAAGACGGCATGCGCGTAGTGATTGAGCTGCGCAAAGGTGAAATGACTGATGTGGTGCTTAATAACTTATTTATCCACACGCAAATGCAAGTGGTGTTTGGTATCAACATGGTGGCGCTGGAAGACAATCAGCCAAAATTGATGAACCTGAAACAAGTATTGCAGGCGTTTATCCGTCATCGTCAAGAAGTGGTGACTCGCCGTACCATTTTTGAATTGCGCAAAGCCCGTGAGCGTGCCCACATTTTAGAGGGCTTGAGTATTGCGCTGGCGAACATTGATGAAATGATTGCCATCATTAAGGCATCTTCCAGTCCTGGTATTGCCAAAGAAAAACTGTTGGGCAAAGACTGGGTGCCGGGTATTGTGAAGGCAATGTTGTCGCGAGTGGAAGACAGCGCTTGTCGTCTTGAAGGCTTGCCGGTGGAATATGGTTTGCATGGTGAGACCTATAAATTATCGGGTGCGCAAGTTGATGCGATTTTGGAATTGCGTTTGCATCGTTTGACCGGTTTGGAACAAGACAAGATTTTTGCCGAGTATGAAGAATTATTGAAACAAATCGCATATTTGTTGGCGATTCTGGGCGACGTTAAACGTTTGATGGAAATCATTCGTGGTGAATTGGTAGAGATCAAAGAACAGTTTGGTGACGCGCGCCGTACTGAAATTACCCATAGCCAACATGATTTCAGCATCGAAGATTTGATTGCGGAAGAAGATATGGTGGTGACCTTGTCGAGCACCGGTTATGTAAAAGCACAACCCGTCAGCATGTATCAGGCGCAACATCGCGGTGGTCGCGGTAAAGCGGCTGCTTCGGTGAAAGAAGAAGATTTTATCGAGCGTTTAGCGGTGTCGAGCACGCATGCGACGATGCTCTGTTTTTCGAGTATGGGTAAAGTGTACTGGAAAAAAGTGTATGAGTTTCCCCAAGCCAGCCGTACTTCCCGTGGTCGTCCGATTGTTAACTTGTTGCCATTGCAAGAGGGTGAACGCATCACCGCGATGTTGCCGGTGCGCGAATATGATGAGAACCATTTTGTCTTTATGGCGACTGCCAAAGGCACTGTCAAGAAAACCACGTTGGAACAATTCTCGCGTCCACGTGCTAATGGTATCATCGCCGTTGACCTGGAAGAAGGCGATCAATTGATTGGTGTGGAATTGACTGATGGTAAAAAAGAAATCATGATGTTCAGTGATGAAGGTAAAGCGGTACGCTTTATCGAAACCGATGTGCGTCCAATGGGTCGTAACGCTCATGGCGTACGCGGTATCCGCTTGCAAGAAAATCAAAAAGTGATTTCGTTGATTGCTCTGGAAGAAGGGGAGTCGGGTACCATTTTAACCGCAACTGAACGCGGTTATGGTAAACGCACCGAAGTGGCTGAATATCGCAAAACCAACCGCGGCGCGCAAGGGGTGACCTCGATCCAAACCAGCGAACGTAATGGTAATGTGGTTTCTGCGGCATTGGTTAAACCGACCGACGAAGTGTTATTGATTTCCGATGGTGGTACGCTGGTAAGGACCCGCGTTGATGAAATTTCCGTGATTGGTCGTAACACCCAAGGCGTGCGGTTGATTCGCTTGGATGAAAAAGAAAAATTGATTGGCGTACAACGCGTGGATGAATTGCCGGAAGTGGTAGCATCCGAAGACGTACCTGTGGCTGAAGCTACTGAAGTTGGGGTTACCTCTAAGGGCGGCGCTTTCAATGCTGAGAGTGGATCTGCTGCTGTCAAGGGAGAGGGGGGATCTGAACAAGGAACTGAGCATGACGAAGGTTAAGTATAATTTCAGCGCTGGCCCCGCCGTTTTGCCTGACAGTGTTTTGCGTCAAATTCAACAAGATGTGATGGATTGGAAAGGTACCGGCATTTCCATCATCTCATTAAATCATCGCAGTCAAGCGTTTACGGACTTGGCGGCGAAGTTGCATCAAGATACGCGCGATATTATGCAAGTGCCTGATAATTATAAAATTCTGTGGATGCAGGGTGGCGCGACGATGCAGTTTTCGGCGATTCCAATGAATCTGCTCAATGGCAAAACCGAAGCAGATTATGTGACCACCGGAAATTGGTCAGATGAGGCCATTTTAGAAGGCCGCCGTTATTGCAAAGTGAATATTATTGGCGAAGGCGTTGAAGCCGCAATGGCCAAAAAATGGAAAACCTCACCTAATGCAGCTTATGTGCATTACACCATTAATGAAACCTCCACCGGTATTGAATTGTTTCATGTGCCTGATACTAATGATGTGCCGCTGGTAGGCGATGCCTGCTCGATGCTGTTTGCTCGCCCATTAGAGATCAGTAAATTCGGTTTGATTTACGCCGCCGCGCAGAAAAATTTTGGCGTGGCTGGTTTGTCGTGCGTGATCGTGCGCGATGATTTAATTGGCCATGCCATGAAAGAAACGCCCAAACTGTTGGACTACAAGCTTGAAGCAGATTCTAAATCAATTTATAACACACCGCCCACTTTTGCCTGGTATGTGGCGTCGTTGATTTTAGATTGGGTTAACGAGCAAGGCGGTATTCATAAAGTTGCTGAGCTGAATCGTAAAAAAGCGTATCTATTATATGACGTGATTGATCAAGACGATTTTTATCAAAATAATATCCCCGATTTTTGCCGTTCGCATATGAATATTACCTTTCAATTGCCCTCGCAAGAGTTATTGACAATGTTTTTACAAGAAGCTGAAGCGCTCGGGATGTCAGGGTTGCCAGGCTATCGCCGTTATGGGGGTATTCGTGCTAGTTTGTATAGTGCCATGCCGTTGGAAGGTGCGCAGGCGTTGGCAGATTTGATGCGCAGTTTCAGAAAGCATCATGGGTAAAGTGATCACCATCGATGGTCCCAGCGGTGTCGGCAAAGGCACAGTTGGACGTGTGCTGGCTAAAACATTAGGTTGGGGCTGGCTCGACAGTGGGGCATTGTATCGTTTGACAGCATTGCATGCGCAACAACAACACATCGATTTGAATAATCAAATTGCTGTTGCTAAAATTGCTGAACATTTGCCGGTGACCTTTGATATTGATCACGGCGATGAACCATTCGTGTTATTGGCGGATCAAGACGTTACGCAAGATATTCGTACGGAAACTTGTGGCAATGCGGCGTCAAAAATTGCAGCCTATCCACCCGTGCGTCAAGCATTGCTGCAACGTCAACGTGATTTTTTAACTGAGCGTGGGTTGGTTGCGGATGGGCGTGATATGGGTACGGTGATTTTCCCTAACGCACCGGTGAAAATATTTTTACAAGCTTCTGCGCAAGTGCGTGCCGAGCGGCGTTTCAAACAGTTGCAGCAACAGAGTACTGCGGTAAATTTCAACACCATTCTTCAAGAAATCGAAACGCGGGATTTGCGTGATCGTACGCGTGCCATCTCACCATTGATTCCGGCGGCAGATGCGTTAGTGATTGATACGTCCGATTTGACGGTTGATCAGGTGTTTCAGCAGATTATGGCAGAAGTTAAAAAAGTGTTTATTAAGGGCGCTGAAAAATAATAAAGTACCGTTGTGTCATTCCCGCGAACATATTTATTGCAGCTCACTGCCGTTGATGCTATTATACGCACCCCTTTGCGGCAATTTTGCGGTAGGGGATACCCCTTGAATAATCAAGGAATATAAACCACTAACCCGATAGCGTTCTCGCGCTGTCATCTAGGAAAACACTATGAGCGAAAGTTTTGCAAGTTTATTTGAAGAGAGTATCAAACACGTCGAAATGCGTCCTGGTTCCATTGTATCCGGTACCATTTTAGCGATCACCAACGATTTCGTATTGGTTGATGCCGGCTTAAAATCAGAAGCAATGATTCCGGTTGTCCAATTTAGAAATGATCGTGGTGAAGTCACGGTTCAGGTTGGCGATAAAATCGACGTTGCCTTGGATTCGATGGAAGACAGCACCGGCGAAACTCGTCTGTCCCGCGAAAAAGCAAAACGCTTTGAATCCTGGAAAAAATTAGAAGTCGCTCATGAGAAAAATGAAGTGATTCAAGGGATTATTATCAATAAAGTGAAAGGCGGTTTCACCGTGGATCTGGAAGGCGTACGCGCATTCTTACCAGGCTCATTGGTTGATGTTCGTCCGTTGCGCGATACCGCGTTCTTGGAGAACAAGCCGATTGACTTGAAACTGATTAAACTCGACATTAAACGCAACAACGTCGTGGTTTCACGTCGTGCCGTGATTGAAGCCAGTAACAGCGCTGAACGTAGCGAATTGTTGGGTAATATCCAAGAAGGTCAAACCGTTAAAGGCGTGGTTAAAAACCTCACCGACTACGGTGTGTTTATTGACTTGGGTGGTATCGATGGTCTGTTGCACATCACCGACATGTCCTGGAAGCGTATTAAACACCCGAGCGAAATGCTCAATGTAGGTGATGAAGTCGACGTTAAAGTATTGAAGTTTGAGCGTGAGCGTTCGCGCGTGTCCTTGGGCTTGAAACAATTAGGTGATGATCCATGGGTCAGCATCGACGCGCGTTTCCCAATTGGCAAGAAATTGCGCGGCCAAGTCACCAACGTGGCTGACTACGGTTGCTTCGTTGAGTTGGGTAACGGTATCGAAGGTTTGGTACACGTTTCTGAAATGGATTGGACCAACAAAAATATCAACCCTAACAAGATTGTTCAAGTAGGACAAGAAGTGGAAGTGGTGGTGTTGGACATCGATGAAGAACGTCGTCGTATTTCCTTGGGTCTCAAACAATGTATCGAAAATCCATGGGAAAGATTTGCGAAAACCCGTGAGAAAGGCGATAAAGTTATTGGTAAAATCAAATCGATCACCGACTTTGGTATCTTTATCGGTTTGGAAGGCGATATTGATGGCTTGATTCACTTGTCGGATATTTCGTGGGATCGTCCTGGCGAAGAAGCGGTTCGCGACTTCAAAAAGGGTGACGAGTTAGAAGCGATGGTATTGGGCGTAGATGTTGAGCGTGAGCGTATTTCACTGGGCTTGAAACAACTGGGCACCGATAGCTTCACCAGCTTTGTATCACAATATCCAAAAGGTCATGTGATCAAGGGCACCATTTCGGCATTGGAAGATGGCGGTTTTGTAGTTGATTTGTCGGAAGATGTCAAAGGCTTTATTCGCGGCTCTGATATATCCCGTGAAGAAGGCGGCGACAATAAAAATCTTAAAGTCGGTGCTGAAATCGAAGCCCAGGTGGTTGGTGTGGATCGCAAGAAACGCTGCATTAACCTATCCGTAAAGGCGATGGAAGAAAACCAAGAGAAGCAAGCAGCTAAAGACTATCGCAATAAAAGCGAAGCAGTTATTAGCAACCCAACCTTGGGTGACTTGCTCAAAGAAAAAATGAACAAAGGTTCAGCTGAGTAATCGTTAGATAACCTTAGTTACATGTTGTACCAAAAAGGCCGCGCGAGCGGCCTTTTTGACATCCATCAAAAAGTCGGTAAATAAATTTAGCTTTTTTAATATGCTGTTACCTTGACAATAATCATTTCATTATCCATACTTGCGGCAAGATCAGGGAAGTGATCGAATAAAATAACTTAAGATTACGAGGCAAGAAGTATGGGTGATTCTAACCGTTGTGCAACTGAGTCCGCGTCCGCAGGGATTGTGCTACGCTTTAATGCCAGCGAAAAACAAATCTATGTGTCGACGACAGATTTTCTAAAGTTGGCGCAGCAAGCCGCCCGTAAAGCCAAAAAATTACCCGAAAACATGTCCAATTTGATGACGCATATTCTCAAAGAATTAGAAATGCAAGACATGCAGCTGGTGTTGCAAAAATTTGGTTGTCATCAAGATCCAATGGTATAGCGACTCAGCGGAATTGATTGTTGCAGGGTACTGATCTGCACCAAAAATGCATTAAATGCTTGATATTGTTTGGCATTAAATGCGGTGGGGTCAGTCCCAAAGTATGGTACAGTCGCCAGCCAGATGGCGTGATTGGTTTTGGTCATTTCAGGGGTTGCTGCCAATGCGCTTTTATAATATTGGCTGGCAATTTTCCAGCTTTGCTCGGGGTTTGCTGCGAGATAATGTTCGGCTTCGGTAAGTGCGGCAATAAATGCTTTTATGGTTTTTGGATTTAAGTGCCGTGTATTGTCAATCAGTAGCATTTCTTCATAGGTCGGTACGCCACTTTGTTCGGGTAAAAATACCGTGGGGTGGTAACCCATCTGCTCTAATTCAACCACTTCAACGCTGCGTACCACGTCCGCGGCAGCATCGATACGATGGGTCAGTAGTGCCTGTACTAAATCCATTTTTACATTGATTAATTTAACGGTTGTTGGGTCAACGCCGTTGTTTTTTAACCATTGTCGTAAAATTTCTGGGCTGAGTGAGCCGCCAGCCGAATAACCAATGGTTTTGCCAGTAAGGTCTTTTATGGTGTGAATATTAGAGTTAAGGGTGGCAACACAGGACATGGGTTTGACCGCTAAACCAGCAATACGAATCAATGGCGCACCGGCGGAAAGCGCTTGAAGTAAACTTAGCTGGTTGGTGATGCCAAATGTGGCTTGGTTTACTTCGACCAGTTTCATAGGTTCAGTTTCTTCAGTGGGGGTGAGTAGGGTAACTTTCAGGTCATGTTGCGCGAAATAACCTTGGGTTTGTGCGATTAGCAGGGGTGCTTGGTCTGGGTTTATATACCAGTCAAGCGCCACGGTAATCGGCGTTAAGGTGGTTGCGTGTAGCGTCGAGACAAGCAGCGTAAAAGTCAATAAAATCAAGCGTTTCAAAGGGTTGTCTCATTTTTAAAATTTATTTATTATAAAGCGATATTCTCCTCTTGTCAGCAGTCAAATGTTTTGTCAGAATGGTCAGGAATACTTTTTCCCAATATGCCTTAAATTAATCTGGAGAGTGGCGTGGCAATCATCAAAAAAGTTCAAAAAAGAGACGGTTCCGTGGTGGAGTTTGATCATCACCGCATCGTGCAAGCGGTGTTCAAAGCAATGGAAGTGGTAGGCGAAGGTTCATTAAAAGAGGCCGAAACGATTGCTGAACGGGTGGAGACGGGCTTGGAGAAAATCGGTGAGCGCTTTAAAAAGTTTGTTCCCGATGTTGAGGGCGTACAAGATGCCGTTGAAAAAGAATTAATCTTGGCCAATTATGTTGGCACGGCCAAAGCGTATATTCTGTATCGCGAGAAACGGTCGAATGAGCGTGCGCAACAGATTGTGATCCCCGAGCGCGTCCGCCAATTGGCCGAAGCCAGTAGTCGATATTTTCGCAATACGCTCAGTGAATTTGTTTATTTGCGTTCTTATGCACGCTGGATTCCCGATGAAAATCGTCGTGAAACCTGGATTGAAACCATTGATCGTTATGTCGATTTTATGCGCGATAACCTCGGTAAGAAATTGACCGAAGCAGAATATCAAGAAGTGCGTACTGCTATTTTGAAGCAAGAAGTCATGCCTTCCATGCGGTTGCTGCAATTCGCGGGTAAGGCGGCTAAGACCACCAACGTCTGCGCGTATAACTGTTCCTTTATCGCGCCATCCAAATTAAAAGATTTTGCCGAAGTAATGTATATTTCCATGTGTGGTACTGGCGTTGGTTTTTCAGTGGAAAGCCAAAACATTCAAGCCTTGCCACAGATTGAGCATCAGGTGGGGAAAAAGGTGCCCAAACACGTCGTGGGCGATAGTAAAGAAGGCTGGTGTGATGCATTGTATCTGGGGATCAAAACCTGGTATGAAGGCAAAGACATTGAATTTGATTACTCGCAAGTTCGCCCAGCTGGTGCGCGCTTAAAAACCATTGGTGGTAAGAGTTCTGGACCTGAACCGTTGCGCGCGTTACTCGATTTTACTCGCATGACCATTTTGGCGCGTCAAGGCCGTCGTTTGACTAATCTCAATGCGCACGATATTTTATGCAAAATCGGTGAGGTGGTGGTGTCTGGTGGCGTGCGTCGCAGTGCGATGATTTCGCTGTCCGATCTCGATGATCAATCGATGCGAGATGCGAAAAAAGGCCAATTTTATTATAGCGAACCGCAACGTTGTATCGCCAATAATTCCGCGGTGTACGATCGTAAGCCCAGCAGTGAAGTATTGTTGGAAGAGTGGTTGGCGTTGGTGAAAAGCGGTTCAGGCGAGCGTGGTATTTTTAACCGCGGCAGCTTGGTTAAAACTTTACCGGCGCGTCGTGTGAGCTTGTTTAAACAGGATGGATTGATTTCGGAAGATGATCGGGTCGTAGGTGTGATTGGAACCAATCCTTGTGCCGAAATTATTTTGCAATCAAAGCAGTTTTGTAATTTGTCGGAAGTGATCGCTCGTGCTGAAGATGATGAAAAATCGCTGTTGCGTAAAATTAAAATCGCGACGTTGATTGGCACATATCAATCCAGTTTGACGAATTTTCCTTATTTATCAAAAGAGTGGAAGCAAAACTGCGAAAAAGAAAGCTTGCTGGGCGTTTCTATCACTGGCCAGTGGGATTGCGAAGTCGCTCGTGATCCGAAGGTTTTGCAAAAATTGAAAAAAGCCGCAGTCAAGGCCAATGCTGAATATGCAGCGCGCTTGAAAGTAAACGTGTCCAGTTGCATTACTTGTGTCAAGCCTTCGGGCACTGTATCGCAAACTGTGGACTGTGCATCGGGCATGCACCCACGCCATGCGCCATATTACATTCGCCGCATTCGCATTTCCTCGACCGATTCTTTATTTAAAATGTTGCGCGATCAAGGTGTACCGTATCATCCTGAGGTCGGTCAAATGGAGCATAGCGCCAGTACTTTTGTCTTTGAGTTCCCCGTTGCCGCACCCAAAGGTGCTGTATTTAAAGACGACCTGTCGGCACTGGATCAGCTGGAACATTGGAAGCTGGTGAAGGTCAATTACACCGAGCATAATCCATCAGTAACGGTTTCTGTCGGTGAAGATGAGTGGATTGGGGTGGTTAATTGGGTCAACCAAAATTGGGATATTGTGGGTGGCTTGTCATTCTTGCCGCGCAGCAATCACGTTTATCAGTTGGCGCCCTATGAAACCATCAGCAAAAAACAATACGATGAGTTGGTGTCAAAGTTTGGTAAAATCGATTTTTCGCAGTTGCTGCGTTATGAATTGCAAGACGAAACCGAAGCCAAGCGCGAGTTGGCGTGTGCCGGTGGGGTGTGTGAACTCTAGGGCAATTTTTTAAGAAAATTTAATTTTTCTTGAATCTGTTTTTCTAATCCACGATCGGTGGGGTGGTAATAAGTGGTGACCATCCCATTCGGTAGGTATTGTTCACCCGGAACATAGGCATTAGGGAAGTCATGCGGATAGCGATATGCTTTGCCATAACCCAATTCTTTCATCAATTTGGTCGGTGCATTGCGTAAATGCACTGGCACTTCGGCGATTTGGGATTGTTCGGCATCGGCTTTAGCAGCGTTAAATGCTGTATAAACCGCATTGCTTTTCGGCGCGCAGGCGAGAAATAATACTGCATGTGCTAAAGCCAGCTCACCTTCTGGATGGCCAAGGCGTTCTTGAATATCCCAGGCATTTAAGGTGATGGTCAGGGCGCGTGGGTCGGCGTTGCCAATGTCTTCGCTGGCTACACGGACTAGACGCCTGGCGATATATAAAGGGTCACAGCCGCCGACCAACATACGACACAGCCAATATAAGGATGCATCGGGGTCAGAGCCGCGAATTGATTTATGCAATGCTGAAATAATATCGTAAAACGCTTCGCCTTTTTTATCGTAGTTAGCGGTGATATGTCCCAGTATGTCTTTTAAGGTGTTGAGATCAATGTATCTGACACCATCGATTTCAGGTGCCACTTCTGCCAAGCTTTCCAGCCAATTGAGTAAACGTCGGGCATCACCGCCAGCAGCAGCAATCAATTGTTTTTGTTGCTCCGGCGGGAAATCAATTTTTAATTTGCCAAGGCCGCGTTCTGGATCTTGCAAAGCGCGAGTGACAATCGCTTGTAAATCCTCATCGGTCAAGGCTTTAAGCACGTGGACACGAGCGCGGGACAATAGTGCATTGTTCAATTCAAACGACGGGTTTTCGGTGGTGGCGCCGATAAAAATAAAGGTGCCGTTTTCAATGTAAGGCAAAAAGGCATCTTGCTGTGATTTGGAAAAGCGATGCACCTCATCAACAAACAACACGGTTTTGCCGCCTTGTAATTTACGATTGTTGCAGCGTTCGACAATCTCGCGAATATCTTTGATGCCAGAAGTTACTGCAGAAATTTGCTCAACCGAGGCGTTGGCGCTGTGTGCCAACAGTTGCGCCAAGGTGGTTTTGCCGGTGCCAGGCGGGCCCCATAAAATCATAGAGTGTAAGCGGCCATGTTCGGCGACTTCGGCCAGTACGCGACCTTTACCGACCAGATGGGTCTGGCCGTAAAATTCGCTCAGTGTAGCTGGACGCATGCGTGCTGCGAGCGGGCGTTGGTCAAGGCTTAGGGTGTCAAACATTGGTGTTATTCGATTAAAGTCATGGCTCTGGCCAATGCATCGGCAATCACCACTTCCGGTACCTTTTCTATTTTAATTGCGCCCCGTTCCATTAAATCTAATGTTCTCATGGCATTAATTAAAACGACGCCTTGAGTTTTCGTGCCAGTGAGTGGTACTGCAAAGCCATTTTGTCTGGCGAAATTTCCGCCTTGCGTGATGGGTGCTACTAAAGGCGTACCTAAGGTATTAAACAATTGAGGAGATAGCACCAAGGCCGGGCGCATTTCACCCTGCAATTCACGTCCAATAACCGGGTCGAAGCTGACTCGAACGATATCGCCGCGATCAAAAAAAGTGGTTTTTACCATATTTCTTTTCCTTTTGCTGGTGCATCATGCCACTGTTTAATGTCTTCAGGCATCATGGCCTTTGGATCACAGCGAGCAACCAGTTCTTCTAGGGTGTAATTTTTGTGTGTAGTAGGCTTAACCAGCATGCCTTGCTCAGATCTTTCTAGTGTCACACGCTGACCAGCAGTAAAATGCAAAGCGCTACGTAACGCTTTGGGCACTACCAAGCCGATGCTGTTACCAAAATGACGTAATGTGGTTTCCATGTTAAATGCTCCTGGTCTTATTTAAAGCAATTATAGGGCAAATTAGTTAAAATGTAAAACTAAATTTTACTTTGACTATTCACTAGGATTGCAATTGATTATTGGGTATCATGTAACAAATATTCACAAGGATTATGTCACAAATGAGCGTCTTACTACGGATTTCCGGTTTATTGTTGGTGTTAAGCCTGTCAGGTTGTTTCTTGTTTCACCCGTACCGTATTCAAGTTCAGCAAGGTCATATCATCACCGCACAGATGATTCAGCAGTTAAAGCCAGGTATGACGCAAGACCAGGTGCAATATATTTTAGGGTCGCCGGATATCCAGGATTCGATGCATCCGAATAGTTGGTATTATATCTACACCAATGAAAAAGATTATCAACCACGGGTACAGAAACAGTTGGTGATTTATTTTAAAAATGGTTTGCTGGATCGTATGGATGGTGATTATCAACCACCGGCGCCATTGAAAATATCACCGAGCCTTTCGGCTTCATAGAGTTGGTGGTTATTGATAGCCTTTTCTTGGCTTGCGTTTAACCCGCGTGCGGCGTGCTTCTTTGGGGTCGCGGCTGAGCGGACGATACAGTTCAATGCGATCACCCGATTGCACCAGGTAATCTGCTTCGACACTATGGCTGAATACACCCAATGGCAGTAATGCTAAATCTATTTCGGGAAAAAATGACTGAAGGTTGGATTGTACAATCGCTTGTTGCGCCGTAGTGCCTGGCAATACCGATAGCTCAATAATTTTTTGCCGGTCAGGTAGGGCAAAGGCGATTTCAACACAAATCATGGTATTTGAGCTTCATGTAATTCTTTGGCGCGATCACAAAATGCCGTCAACAAAGTACCTGCCGCATGTTGAAAGGTTGAATTCAGCAACATTTGCATAATGGTATTGGTGAATTCAAATTCTAGATGAAATTCTATTTTGCAGGCGTTGTCGTTGAGCGGGGTAAAATCCCAGCGGCCTTGCAAATACTTAAAGGGACCCTCCACCAGCAACATATCAATGCGGGTAAAGGGGGTTAGTACGTTACGCGTGGTGAAGCGCTTGGTCAGGCCACCTTTGCTGATATCCATGCTGGCGGTAATGCTTTCGGCGTTGGCTTCGTGAATTTCAGCGTGGGCGCACCAGGGCAGGAAGTGTGAATACGCGTTAATGTCATTGACCAAATCATACATTAACTGTGCTGAGTAAGGAACAATCGCGTGACGTGAGACCTTTTGCATACTTTACCAAAAAATAGTGTTAAAATAAGAGCTATTGTACTGGTAAATTAAACTTTATTGAAGTGTTATGGCAAAAAAGAAAGCAATGGCGGTGGGCACGGTAGCGGTAAACCGTAAAGCACGGCATGATTATGAGATTGAAGCAAAGTATGAAGCGGGCGTGATGCTGCAAGGCTGGGAAGTAAAAAGCCTGCGGGCGGGTCGCGCGCAGCTGGCGGACGCGCATGTGATCATTCGCAATGGCGAGGCATGGCTGCTGAACGCGCATTTTACACCGCTTAATACGGTTTCCACGCATTATGTGGCCGAACCCACACGCACGCGTAAGTTATTATTGCATCGCAGCGAGTTGAATAAATTAATGGGACAAGTTGAGCAGCAGGGATACACCATCATTCCATTGACTTTATATTGGAAAAAATATAAGGTGAAACTTGAAGTTGCGTTGGCTAAGGGTATGAAAAAATTCGACAAACGCGCAGCGGATAAAGATCGAGATTGGCAAAGACAGAAAGAACGATTATTTAAAAAACATTAGGTTTTTATTTGATTAAAAGTAGTTGACTTTAACAAAAAAATATGTGACAATGGGCTATTGAATATTAGGTATTTGGTTAGCCCTCCAATAAGGGAGCCACGATGGAAGCGATGGATTTTGATGAGCAGTTCAGTGCTGGGAAACCGTTGGCTGAGCAAGTAGAAAGGTTGAAGTCCTTTAGCCAATCGCTGAAAGGCAAGGAGCTTCAGCTCAAGAAAAAAGAGTTGGAGCTGCGCGAAAAAGAACTGCAATTAAAGCTCTATCGCAAGAATTTGTTGTTAGCGATTAAAGAACAGCTTTCAGGTGCGTACTCGTACGAAGAAAGTGTAAAAGTGCTGGAAAGATATCGTGACATCTTGCAGTTTATTGCGCAAGATATCAAAGACGAACTAGATGATATTATGGGATAGGAGAGGAGAGCGTTATGTCAATGGGGGGAGAGGTTGTTAGTCAGCTGAACGAAGCCTTTGAAAAGCTTGCATCAGGTGGTGTTACTCGAGAATTTTTGCTTGACATTATAAAAATTTTAACAAATGTTCAGCAGCATGTAGATGCACTTTCAGGTAAAGCAGATGTTCCCTCAGAAGTCAAAAAGTTGGCAGCTGATTTTGAAAGATTTACAGAGCAGAAACAATTGTTAAATGCAGTGGTTGATGTGCTTAATAAATCAACAAGCCCAGCAACGTTGAAAGGTGCAATTGATTTATTGTTGCATGTGGTAAAAGTTGCTGAAGAATCTACGAATGCGGGCAATAAACACCGAGTTGCGGTTGGATCATTCAGTAGTAGCAGCCAAGGCCAAAAGTCAGGTGTATCCTCAGGGGCAGCTCCTGCCGCTTGAGTTGCAGGTTAAGTTGATGATGCCCGGTTTTTCCGGGCATTTTTTTGCCAGTGTTTCAGCCGATAGAGTTTAATCCCATCCGGCAATGCAATACTCAGCAGCATAATGGTACCGCCGATAAGGGTGTGTATGGATAGTCCGTTGTGGCTGATCAACCAAGCGAAGACCAGTGCAAAAACGGGTTCTAATGCGTAAATCAATGCCGCTTTAGGGGCGGAGGTATGTTGCTGATATTTGACTTGAATAAAAAACGCGATGCTGGTGGCAAAAATCCCGCAAAATAACACCACCCCTAACACGATGGGATTGAAAATGGGTGCAAAATTTAAATGATGGCCGATCAAAATGGTTGCTGGCAAGGTAAACGCAATTTGGTAAAAGACCAACAGTCGGTATTGGGAGATTTTTGGCGTAATCCATTGAATGGTGACAATCGCAATGGCATTAAATACGGCGCCGATGAGCACCCAGAAATCGCCACTACGCAAACTATGAAAACTGGCGCCGGTTAAAATAAACAGCCCTAACAAACACAAAAAAGCAAAAAACAGATCTGACGTGAGGGGTTTGCCCAGCCGCAGCAACGGTAATAAAAAGGGTACCATAACCACTGAAGCGCCGGTAATAAAGGCGGCACGTGGCGCATCGATGGTTTGTAAACCAGTGGTTTGACAAATATAAATAATGCTGTTGAACGCGCCCAACAGAATGCCTATCAATAAAACGCGCATTGAGGTTTTATGAAAGCTCAGCCATACCAAGGGTAAAAATACCAAAGCAGCCACCATAAAGCGATAAAATACAAATACATCAGGGGCAATTTGGGTGATGATTACCTGCATGAGTGGGAACGTCAATCCCCAAAAGGCAGTGGCAATCAGCAGCATGAGGTCTGCTTTGGTGGTGGTGTATTTCATGGCTACTTCGCCGTCAATTCAGCCAGGCGTTTTTCCAGTTCAGCCAGTTGTTCTCGGCTTTTGGTGAGTAATTTTACTTGTAAATCAAATTCTTCCCGTGTGACCAGATTTAATTTGGCAAACGTCGCTTGCAGTGCAGCCTTGAGGTTTTTTTCCAACTCGTGACGTAAGTTTTTAACACCAGGTGGTAGGGCATCACCACATTTTTTGGCAATATCATCGAAGATTTTAGGGTCTATCATGGCGCTTTACCCTCCAGTTTTTCCATGTTCTCTTTGATCCAAGCATACATGGTATCGTTAATCTCGTCGACCGATTTTCCTTTGGTGTCATAAGCAGGGCCAATGACTACGGTGACTTTTCCGGGGTATTTTAAAAAACTGTTACGCCGCCAACACTGTCCAGCATTATGTGCGATGGGAATCACTGGTGCGCCAGTGGCTTTGGCCAGTGCGGAGCCACTTTTGTGAAATATAGGGTGCTCATAGGGCGCTACGCGTGTGCCTTCGGGGAAAATAACGATGGAAATGCCCAGCGACAATCGGTTTTTACCTTCTTTAATCACCGATTTTAACGCTTTGATGCCTTCTGAGCGATCAATGGCGATATGTTTGGTGATGCGCATGCCCCAGCCGAAAAACGGAATGTTCAACAGAGATTTTTTACACACAAAACAGTTGGTGGGTAAAAGTGTTAAGAATGAAAAGGTCTCCCACGCGGACTGGTGTTTGCTAAAAAAAATCACCGGTTCACTCGGTAAGTGTTCACGTCCGATGACTTCATAGCGAATGCCACAGATCCAACGGGTTAGCCACACGGTCACGCTGCACCAAGATTTTGCAGTAGCCATCGATGCTCGGTAACCAAAAATAAACGCCAGGTAAACCGATACGCCCCAAATGATCGTAGTAATCGCTGTCACGAGGTACCATAAAATAGAGCGCAAAATAACCATTATAATTTTTCCAAATAAGCTTTCACAAAACCCGCCAGAGAATCATACACCACATCAGGCATCTCTAACAATTCCGGATGCATGGCTAAAGTTTTTTCACCTTTACCGGTTTTGACTAACGCAAAACGAGCGCCTGCGCGTCTGGCTGCTTCAATATCTTTGTAACTGTCGCCAACAAACACTGCATGAGCTAATGATAAATTGAGTTTTTCCGACAATTGTTGTAGTAAGCCAGGGTTGGGTTTGCGGCAATGGCAGTACTGATCGGGATGATGTGGGCAAAAGACTACTGCATCAATCTGACCGCCTTGCTGTTTCAGCAAGAGATGCATTTTATCGTGCATGGCTTGTAGGGTGATTTCATCAAATAACCCTCGCGCCAGACCGGCTTGATTGGTTGCTACCGTAACGGTAATGCCCGCTTGATTAAGTTTGACAATAGCCTCGAGGCTGCCATCGATCGGTTGCCACTCATCGGGGTTTTTAATATACGCATCAGAATCATGATTAATTACGCCATCACGGTCGATGATCACCCAGGGTTTTATTTTGGCGTGAAAGCGTTTAATCAGCTGTTGGGTTGAGCAATCAACTTTCAGCGCGTTGGGTTTTTTGGCAATCAGCTGCTCAAAGATCGGTGTGCCTAGCTGTTTGCCAAGTTCCACGCCCCATTGATCAAACGCATTAATCTGCCATAACACGCTTTGCACATAGACTTTGTGTTCGTACAGTGCAATCAATGCCCCCAGGGTTTTCGGTGTCAGTTTTTCCATCATCAGGGTATTGCTGGGTTTATTGCCAGGGATTGCTTTATGTGGTGCCAATGTTGCAATCTGATCGGCACTCATGCCTTGATTGCGTAACTCTTCTGCGGCTTCTGATAAGGATTTACCTTGCATTAAGGCTTGTGATTGTGCCAGGCAGTTGGCATACAGTGCCGCATGATGGTCACCGATCGGATAGTGGCTGGTGTGCGGCAGAATAAAATCAACGGGAACCAATACCGTGCCTTGATGTAATAGCTGATGGAACGCATGCTGACCGTTGGTGCCAACACCACCCCACAAAATCGGTGCGGTGGCTTGCTGTACTTCAACACCTTGCTGAGTAACGGACTTTCCATTGCTTTCCATATCAAGTTGTTGCAGATAATTCGGCAGCAGTGATAGCGATTCATCATAAGCAATCACCGCTTGGCTTTGACAGTTAAAATAATTCACATACCAGACAGCCAGGGCACCCAAAATAACGGGCATATTGTGCTCAAGCGGTGCGTGCAAGAAATGTTGATCCATCGCGTGTGCGCCAGCGAGTAATTCACGAAACCCTGCCATGCCAATGGAAAAGGCAATCGGCATGCCAATGGTTGACCATAGCGAATAACGACCGCCAACCCAATCCCACATTTCAAAGACGTTGTTAGGATCAATGCCAAAGGCTTTGGCTTTGTCTGGTTTGCTGGAAATCGCGACAAAATGTTTGCTGACCGCTGCGGGTTTTTTAGCATGTTTTAACAGCCAATCCCGTGCGGTTTCAGCATTTATCAAGGTTTCTTGAGTGGTAAAAGATTTCGATGCCACGATAAATAGCGTGGTTTCAGGATTTAAATTTTGCAAGGTTCTGGAAATATCGGCACCATCGACGTTGGCAACGAAATGACAGTGCACTACTCCTAAATGATAAGGTTGCAATGCTTGTACTATCATGCGTGGACCCAGATCAGAGCCTCCAATGCCAATATTCACGACATCAGTGATTTTTTTGCCGGAATACCCCAGCCATTGGCCCCCATGAATTTGCTCCACCAATTGCTGCATTTTGTGCAGTTGTTGGTGAATTGTTGGCATCACATTGCTACCATTAATAAACATCGCTGAATGGTTTTCGGGTGCGCGTAGGGCAACATGTAGGGCAGGGCGATGCTCGGTGTGATTGATGATTTTGCCACTAAACATGTCGATAATTTTTTCGGATAATTGTCTTTGTTGAGCCAGTTTGAATAGTAATGTCATGGTCTCTGAAGTGATCCGGTTTTTTGAATAATCTAGCCATAACCCTGCTGCGGCGAGGGAAAAACGATGTGCTCGATCTGGTTGCGTAGCAAATAAATCATGAATTTGAGTAGATTGCATTGACTGGTGGTGGTGTTGGAGTTCGGACCAGTTGGAAAGCGTCATGCGGTATCCTTAATCGGACGTACGCTTTGGCTTACGTCGGCGTCTATGTTTCTTGTTAGTGGCAGATGATACCACAATTGTATTGAGTCCTGCGATCATCTCAGTACGCGTCGCTGCATTGGCGGTTTGGATTTGCGTCCACCACTCGCCTGCGTCAGGCGATATTTCGCCGCTGTTGCCGCGCAGTAACAAGAAATCATAGGCGGCGCGGAAACGTTGGTTGGTTAATAAGGGTTCAATGCGTTTTGGGTGGCGTTGTTCCAGCGGATGTTGCAATGCCCAAATTTGCCGAATCACCGCAGAAAATTGTCGTGGAATAGCGATGTGTTTTACTTGATGCGACAAAGTAAGGTCAACGGCCTGTGCAAATAAATAGGCATGATTAACGCTGGGTTCGTTATTTTGTAATTGTGTCAGGTGGGTGTGTAGCATTGGCCATAGCAGTACTGACAATAAAAATGCGGGGTTAACGGTTTTTCCTTCCTGCAGGCGTTTATCGGTATTGAGTAATGCGGATTCAATCAATGTCGCATTTTGCGGATGAGCCATGCAGGCTTCAATGTTGCTAAACAAATGGGGTAATACATTGAATTGTCGCAAGCTATTAAAATTGGGCATCGCCTGGCCATGTAAAAATAACTTGGTGTACTCGTCAAATAGGCGCCCAGGCGGCATATGTACCAATTGAGGCGCGATGCCAGGAATTTCTTTGGCGGTAGCGGTATCAATGTTAAAGCCTAGTTTATTGGCAATACGGATGGCGCGTAGAATCCGCACCGGGTCTTCTTGCAAACGAGTGAGGGGGTCGCCAATAATTTTGACCAGACCTTTTTCAAAATCTTCAACGCCACCAACCAAGTCGATAATGTGATCGGCAACCGGGTCGTAATAGAGCGCGTTGATGGTGAAGTCACGACGAATGGCGTCTTGCGCTAAGGTGCCATAAACGTTGTCGCGCACAATAATGCCTTGACGGGTGCTGGCAAGTTTCTCATCATTGGTTTGATCATGTCCTGCGCGAAAGGTGGCGACTTCGATAATGTGGCGACGAAAAAAAACATGCGCCAAACGAAAGCGATGGCCAATCAAACGACAGTTATCAAATAAGGCTTTGATTTGCTCGGGGTGGGCATCGGTGGCAATGTCAAAATCTTTAGGTTTTATGCCAACCATTTGGTCGCGGACACCGCCACCGACGACATAGGCGGAAAAACCGTGTTGTTGCAATTTTTCAATAATGTTGCGCGCATGTGGCTCAATATTATCGGGAGTGATGACATCCATGTTGGTTAGTTGAATAGCTGTTTCTCTTTAATTTCGGCCAGGGTTTTACAGTCAATACATTGTGTGGCGGTAGGGCGTGCTTCTAGGCGACGAATACCAATTTCCACACCACAGGAGTCACAGAAGCCATAGTCTTGGCTTTGAATGGTTTCGAGTGTTTGGTTGATTTTATGAATCAGTTTGCGCTCACGATCGCGTGCCCGCAATGCCAGATTAAATTCTTCTTCTTGGGTGGCTCGGTCACTTAAGTCGGGGAAATTCGCCGCCTCATCTTTCATATGGTTGACGGTGCGATCGACTTCTTCCATCAAACTGTACTTCCAATTATTAAGAATGCTTTCAAAATGCTCCAGCTGTTTCTCATTCATGTATACTTCGTTTTTAGCGGGTTTATACGGTTTGAATGGTTGTAATCCTAAAGTTTCACTCATAAAACGCCACTCCTAAAAATTCAAGCCACTATTGATACCAGAAAAGAGGGGTGTGTGCAATTGATTTTATAAGGTGGCCTTAAGTTTTTTCAACTATACTGCGAGTTATAAAGAGAACAAGGAGCTCCTGGTGTTAAAGAAATTATGTTTATTTTTAGTTGTGGTTTCTGTCATTATCAGCCTTTCTGGTTGTGATCTGCTGTTGGTAAGTGGCGGTGCTGCAGGCGGATATTATGTGGGTAAAAATTACGACATTGAGAAAAAATCAGACTAAAAAATAAAGTCCTTTTTGCGGATGCCGCATAGCCACAAACACCCAAGATAACCAATAGCGCCAACGCTAATCAACATGGCTAAACGCCAGGCTCGGCTGAAAATATCCCAGTGAATCCATTGGTCAAAGTTACCTTTGAGATACCATAATAGTGCTGCCATCACGATATTGGCAATAATCGCGGCACGCCACACTCTGATCCAACCTGGCATCGGTTTGTAAATATCATGGCGTAGTAATCTGAAAAACAATAGGGCGCAGTTGACCAAAGAGGCGATCGAGGTCGATAGTGCTAACCCCGTTTGTCCCAGTGGCCAGATCAAAATTGCGTTCATGATAAAGCTGACGCCCATGGCATAAAGCCCGGTACGTACTGGTGAACGAGTGTCTTGGCGAGCATAATAGGCTGACACCAATACCTTAACCCAAATAAAAAACATCAGGCCGAAAGAAAATGCCATCAGGCTATACTCGCTCATTTGAGCATCGAGTGGCGTAAAATGGCGATATTGAAATAGTGTAATAACCATCGGCCCTGCCAGTAACATCATGCCTACCGATGCGGGAAGTGCCATCATTAACACCAAGCGCATGGCCCAATCCAGCGAGCGGTTAAAGTTGTCGTGATCTTGCTGTGCATATTTTCTGGAGAGATGTGGCAATACTGCAGTCGATAACGCAATACCAAAAATGCCCAGGGGAAATTGCATCAGTCGGTCAGAGTAATTTAACCAAGATACGCTACCAGTTTTTAGGAATGAGGCGAATACAGTATCCAGTAGTAAACTGATCTGTGCAATCGATGCGCCAAAAAGTGCGGGGATCATCAATTTGATGATGCGCTGTACGCCTGGATGGTTCCAGCCCCATTTCGGCCAACGTAGCATTTTCAAGTGATATAAAAACGGCAGTTGAAACGCGCATTGCACAATCCCTGCAGCAAATACGCCCCACGCGCCTGCCATGATCGGGTTTTGAAAATCTTTAGCAAAGAAACATACTGCCACAATCATGCATACATTTAATAATACTGGGGTGAACGCCGGGATTGAAAACTTACCAAAACAGTTCATCACGCCACCGGCCAGTGCGGTTAGCGAAATAAAGAAAATATACGGAAAAGTAATGCGTAACATGGTCGATGCCATCTCAAATTTGGCGGGTTCATGAATAAAACCCGGTGCAAATACGATGATCCACAAGGAAGAAAAAACCATGCCAAACAAGGAAATCACCAGCAAGATTCCGCCTAAGGTTCCCGCCACATGCTGTACCAGATCACGCATTTCCTCTTCTGAACATTTGGTTTTATATTCTGATAAGATCGGTACAAACGCCTGCGAAAAAGAGCCCTCGGCAAACAAACGCCGCATAAAATTAGGGATCTTGAATGCAACCAGAAATGCATCCATCCCTGCTGTGGCGCCAAAAACTACGGCAAATACGGTTTCCCGTGCTTGACCTAAAATACGCGACAGCAGGGTCATGAAACCAATTAGGGCGGTAGATTTAAGAAGTTTTTTGCTCATGATGCTTTATTCAGCCTGCTCCATAGCCACAATTTCTTGCTCATCAATATGAGGGCGGCGGGTTAGCAGTGCCAAATAGAAAATCACCACGGTGAAAATGCCGATTACCAGGAAGTCATAACCAAACGGTATAATGTTTTCACCACCAAAATTACCCAGGTAGCCAATCACCACCAATCCTGCCAGATAAGGCACTAACCAGATCAAGGCGCGCATTCCTATTTGCTGGCGAGGGGTGCGTCCACGAACGACCGCCACCAGTAAAATCACCAGGCCAATGAGTACTGCAATCGCCAGGCGCCACAAGGTATCCCATCCAGTCCAATAGCTGATCAGGTTGCAGAAATAAAACGCCAGTAAGCAGCAAGGGTGTGCAAACCACAGTTTAAAAGGTCTGTGGCGATTGGGCAGCGATTTGCGTAAAGCCATCAAGCTAATCGGACCCATCGCATAGGAAATAACGACGGCTGACACCAGGAAGCTGACCATGATTTGCCAGCCGGGTAATGGCAGGAATAAGAACATGCCCACCACAAAGTTCAGCGCAATGGCGGCAATGGGTAACGATTCTTTATTAACTTTGGTGAATATTTTGGGGAGGTAACCATTGTGGCTCATGGCATAAATCAACCGAGCAGTAGAAGTGGTATAAATCAAACCGGCGCCGAGTGGTGAAACTGCAGCGTCAACATATAAGAATTTCACCAGCCATATCAGGCCAAGGCCAGCGGCAATTCCCACAAAGGGTCCGGCATCACCACTGAAAGATAAATGTGCCCAGCCTTGACTGAAGCTGGCGGGCAATAATGAACCGATAAAGGCAATTTGTAAGCCAAGATATAACAACAGGCAAATCACTACCGAACCTAAAATGGCCAGAGGAATCGCCCATTGGGTATTTTTGGTTTCGCCAGCCAACTCTACGCCATGCTTAAAGCCGGTAAAGGCGAAGGCAATGCCACCCGTGGCAATCGCCGCAAGTACACCATGCCAGTCGCCGGTGAGCATAAATACGTGCATGCCATTAAAGTTGCTGGGGACAAAGCGTGTGTGAATAATTAAGCCAATGGTTGCGAGAATGACCAGCACCTTGAACCAGAATAATACAAAATTCCAGCGAATTAATCCTTTAAAGCTGTTGAAGTTAACAAAACTTAATCCCAGCATGAGCACTACTGCCCAGAGCAAACCCCAGTGGGTCAGTTCGGGTGTGCTGCCGACTTGATAAATCAGGCTGGGAAAATAAGTGGAAGCGTATTGCAACACCGCCTGTACTTCAATCGGTGCCATAGTGACGCAGGACAGCCAAGAAATCCAGCTGATGATATAACCAGTAACAACGCCGTGGCTCAGTTGTGAGAATCGCGTTGTGCCGCCCGCAACGGGGATCATCGACGATAACTCAGCAAAAGTAAGTGCAATCAGGCAGGTGGCCAAGCCGCAGAAAATCCATGCCCAGATGACGGCGGGCCCTGCGAGCTTTGCCGCGTAGAGGGGGGCAAATAACCATGCCGATCCGATGGTGCCGTTGATACTTAAAAATAATAAATGAAGAGGTGAGAAGCGACGCTTTAACATAACATTCCTTATGGTTGCGGTATGCAGCATAGCAAAAGTATTTGAAAAAGCAATTTGAGAGTGTGAATATTCGCGTATAATGACATCACTTTAGATTTCTGGTAATTTAGGGAATAATGATGCCCACCATTCAAATCAACAACGCGCAGTTTTATTATGAACTCCATGGCAAGGGTCAGCCATTGGTGTTGGTGTCTGGATTGGCCGCCGATCATCAAGCCTGGTTGTCGATATTGCAACCGCTGATCAAACAATATCGCGTCTTGATTTTTGATAACCGAGGTGTTGGCCGCACCCATGATGATGGCATTGCATTAACCATCGATCAAATGGCGGAGGATGTGGCGGCATTGGCTACTGCGTTGGGATTAAGGAATCCACACTTTGTGGGGCATTCGATGGGTGGCAATATCGTGCAGCGGATTGGCGTGCGTTATCCCGATAAAATTGGCAAATTGGTGCTGTTGACAACCAGTCCAAAATGGCGTCAGGCCATGCTTTTGGCAATGAAAATGATTGCAACCATTCGTGAAAATGTAGCGGATCCAACGGTGGCCATTCAATCGATCATTACCTGGTGCTTGGGTGAGAGGTTTTTGACCCAACCGGGTCGTTATAAAGGATTTATTGAAATGTGTCTGGCCAACCCACACCCGCAATCGCTGTGCGATTATCAACGACAATTGCGTGCCTTAGCGCAGTTTGACAATCGAGATCACTTACATAAGATCATTGCACCCACGTTAGTGATTTATGGTAAAGAGGATTTATTAACGTTGCCGGCAGAATCAGAGTATATGGCGCGGCAGATTCCCACTTCAACTTTGATATCACTGGAGTCGGCGCATATTCCCAGTCTTGAAACGCCTGCGGAATTGACGCAAGCCTTATTAACCTTTTTAGCGTGAGGATTTCCATGCCACGATTATTAACATCTGTATACGCCTGGGTCATTGTGATCATTGCTTCCTTAGCCTTTGCTATGGAATTCGCGTCGATGAATATTTTGAATATCATCAACCAGGACTTAACGGTTCGATTCCACCTCACGGATACGCGACTGGGTTGGTTTTCTGCAACCTATTTTATCGCCAACGTGTTATTTATTCCCGTCAGCGGTATCCTGCTCGATAAATTTTCAGCTAAATGGTTGCTGGTATTGTCAGTGATCTTGTCGGTAGTAGGTATTAGCTTTCTCGGTTATGCGCCCTTCTGGTTGGCGGTGTTGCTGCGGTTTGTCTCAGGCGCTTGCAACCCTTTAACCATCTTGGGAGCAATGCGCATTGCGTATAATTGGTTACCTTCCGCGCGTTGGGGGTTGGCGAGCAGTTTGGTGGTGTCGTTGGGGATGTTGGGGGGGTTGGCTTCGCAAGACCCATTGGCTTATTTATTGCAGAACATTGAATGGCAGCAAGCGTTGTTATGGTTTTTGCTGGTAGGCGTGGTGATCGCCATTTTAATGATGGTGATTGTGCGGGAAAGCCCGAAAGCGTTATTCAACGTATTGCATCAGCAACGTGAGAAACTCAATATTGTGGCAGGGGTTAAACACGTCGTTGGCAATCTACAAAACTGGCGTGCGGGGTTGTTTACTGCGGGTATGAACACCCCGGTCAATTTGCTCGGTGGGTTGTGGGGTGTCGCCTATGTGATGGCAGCGTTTCATGTTTCACATTTTCAAGCGACGTTGATGATGTCAGTGTTATTTGTGGGTGCAGCGATTGGGGGCATTGTTTTGGGATTGGCGTCTGATTTATTGCATCGCCGTAAAGTGGTTTGCATTCTATCAGCGTTGGTTACCTTGGCATTGTTGGCGTATCTCATGTTAGGTCAATCTGCTGATATGGCCGCATTAGAAGTCATCGTATTTTGCCTGGGTTTTTTGTCAAGCGCGCAAGACTTGTCATACGCAGTCGCTTCTGAAAGCAGCGCGCCACAATACACCGGTATGTCAATTGCAATGATTGCTTTGGCGGTACAAGCATCTGGGTTAATCTTTCAGCCACTCTCTGGTTATTTGATTGATTTAACCCACCCTGTCGCCGGCCAGTTGGTCTTCGCCAATTTCAATTATTTTATCTGGATCTTCCCGGCGATGGCTTTATTGGCGTTAATTATGGCGCTGTGGATGAAAGAGACACATTGTCAGCGGACGTGGGATTGATTTTATGAAAACCCATCGTATCTTGATCATGGCTGGCGGCACTGGCGGTCATGTGTTTCCGGCATTAGCATTGGCAGAGGCGTTACGCGCTAAAGGTCACCAAGTTACCTGGCTGGGCACGGCCAATAAAATCGAAGCTAAAGTGGTACCGCAAGCTCGGTTTGAAATTGATTTTCTGAGTATTTCATCGCTACGCGGTAAAGGTTTTTTTACTTATATTGGTACGTTATTTCGCTTATGGCGTGCGGTGCATCAGGCGGTGCGGGTGATGCAACAACGTAAGCCGGAGTTGGTAATTGGTTTAGGAGGCTTTGCTGCAGGACCAGGCGGGTTGGCGGCGCGTAAGTTAAAAATTCCGCTGGTGATTCATGAGCAGAATGCGTTGGCTGGGTTGACCAATCGCGTATTGGCACATTTTGCTACAAGGGTTTATACTGGGTTTGATGGGGCGTTTGCCAATAAGAAAATTAAAACGGAAACGGTGGGTAATCCGTTGCGGGAAAGTTTTGTGAAGGCGGTGAATAAAGCCGCGATAAATCGCGTCTCTACTGATTTATTGCACATTTTGGTTGTTGGTGGCAGCCTGGGTGCATCAGCACTCAATCAAATCGTTCCCAAGGCATTGGCATTATTGCCAGCAGGGCATTTTGAAATCTGGCATCAGACCGGTGAAAAAACCCTGGCGATGACGCAAGATAATTACCAGCAAGTTAATGTGCCAGCCAAAGTGCTGAGTTTTATTGACGATATGCCGACGGCGTATCAATGGGCGGATGTGGTGATCTGTCGCGCGGGTGCCTTGACGGTGGCAGAATTGGCAGCGATGGGTAAGGCGGCGATTTTGGTGCCATTACCTAGTGCGGCGGACGATCATCAGCGCTATAATGCAGAATATCTGTCAAAGCAAGGGGCAGGGATTTGTCTGTTACAAAAAGACCTGACGCCAGAGCATTTGGCAGCACAGCTAACACCGTGGCTCACCGATCTTACTGCATTGACTCAATTGGGGCAGCAAGCGAGGCGGTTGGCGCGTTTAGATGCGACCGTAATATTGGCAAAAAAATGTGAGCAGTTACTCAATGAAATCAAAAAACCAGCCTAACAGTCCCTTTTTCACCTGGTGTGCAGCGCTACGTCAGCAGCGGATTCGCCGGTTTCATTTTATTGGCATCGGTGGTGCAGGAATGTGTGGTTTGGCTGAATTGGTCCATGGTTTAGGGTTTGATGTATCAGGTTCTGATCAACAACATTCGGTAGTATTAACACGTTTATCAGGACAAGGCATTGTCACGCATATTGGCCATAATGCCGAGCATTGCACGGGTGTTGATGTGGTGGTAATGTCGACGGCCATCAGTGCCAATAATCCTGAATTGATTTATGCACAGCAGCATCATATTCCCATCTTACGTCGAGGGGAATTGCTCGGTGAGTTGATGCGTTACCATTATGCCATTTCAGTCTGTGGTTCACATGGCAAGACCACCACCAGCAGTTTGATGGCTTGTGTATTTTTGGCAGCAAACACCGATCCTACGGCTTCTATTGGCGGTCGCGTCGAGCAATGGAACACCAACACCCATTTGGGTGATGGTCAGTATTTTATTGCCGAAGCCGATGAATCGGATGCGACCATGTTGCATCAAAATCCTACCGTGGTGGTGGTGAATAACGTCGATGCCGATCATATGGATACTTACGGCCAAGACTTGAACCTGTTGCATCAGACGTTTATTCATTTTATTGAAAAAGTGCCGTTTTATGGTGTGGCGATTGTGGGTATCGATGACCCTGGTATTCAAGCGATGATCCCGAAAATCACTGTGCCGAAATTAACTTTTGGCTTTGCGGAACAGGCGGATGTGCGCGCTACTCACCTGCGTGCTGACGGCTGGCAGACGCATTTTGTGGTGCATTATCGGCAACAGCTTTCTTTTGAAGTCACGCTTAATTTGCCTGGAAAACACAATGTGCTCAATGCGCTAGGGGTTATTGCAGCAGCATTATTTTGCGGGCTCGATCGAGTGCATATCCAAGCGGCATTAATGCATTTTCAAGGTGTGCATCGGCGTAATCAATTTTATGGCGAGTTACCTTATGCCGGCAGAACGATTGCGTTGATTGATGATTATGGTCATCATCCCGCTGAAATCAGTGCAACTTTACAAGCATTACGTGCCGTCTGGCCAGCGCGGCGCTTAGTATTGATTTATCAATTGCATCGCTATACCCGTACCCGTGATTTGCTGGTGGACTTTATTCGCGAACTATCACAAGCCGATCAAGTGGTGCTGATGGACATTTATGCTGCCAGTGAGGCTCCGCTTGAAGGTGTTAACGCCAATAGCATCTTGTCACACCTCCCCAAAACCGCGTATTATGCGCCGAAAGCGGAAGATGTGATGGCGTTGTTGCCCACCATGCTCAAAGCTGGCGATGTTTTGGTGGTGATGGGCGCGGGTGACATTGCGGTGTTGCCAAAACAAATTCATGAATGGATCAAGCAAGGGGCGAAATAGCCATGAGTGCAAAACGCGATTTAGAAAAAGGACAATTACACACTAATGTTAATTTGGCATCCTTTACCAGCTGGCAGCTGGGGGGCAATGCCGAGCGGTTTTATTGGCCGTTAGATTTAGAGGATTTACAACAATTTTTGAAAAAACTCCCTGCCGATGAAAAAATTACCTGGCTCGGTTTAGGCAGTAACGTGCTGGTTCCAGATGAAGGCATTAAAGGCATGGTGATCATTACCCAAGGTGCACTAAAAGAAATGGAATTAATCGAGCCAACCTTGGTGTATGCGCAAGCGGGTATTTCCTGCGCGCAAGTGGCGAGGTTTGGCGCGCGTAACAATTTAGTCACTGGCGAATTTTTAGCAGGCATTCCTGGTTCCGTCGGTGGAGCGCTGTGGATGAACGCCGGTGCATTTGGTGGCGAAACCTGGCAGCGTATCGAATATGTTGACACCATCAATCGTCAGGGCGAAATCAAGCGCCGTTCTCCCAGCGAATTCACTATTCACTATCGCAAAACCGAAGGCTTGGCGCCCAATGAGTGGTTTGTCGCTGGTGCTTTTCGTTTTCAACCAGGTAATGGCGAAGAGGGCTTAGCCAACATTAAAGCATTATTAGAAAAACGTGCGCAAACCCAACCAACGGGAGAGCCCAGCTGTGGTTCGACTTTTAAAAACCCACCGGGAGATTATGCCGGTCGCTTGATTGAAAGTTTAGGCTTAAAAGGCCATCAAATTGGCCAGGCGCGGATTTCACCGAAACATGCCAATTTTATCATCAATCTGGGCGGCGCTACTGCCAAAGATATGAAGGAGATGATTGCCTTTGTGCAGCAGAAAGTTAAAGAGGCGTATGGTATTGAACTGCATCCTGAGGTGCAGAGGTTATAAATTTACCTTAACTTCTGGATTAAGTTGTTGTAAGAAACTGTCCACTGGCAAACAGAGAATATTGCCTTTTTTTAGCCTTTCTTTACCTCGATATAACAATAGCAGCATGGCTTCTGGATAATCTTCACCAAACGCTTTTAAACCGTTTAAATCTTTTGGGCGTATCTGAGTAGTGTTTTTTACTTCAATCGCCCAGAAGGTGGATTGGCCATAGACAATAAAATCGATTTCATTGCCAGCACGGGTGCGCCAATAGCTGAGCATATACGGCGTTGTTTGGTAGTCAATCCAAGCGCGTAGCTGTTGCGCCACTAAACCTTCCAATGCAGGGCCTGCTAATTCACTGGCGGTATCTAAAGGGCCTTGGGCGCGTAAAAAACGAAATACCCCGGTGTCAAATAAATAAAATTTGGGGTGACTTACCATTTCGCGTTGAGCACGCTTGGTAAAAACGGGCAAAGTAAAACTAAGCAGCAAGTCTTCTAAAATGGATAAATATGACTCCACAATTTTTCGAGAAATGGCGCATTCACGAGCAATGTTACTGACGTTGAGCTGTTGGCCATGAGAAAAACTGGCCACTTCCAAAAAGCGTGAAAAATTTCCGACGTTGCGCACCAGTCCTTCGGTTTGCACTTCTTCTTTTAGATATAACGCTACATAAGCGCGTAATTTTTCCAGAGGATTTTTACTGTCCAAAATTACGGGTAAGAGGCCATATTCCAGCGCAGCATTTAGATCAAATTGAGTGTGCAATTCGGTTGCTAAAAAAGGGTGCAAGTGTCGAATAATGGCACGACCTGCAAGCAAGTTTACTCCAGCGCGTTTTAACTTACGTGCACTAGAGCCCGTGAGGATAAACTGTATCCCTAATTTTTGTTCAATCAACTCATGAACGACACTGAGCAAATCGGGTACTTTTTGAATTTCATCAATCACCACTTTTTTAGCAGGATGCGCCTTGATAAATTCTTTTAAGCGTTCAGGTCGGGCACTATATTCTCGACTGACTGCAGGGTCTAAAAGGTTGATGACCAGCGCCTGTTTGCAAACATGAGTAAGCCAGGTGGATTTTCCAGTGCCACGCGGGCCAAACAGGAAAAAGCTATCGGTGGGAAAGTGAATCAAGCGCTGAACAAAGGACATAATGAAATTTCCGTAGAATTTTTAATATACTATCATTTTTTACCTGAAAAGTAAATATTGAGACGCAATTTTTACCTACGAAGAAAATTATTAACAGTTAAATGGATTACTTTTTCTTCGCCCGTGGGTGGGCTTTGTCATAAACATCGGCTAAATGTTGAAAATCCAGATGAGTGTAGATTTGTGTGGTAGCGATGTCACTATGGCCCAACAGTTCCTGCACTGCGCGTAAATCATGGCTGGATTCCAGCAGGTGCGTGGCAAAAGAGTGGCGTAGCATATGTGGATGTAGATGTTGCGTAGCGTGAAGGTTGCCCCAGCGCGCCATGCGCAATTGCACCGCGCGGGAGGTGAGTGGGGTGCCTTTGTGGCTGATGAATAGGGTCATATCGCCGGGTTTGGCAAACGCTTCGCGGATCACTAGCCATTTTTCAATCGCTTGATGGGCTTTTTCACCCACGGGAATCATGCGGGTCTTTTTACCTTTACCGGTCACCGTCATCATGCCGGCACGAAAGTCGATGTCATATAATTTCACTGAAAGCAATTCTGCCAGCCGTAATCCAGAAGAATAAATTAATTCCAACATTGCCAGATCACGGACTTCAAATTCATCCTGTGGCGATTGATCCAAAATTTGCTGAGTTTGATCGACATCTGGTGCTTTTGGTAATTTACGCGCGGTTTTGGGTGCGGTTACGCTGTTGGCAGGGTTTTGCGTAAATTGACCTTCGCGTAAACCCAACCGATAAAAGGTACGTACTGCGGATAACATACGCTGAATGCTTTTGCCGGATAAGCCATTTTGATGGCTATTTGCGACCCAATAACGTAAGATTTTTGGCGTGATGGCCTGCCAATCGGCAATTTGGCGCGATTCGGCAAATTTGGCCAAGTGTTCTAAATCGCGTTGATAATTAAGACAAGTATGTTCCGACAACTGTCGTTGCGTGCGCAGATGGGTGATAAACGGTTCAATGGCAGTTTTTAGGCTCATGGGGCTTATGACTGCGCCGTAGTTACTGGCGTGATTTTTAGGGGTGCAGGTGGCGGTGTAGCAGCCGGCGTTGCAACCGGTGGTTTTGCTGCTGAGGTTGGCGTCACCGGAGGTAAATACAATGCGCCGCTTTGGCCGCAACCCGTGAGCAGTAAACAAATTCCGGATAATAAAATAATTTTGTGCATGATGACCTCAACAGTTGATGGCAGATCTACTGCATTGTAGCAAATGCTGCCATTCGATGTTGAATAATTTTTTGACGTCGTCCTGACGCCTGCTTCGCGTTATCAGGATGACGGTGGTTTATTTATCCAACCTGGAAGTAGCATACAAGCCAAACCCAACTGCAACAAAAGCGCTGACGATCCAAATGAGGTAAAACATGATTTATTACTCCCTAATACAATACATGATTTTCTTGTTCAATTTTTTCTACCGACATCTTGACGTCGCGTCCCCACATTTTGCGATAGACAAAATGGGTGTAGTAGAAAATCACCGGCAGTATAATCACCGCACATACCAGAATCCCGATCAAGGATAGTTCAGAGCTGGTAGAGTTCCACACCACTAAGCTTTGTTCAGGATGAGTTGAAGAAATCATGATATAAGGGAACAGCGCGTAACCCATGGTGCCTAAAATTCCTAATACCGACACACAACTAAAGCTGAATGCTTTGACGACATGATTTTTTTGGCTGAAACGAACCGCACCAATGGCACCCAAAAAAGCCAGTAATGGTGCAAACCAGAGCCACCAATGATTGTTATAATTAACCAGCCATTGCGGCATCGTGATCATCAACCAGATGCCAGCGGCCAAGAAGCTGAGCATCAATAAAATGGCCGATACTGTCAATACGGTTTTGGCGCGCGCCAAGATGACACCGCTGGTGCGCATCACCAAATAAGCTGAGCCGTGCATCAACATCATTAATACGCAGACTACGCCAACTAACAATGCAAACGGGCGTAGCAACATTAATAAGTCAATAAATGCAGAAGGGTCATTGGGGTTGGCGCCGTACATAAAACGCAAAGTGATGGGGTCAACTTGGAACGGTACGCCTAAGAATAAATTACCAATCGCCACGCCAATCACCAAAGCGGGGATAAAGCTGCCAACGCACAATGCCCAGTCCCAAAAGTTACGCCAGCATTGCGTTTCAATTTTGGAGCGGAATTCAAAGGCGACGGGGCGTAAAAACAAAGCCCATAACACCAGCAGAATGCCAAAATAAAAGCCAGAGAACGAAGCGGCGTAAACCCGCGGGAAGATTGCAAAAATAACGCCACCAGCGATTACCAGCCACACTTGGTTGCCATCCCAGGTCGGACCGACGGTGTTAATTACCACGCGGCGCTCCGCATCGGTTTTGCCAATAAATGGCACCAGCATGCCAGCGCCTAAATCAAAGCCGCCGGTCACCGCAAACATAAACATCATCAAGCCAACCGCGAGCCACCCTAAACATTGTAATGTGCTATAAAAATCCATCAGTGTGCTCCTTGCAATTGTTCAAAATGATAGCGGCCGGTGTGTATGCTGCTGGGGCCTTTGCGCGCAAATTTAAACATCAGGTACATTTCCACGATAAACAACAGCGTGTACAGCAACATGAAGGTAACAAAGCTGGCAATAATATCGCCGCTGTACAATGATGATGAGCTTAAGTTGGTGGGCAATACGCCATAGATGGTCCAGGGTTGACGGCCATTTTCAGTGACGAACCAACCGCAGAGACAAGCAATGATCGGTAATGGGATGGAGTACAAGGCCCAACGATAAATCCAGCGAGGTGCTTGGGCTTTATTAAACACCGATATGCCAAAACTTACCACGAACATCAATAACATTAAAACTCCCACGCCGATCATCACGCGGAACAGCCAAAATACCCAGAACACTTGTGGTATGGTGTTTTGCGCCGCCTGATGAATTTGTGCATCGGTAGCATGTGCAACATCTGGCGTAATTTGTTCCAGCAACATGCCATAACCCAGGTCGCTTTGGTACTGGTTAAACGTGTTGATCACCGCAGGATTGTTATTGCCTTGACGAATTTGATCGAGCGCAGTCAGTGCTTTCATACCATCGCGTACTTTTACTTCATTTTGATTGGCAAGTTCTTGCAAGCCAGGAATCTGCTGGTTCTTGGAGTGCGTCACAATTAGCCCCAACACGCCAGGAATTTGCACAGCAAAGTCATTGTGCTGTTTGGCTTGATCGGGCCAGGCGATCAAATTAAAGCTGGCGGGTGCCGCTTGTGTGGTCCATTCTGCTTCAATCGCCGCCAGTTTTTCGGGTTGGTTTTTGAAAACCGCGACGCCATTGGCATCGCCAACGTAGGCTAACATAATCGACGTCACCAAGCCAAAGCCAGCGGCAATAGCAAAAGAGCGTTTGGCAAATTCCACATCACGGCCTTTTAATAAAAAGTAAGCGCTGATGCCCAATACAAAGACAGCACCCGTAACATAACCGGCCAAAATGGTGTGAGCAAAACCAATTTGGGCCATTGGGTTTAAAAACAGTTGCAGTAAGTTGGTGGTTTCCATGCGCATATTGGCGTAATTGAAGTGCGCCCCAACTGGGTGTTGCATGTAACCGTTAGCAACCAGAATTAATAATGCGGATAAGCTGGAGCCAATGGCCAAACAGAAGGTAGAAAAGACATGTTGTTTTTTAGATAACTTGTCCCAGCCAAAGAAAAATAAACCAATGAAGGTTGATTCCAACATAAAGGCGACTAAGCCCTCAATCGCCAAGGGGGTTCCAAAAATATCGCCAACGTATTGCGAATAATACGCCCAGTTGGTGCCGAATTGAAACTCCATGGTTAAGCCGGTCAACACGCCGATGGCGAAGTTGATGCCAAACAATTTACCCCAATAGCGGGTCATGTCTTTATAAAACGCCCATTCAACCGCGAAGTGCAACAAGCATTACGCGTCAGAAAAAAACACCTCACGTGGCGTTCTGTACCCCAAGATCTTGCGCGGTCGAGAATTAAGCGCATCCTCGACCGTTTGAACCATGGCGGGAGTCAGTATATCAAAGG
>CANJVU010000020.1 GCA_947478525.1 Thiotrichales bacterium
TTCAGGGCGTTCATCATACCGGTTATTCAACCAAAGCTCAATGACTTTAAAAAAATGATGACAAAAACTAGACCTGTTGTGTGAAATGCGCTACAATACCTTTGATTTATTCAACTCAATAAGGAAACCTATGAAAAAGTTACTCGTCCTCTCCAGCATCGCTGCAGCATGTTTGTTATTAAACGGCTGTGCCACCAAGTCTGACTCACAACCAGCGGTAATGGCACCTCAACCTCAGGTTGTTGCAGCTGCGGCTGTGGCTGCAACGGTTACCAATACTGCTGCTACCACTGCTACTGCAAGTGCTACGCAACCACCACAAACCATGGGTTCATAACGTTACCGCTAAGGCTTGTGCAATGCTGTGTTGAGTTTGTTGAATCAACGCAGCATTTTTTTGCCATAAGGCTTGATTCGTCTCTAATTCAATTCCCGCATAGTGTGTTGGGAATTTTTTACGCAACGTCGTGGTAAAGCCATCGGCAGTGCCGCGATAGGGATAATTGCAACGCACGTTAAGCGCAGTGTGTTGACGTAATTGCTTCAGCCATTGCTGAGTAATATTGACTTCCAATGCTCGCTTGGGATCATATAATAAACCAATATCCGCATTTCTAACTTCACCCTTTAGTTTAGGCGTGAAGGAATGTACCGACAAATGCAACACGTCGTGCCCTTGGACAATCCATTGCGTGATGGTTTGTTCAATGGTGTCACGATATGGCAAATAATGCCGTTGAATCAGTGATTGTTTTTCCGATTCTGAGAGAGTTTGGCTAAACTCGGAAAAAACGTTGGCATGATGCAACGAGCGATTGAAATCAATTAATAACCGGGTCAGCGTATTGTCATCATAAGCATCGGCTCTGAGCTGTTGCGCCAGCGTTTTCGCCAATGCTAATGCACCGATATCGACGCCACGATGACTTTCCAATATTGCTTTGGCAGACGCAGGGAAAACATGCGCAAATGCCGCAGGCACTTCATTACCACCATGTTCACAGCTGATCAGAAGCTTAAGCATAAGGCTTCCCAGCGGCCAAACATTCTGCCAACTGACGGTAAATGGTGGTTAACGTATCGCGCGTTGGATTGACCTGATAGGGTTTTAACATCCGCTCTGCCAAACAGCCTTGCGTAAAAATGATCTCCAACTGCGGCCATGCCCAATGGTCTTGTGGCAATACTGAGTTTGCCAACTGACGCCAGACTTCATTCACGGTCATTTTATCGGCTTTAATGCCAAACAATTGCAGATATTCGAGTTGATCCAGCGTGACACGACGCCCATGGCAAATAACTTGCTGGTACATCGTTGCTAAAGTTGACTCATGCCAGCTCTCTTGCTTGACACAACTACTCCAACGCTCATCGACCAATGCTTTTAACACCTCTATAATCAATGCAACAATCGATACATCCATTAAGGGTGTTTCTTGAATATCCAAAATTCTAATTTCAATCGCCATGCGTCCAAAACGAGCAATCGCCCCACGTGAATTCAAAAACTCATGCTGCAACAATCCTTCTGGATCTTCTGAAGCAATGGCACGAAACATGGGCGCCATGATTTTCTCTTGATACTCTTGCTGACTGTGCACTACCTCGGGAATAATCACGCCACTGATCTGTGGGATTTTGCGTTGATTGCCGCCATAAAATGATAACCGCGTATCGAGATACCCCGTGGCTTTATCATCCAAAAATGGCGTACTGGCGGCGAGTGCTGGCAATAATGGCAAGATCACGCGAATGGCGCTGTGCAATTGTGAGAATTCCTGATCATTGGCAAATGGCAAATTCAAATGGGTACTTTGTAAATTGACCCAGCCATGACCTCGACAATCAAAAATTTTATTATATTGATCATAAATTTCACGATCACCATGCGGCCATAGTTTCGCTTCGGTCAACGGGTTCATCCAGGGATGGGCGCCACCGGGCAGCAACATCGCACCATGAGGTTTGAGCAGTTGGTTAATCTCTGTGATTTCGCATTGAAACCATGCGGGTAATTGCTGCAAATTTGGTTTTGGTCCATTGGTTTTAAGTTCAATGACATGCAATGCCAGCTCGTTAGACCAGGCGATTTCGCCATGTTCGACATAACTGTCCAGCTCACCCAACGCATCTGTGAACAACTGATCCGCCATTGGCTTAACATTTAAGCGTTGCTGGTCAACAATCATGTATTCGAGTTCAATGCCAAATTTTTCAAATAATCGCAAATAAGCCATAACAACTCCTTTGTTATTTGCCATTACCCGTTTGATTCAACCGTTCCGCAAATTTTTTCATAATGGTTTCGTACAGTCCTTTGCCCAACAACTTATCCTCAACACCCACATCAATATTGGGATTGTCATTTACCTCAATCACATAGACCTGATCTTGATATTGCTTCATGTCAACGCCGTACAAACCATTGCCCATCAATTTGGAAGCACGCAGCGCTGCATCCAGCACTACCGGCGGCACATCTTTAATGGCAACCGCTTGCGTCTTACCATACCACTCATCTACCGAGTCTGTTTTGGTCCAGTTGTACACTTGCCAATGCCCTTTCGCCATATAATATTTGGCCGCAAATAAAGGCTGCTGATCGAGCACACCAATACGCCAATCAAAATCCGTTGGGACAAAGGATTGCACCAATAATAAATCTGAAGTGGTAAAAAAATTTTCCGCCAACTTCAGAAACTCATCGACATTTTGCGCCTTGGCCACGCCTTTAGAAAACGACCCATCTGGCAATTTCAACACACACGGAAAGGTCACTTGACCCAACTTTTCTTTGTAGGTGCGCTTTTGCAATACCAGACTATTAGGTGTTGGTAACCGTGCAATTTTCAATGCTTCGTACAAGAAAATTTTATTGCTGCAACGGATAATCGACATCGGATCGTCAATCACCACCAACCCATCAACAAAGGCGCGGCGCGAAAAACGATAGGTAAAATTATCTACCGAGGTGGTAGCGCGAACAAACAGCGCATCAAATTCCGCCAGACGTGAATAATCGTTTTTGGTAATCAATTCGCAGCGAATATCAAACTTTTTACCCGCTTCAATAAAGTTTGCCAGTGCTTGTTTACAGCTCGGAGGATCGGCTTCCTTTTCATCCACCAAAATCGCCAGATCATATTCCTGCGTCACACGTTGACTGGAGGTAAACCGCTTGGTGACGAAATAACTTTTGGCAAATTTCTCCACATATTCCAAATGCGCCTCGGGAATATCTTTGAGTGCTACGGGCGAGACATCCTGAATACACCATTTTTTATTGCGATAGACAAATTCCACCTGAAACATCGGCATTTGGAAACGATCTGCCAACTGTTTGGCAAGCCGCTCATATTGCTTGGCGACGTTTTGTTTAAAGTAGACGCTGAGCACAAACTTACTGCTGACAATTTTCTTGAGCGATTTATCAATCAACTCTTGCAAATCTTCGGACACTGCCTGCGTTAATGACGTCAACTTAATATCTTCTACCGCCATTAAGGAAGGAATGGCGTTGTCGCCTCTGGCTTCGGCAATCAATGTCACATAATAGCCCAGCGACTGATAGCGATACGATTTGCAAAAGTTAAACACCCGCACCCGTCCACTGCCAGGGACATCTTCTTTGAGATAATCTGCCGCTCCAATCACCTCCAGCTTATCAATCTTAAATGGCCAATCTTTCAGTTGATCCACCACAATAATATTACGCATATAGTCCTTTTTTATTTTTAGGAGTAATGAACATTAAATTCGTATCATAGGTTAACGCACCCAGCATAATCGCATTAATCAGATGTGATACCTGTACTTGATAAAAACTATTGCCTGCCAGCGGATTACCCGCATAAGGGTCCGCGACTACAATGCTTTTAGAATTTCTTTTATAGCCATTTAATACCACAAAATGGCCCGAGGGCTCGCCTTTCACATCGTCATAATAAGAACGATCTTGCTCTGTTGTTACTTCACGCGCGCAACGATATAAGTAAGTGGAACTCAATCCCGTCAATACCGGAATATTTTTAGCAAAAGCGGCTTTCAACAAATGGCTGCTGATATCATGCGAAATGACTGCACCACCTTTTTGAAGAAACTCAATAAAGGCTTCGGACGCCAAGCGCATTTTGGCATTTTTTTTGTAGCGCAATTGTTCGCTTAGTTTTTCAATCAAATTAACTTCACCGACAAACCAGGTCGGATCAAACACTTCTAAATTAATCACATTGATGGTGGCATTAAATCCTTGCTGCAGTGCATGCAACCCCAGATATACCCCTAAGGTACCACCGCTTGGTAAATACCGTACCTCAGCAATGACTTGATCGAGCGTAACCTCATGATGATAAAATTGATAAATGGCGTGTAGGCAGGTCGGACCACACGTCACATCATCAGGCTGGGGCAGGATCCGCAAACGTTTCATTTATCAGAGCCCCCTAGCGCATGCTTTAATATTTCATTTTCATGACTGCGCAGCAGTAGCTTCTGCCAAAAAAGATTTTTAATCTGGACTTGATCCATCGATAAACAATAAAAATAAATCACCACATTCACGGTTTTTTTATCCAATTGCGGCTGCCAGCGAATAATGGGATCTTCTGACACCAGATGCGCCAGGTTTTTATGATAACGTTTCCAAATCATTGCTTCTGGCAAGGGCAATTTGCGATAACGCTCTAACAGCACGCCATGCAATACCTCACCAATGACTTCTTGCACCGCCATTAAATCACCACCCAGTACAACGGGCACTGTCAATGACGCCTGTAGCAACAAATTGGAAGAAGAATAATTTGCCACGGAGTTGTTGATCACCAGGCCATTGGGGATGCGTATGGTGCGACCGGTAAGGCAATTACTCTCCATATCGACTTCATAAATTTTAAAATATAACGGACCCAATTGATCGACGTATCCCACATAAGTCAACAGCGCAATATGATCACCCTCGGCAAACAGGTTACGCCAGTTGATGACAAACCAACCCGTAAAATTCATAATGGTTTCTTTGTTGGCCACCACCAAACCCGCAGCTACCAGGCCAAGCATGGTAAATAAATGCGTGAAATTTTCTACCCATACGCGCACCAAAACCACTCCCACCACAACCATGGCGATGTAAATAATACGATAACGCAAGCGATGCAACTGCCGTTGACTCATATCGGCACGGGATACAATCACATAAAAGACCAGCGCAAGCACCGCCACCAAGAGAAAGGTGACACCGCTATAGTATAATCGATCGGTCCAGTCTATAGACACCCTAACCTCTATTGAATTGGTTTTACACTTATGGTCAAATCCGGTTGTATCAGCAGCATATGGTTGATCGGCACTGCCTGCCAGTCTTGGTCCGAACCTCCCAGAGGTTCGGATGCCACAATCACACACGCTGATTCTTGCTTATTTAAGCGCAAATCCAACGTCTGTGCAATGGTTTCTCCACGAGTATAGAATAAAGAAAGCGTATCTTGCTTTTGATCAGTCACATAATGCGTCGCCAGCAAGCCATGGCCATTGCTAAACAGCACATTCAATTTACTGATGGCATTGTGATCATTCAATTCCGCCTGCCAGCGGTTGACATCGGCCACAGCGCTAACAAACGCTTCTGCCATATGCTCCAGTGTCCACGCATGGTGAACTTTGGTCGGCAGATAGTGGGTCAGCAGCGCAAAGAAATGCTCAGAATCGGTATTGCCATGGATCATTTTGAAATGCTCATCATTCAATTGATTCAACAAAGCACGCCGCACCCGATCAAACTGCCGAATGCTGCCATTATGCGCCATCGCCATCTGCCGATACGCAAACGGATGACAGTTTTGAACGTTCACATCCCCCACCGTCGCCGCACGCACATGGCCGATAAAACACTGACTTTTGATTTTATGCACCAGATGCCGCAAGTTTAAATTACTCCAGGCTGGCTGAATCGATTTATACAACCCTGGGGTATCATCCACTGAATGGTCATACCACGCCACACCGACGCCATCGGCATTGACAGAAAAATCACCCCTGTGCGCTGCACGGCTTTGTTTAATCAAACTGTTTTCAGGTGCCTCCAGCAGTCTTGCTAACAACAAAGGCTCCTGCCCCACATATCCAACCAATCGACACATCGCCTGTTCCCTACGGTTTACGTTGTGCTGATTTTACCGGATTTGACAGGAAAGCACCAACTCTAAAGCAATCTCCCGAAAAATATATAATATTAACGTTTTATTAAATTCAAAAAGTATATGATAATTAAATTTATATTGATTTTTTATATTTAATAATGTATACTTTAAAAGTAATATTGGAATGAGAAGAAAAAGGGAGGGGAGTCGATATGAATGCATCTGATCCTTACGCAACAGAACGCAAGGCTGCAATTTTTCTTGCCCAACCTTTTTACACTCGCATTAGCAGAATTCGTCAAACAATAGATCTGTATATGCAGCAACCCACTGCCAATCAAGAAGAAGCGGGTCGAATAACTCTAGCAATAATAGAATTACTTAAAGACCTCAAGGTCCAAAATGATTTGCTAAATACTCAAGAAATCAACCTGAGACCTACCTCCTCCACCAAATATGCCTATAATGCCAATCAATTGCGTATAGTAGCAATGATCCAGGTAGCTAGAATAGCGGGTGAATCACTATACGTAGATACTAATATAAGGGGAAGAATAAGCGTCAATTTTTCTGCAATAGTGGCAGCAATAAGAAGAGAAGCAGCAGTTAAAGCTGAAGCAGAGCAGAGACGATATCAAGCTGTAAACGTAGCATCATTACCCCCAGCTTTACAAGCAACGCGAGCACAAGCTGAAGTAGAAGAAAGGGCCGCAGCTCAAGCTCTAGCAGAAGCTGAGGCAGAAGCGCGAAGAGCAGCTCAAGCTCTCGCAACCGCTGCGGGGGAAGCTGCTGAAATAGAGGCAATCGAGACCGATCTCGTTACAGTTGATGATCGTATTACACTTGTGGATGAACAACTTAAAATGTTTCTTGACCCGCAATTATCATTTAGTGCTAAAGTGTTATGTATGGCAGTCTTATGTTATACCGAACGCTCTACTAATGATTCGTTCAATCTGCGTAGTCTGCTTTTTGCACGCGTAACATTAACTGATGTCCAAAAAATAAATTTTAATAAAATCAGCGCTAATTTGTTACAATTAGAGGAAAAATGTACGCAATCATCGCTCACTGCAACTCAGCAGGATAAGAAATATTATACTGAAACCATTACCATCTCAGGGCATCTCAGAGCACAAATTGATAAAAAAATAGCAGACATTCCACAACCAGTAGATCCTTTTATTATTACAGGTGCTTTCTACAGAGAACACCATAAAAAATACAAAGCAATTGAAAAACTATCAGCAATTTCCGCTGACCGAGCCCCTCTAGCAGCAGCGGCTTCCGCAGAGGAACTTTCTGTGAGTAGATCGCGAACTTTGCCTGACACTTCTACAATTCCAGGTGTTTCTAGCAAAAGTTCAGCGGGAGCTCCTGGAAAACCACAACAGTCAACCAACGAAGCGAGTTTTCGCGACGCAAATATAACAAGCGAAAATCCACATGGTAAAGATAAAGAACCTAGCTCCTTTACCAGATGGTTTTCTAGCAAGCTTCCCAGCGCCTACGCCTGGTGCAAAGAACACCCCTACATTACCACTGGATTGGCAGTTGGTCTTACACTAGGCATAATCGTAGGTACCGGTGGTTTTGGCGCACTTATTGGCGTACCCATGTTATCGGCTGTTGGAATTGTTGGCGCTACTGCTACCATTGCAACTACTGTTGCCGCCACAGTGTTTGCTGCAGGTGCGGTATTCACCACCGCTGTTGTTGCTGCTTTTACCAAAGGGTGTAAAAAGCTTACCAGCTGGTTCGGCCGAAACGCAACCACCATACCCAGCGCTGCTGTTACAGACACACAGAAAGTACGAAAAGGATCTGATGCATCTATTGCATCCTCTGCAACTAGAGCATCTGCAAGCCCTGCTCCCAACCCTGCTGCTAGTCGGCCGAGCGCAGCGCCGGTGAGGGCTACAGTCTACTCAACTACCACACCCTTTGCTACTACAAGTAGTGATTCAAAAAACAGTAATTATACTCAAGAACACAGCTCAGGGTATCAGCCTTTCTTACTGACGACACCTATTATGGGTGGTGTGGCTTAAAAATTAGCGTTTGATTTCTTTTTTGAGAATAAGCTTCATTGTCAAACTATTCCCTTTCCCACCATAACACGTTACCATAGCGCCACTGCAGCTAATTGTGAGTTTCTAATGAGCCCTTCCGACAAAACCACGCATTTTGGGTATCAAGAAGTACCATGGGAAAAGAAACAGGGTTTAGTGAATCATGTGTTTGATTCGGTTGCCAAAAAATATGATGTGATGAATGACTTGATGTCGTTGGGTATTCATCGCCTGTGGAAACGCGCGGCGATTTTGCACAGTGGCGTGCGGCCTGGGCATCGGGTGCTGGATCTGGCCGGTGGCACCGGTGATTTGGCGAAATTGATGGCGCCGATTGTGGGCGATACCGGTCGCATCACGGTATGCGATATCAATGCGGAGATGCTTAAAGTCGGCCGTCAACGGTTGGAAGACCAAGGTTTTATTGGCAATATCGACTATGCACAAGGCAATGCCGAGGCACTGCCCTTTCCAGACAATCATTTTGATGTCATCACCATTGCTTTTGGCCTACGTAATGTGCGCGATAAAGCTGCGGCGCTCAAATCGATGCAGCGCGTATTAAAACCAGGCGGTAAAATGCTGGTACTGGAGTTTTCCAAGCCTGTATTACCAGGATTGAAACCGATTTATGATATGTATTCGTTTCAATTACTACCGCGCTTAGGCAAGCTAATCGCTCGCGATGGTGACAGTTATCGCTATTTGGCAGAATCGATTCGCCAACATCCGGATCAGCAAACCCTACAGCAGATGATTCATGAGGCTGGGTTTGAAAATTGTCAGTTTTTGAATTTCTCCGGCGGAATTGTCGCGTTGCATTATGCGAGTAAGTTATGATCGCCAACACTATTTTCACGCTCACCGCTGAAGCAGTAATCAATAAAGCCCTGCAAACGGATTTAGACAGCGCGCTGTTGCTAAAACCATTACATGGCAAAAGTTTACTGGTGGAAATGACGGACTGGAAATTACAGATTTTATTTTTGCCCGTAGGTAATAAAATTCATTTGCGCATCAATGCGGACACGCATGCCGATGCGACACTGCGCGCGACGTTGCAGCAGTTTATCGCCTTTGCACGCCATGCCAGTGCGCCAGGTGCGTTGCAGCAACATAAATTACAGGTAAGTGGCGATTTGGGAACCCTACAAGCGTATCAAACCTTGTTTCAACAATTGAATCTGGATTGGGAAGTCTGGCTGGCGTCAATGGTGGGTAACACTGCGGCGGCGGGGATTGGCAAATCAATTAAACACCTATTCAACTGGCAACGCAAAGCTTGTCAAAGCACTGCGAAAGACATTACCGAATATTTACAAGAAGAAAAACGCTTGCTGGTGGGCGGCGAAGAACTCGAAGATTTTTACCAAGACTTGACACAATTTCGCCAAGATATTGCGCGATTTAAAGCAAAATTAAATTTACTGGACTAACGTCTGCACCGAAACGCCACTCACATTGGCCTTATTAATCTTAGCGCGCATCGTATCAGCATCTTGTTGCGTAGCAAAAGGCCCAAACACCACCCGATACTGGCCATTGCTTTGACTGATACGCGGATTCATCCCCGCCAGCAAAAATTGCGCGCGCATCTTATCAGCGTCATTGCCATTGGAAAAAGTGGCGACTTGCAATACTACAGGCTTAGCAACTGTTTTTGCAGATGCGCTCTGTACGACAGCACTGGCTGTGGGTGTTGTGGCTGCTGCACGAGTAATGGTATCTGAATCTGAGGTATGTGAAGCATCACCATTACGTGAGGGCAATACCGTGTAAAAATCAAACACGGGTTTCTCCACAGGTGGGGGTGGCGCTGGTGGCGCAGCTGCGGTGGCAGCGACGGTGGATGTTGCAACTACTGGTGCTACTGATGCTGGCCTTGTACTCACTGCCGATTCATTGACTTTTGATTTGGCCGCGGTTACGGCCACCACTGAAGTGGTTTGCGCCGGATGAGCATGATGGAGCGATGCCCCTAAACGGTGGGTTTTTTCAGTAATAGCCTGACCAATACGTGCAAACGGAATATGATAAACCACCCAGGCTGCAACAACCACAACGCCAACGGTTACCAGAGCCGATTTGATTCGTTTAGGTAATCGAGACCACAAAGAACCTTTCAATTTTACGGATTTAGGTTTAACGGGAGCAAGTTTGGCCGGCACTGCTAAACGCTTTGTTGACACGCGTTTCTGCTCTGTGCCCACCCGCCGTTTGGCCTCGTCAATTAACGAACTTTTTTTCTTAGCGTAATCTCTCACCACGTTATGCTCTTTGCCCTACCATACGGGGTAACACTATCGCAGTTTTGGCCTTAATGCAAGACTCATTAATTATCGTTAAAAATTCAGTAACAACACTAGTAATTATGTAAAAGTTGAGTATACTTGCAAACGCATCGTCTTATTCTTTTCGTAAATACTGTTTTTTTGTGCTAAAAATAACGAATAACAGTCTTTACATTAATTTTGCGACAAACTAGTATAACCAAGCTATAACAAAGCTTAGTAATAACCAAAATAACAAGTGAGCATTTATTATGAGTATATATGGGTATGCAACAACTTTCGACAACAATACCGTTGATTTTACTGATAAAATCAAGGATTACTGCAAGAAACAATCCTTAATCATTAAAACCATGGTTGTCGATGAGAACTCGAACAAAACCCACTGGGATAAACGCGAACTCAACCATTTACTAAACGAAGAGTTGAAAAAAGGCGACACTTTGGTGACCTATGAAGCGGCCAATTTGGCTCGCTCTACCTTACAAGTATTAGAAGTATTGGACCTGATGGCGAATAAAGGCATTGCCCTGCACCTGGTTAAATACAATCAAACCTACACGCCAGATGCGTTGATGGATACCATTCACTTTTTAGAGTTGGTGAAAGACATCGAAGGGGATTTTGTGACTAAGCGCACTACCGATGCGCTGGAACGCCGTCGCGTCGCTGGGCTGCCACTGGGTCGTCCAAAAGGTCGCAAAAATAAATCGCGCAAATTGGATAAACACAAAGCAGAAATCAAAAAATATTTAGCACTCAACATCAGCAAAGCTTCGATCGCTAAATTGCTGGGTTGCCACGCGCAGACGTTATATAACTATTTAGATGATCATGATTTGATGGCGGAAGGCGAAGAGCAGGCGTCTTAAGCGCTGCTGCTACTCTCCACCCAAACCCTCCTCCGCAAGGGAGGAGGGAATAGAATTGTTCTCCTAAGCTCTTTTATAAATATCGTCATATCTGACGATATCATCTTCACCCAGGTACCCACCCACCTGCACTTCAACAATGATGACAGGATGTTTAGTAAAATTCTCCAAACGATGCTTAGTTTCCAGCGGAATATATACCGCTTGATTCGAATGATACTCACGCGCATCCTCACCAATGGTAATGGTGGGATTACCCTTCACCACCACCCAATGTTCGGCGCGTTTGAAATGGCTTTGCAACGACAAACGCCCGCCTGGATTAACGGTAATGCTTTTGACTTGGTAGCCCTCAGCCATTTCCAAGGTGGTATAAGTACCCCAAGGGCGAATATAGGTTTTACCGGTTTCATTGAGTGCTGTCATATTTTACCCCTTGAAAAATTTTTTCACATTCTCAAACCACCCCGCCGATTTCGGATTATGGTTTTTACCATCGACCAGCGATTGCTCAAACTGTTGCAGTAACTCTTTCTGCGCCTTGGTCAAATGCACCGGCGTTTCTACCACGATACGGCACAATAAGTCTCCAGTAGCACCACCACGCAAGGGCTTGACGCCTTTGCCGCGCAGTCTAAATACTTTATCACTCTGCGTTTCAGCCGGGATTTTCAATTTTACTTTGCCATCCAACGTGGGAATCTCTAACTCACCACCAATGCATGCCATGGTAAAACTGATCGGCACTTCACAGTATAGATCACTTTCTTCGCGCTTAAACATGGGGTGTTCCTGCACATGTATTTGCACATACAAATCACCCGCGGGAGCCCCTTGTTCACCCGCTTCACCTTCACCAGCTAAACGAATACGATCGCCATTATCCACACCGGCTGGAATCTTAACTGAGAGTTTTTTGGTTTCATGTTGACGACCACTACCCCGACAGCTATCGCAGGGGTCTTTAATCACTTGACCCGCACCATGACAGGTAGGACAGGTTTGTTGCACCGAGAAAAAGCCCTGCTGCATGCGTACCGCGCCTTGGCCATGACAGGTGCTACAGGTGGTTTTGCTGCTGTCTTTTTTAGCACCACTGCCTTTGCAGGTTTTGCAATTGACATAGGTGGGGACGTTAATTTGTTTGGCGACGCCATGTACGGCTTCTTCCAACGTGACCTGCATATTGTATTGTAAATCGGAACCGCGTCTGGCTTGCGCCTGACCACTGCCGCCACGACCACGACCACCACCAAAGATATCGCCGAACATACCAAACATATCGTCAAAACCTTGGCCTTGTTGCGCACCACCATGGAATCCTCCGCGACCCCCACCATGGCCTTGCCCAGCACCTGCTGCTGCATCAACACCTGCATGACCATATTGATCATACAGCGCTTTTTTCTGTGGGTCGCTTAAGATTTCATACGCCTCTTTGGCTTCTTTAAATCTCGCCTCAGCGTCCTTATTGCCTTCGTTACGGTCGGGATGATGCTTCATCGCCAGGCGACGATAAGCTTTTTTGATGTCTTCATCGGACGCGCCTTTAGCAACGCCGAGGATTTCGTAAAAATCTTTTTTGGCCATGGTAATACTCATTAATAAAAAAAATAAAGACGCGATAAATCGCGTCTCTACTTATTTTGATTGACTACTTTTTCTTATCTTCTTTCACTTCTTCAAACTCAGCATCTACCGTATTGCCCTCTTGCGGCTGCTCGGTTTGTTGAGCCTGTTCCGCACCGCCCTGAGCGCCACCCTGTTGAGCCGCGTGCGCCATTTCAACGATTTTTTGTGACGCTTCCGACAAAGCTTTGGTTTTGGCTTCAATGGCTTCTTGATCATTGCCTTTGATCGCTTCTTCCAACTCTTTAATCGCTGCTTCGATTTTGGTTTTGTCATCAGACGATACTTTGTCACCCAAATCAGCTAATGATTTTTTCACGCCATGCGCCATCGAATCTGCCATGTTGCGGGCAGTTACCAATGCATGAAACTTTTTGTCTTGCTCTGCATTCGCTTCAGCGTCTTTTACCATTTGATTGACTTCGGCTTCCGACAAACCGCTGGCCGCACGAATAATGATGGTCTGTTCTTTACCCGTGGCCTTGTCTTTGGCACCCACATGTAAAATACCATTGGCATCAATGTCAAACGTCACTTCGATTTGTGGCATGCCGCGAGGTGCCGCTGCGATGCCTGCCAAATCAAAACGTCCCAACGATTTATTGGCGCTGGCCATCTCACGCTCACCTTGCAATACGTGAATGGTAACAGCTGCCTGATTATCATCGGCAGTCGAGAAGGTTTGGCTTTTTTTGGTTGGGATGGTGGTGTTGCGATCGATCAATTTGGTCATCACCCCGCCCATGGTTTCAATACCTAAGGACAATGGAGTAACATCGAGCAACAATACATCTTTCACTTCACCGGACAACACACCACCCTGGATCGCCGCACCGACAGCCACAGCTTCATCAGGATTGACGTCACGACGCGGCTCTCTGCCAAATAATTCTTTAACCACTTGTTGTACTTTTGGCATACGGGTTTGACCACCCACCAAAATCACTTCATTGATGTCTTTAATGGTTTTACCCGCATCGGCCAAGGCTTTTTTGCAAGGCTCAATCGAACGTTGGATCAAACTGTCAACCAACGATTCCAATTTGGCACGCGTTACTTTGATGTGCAAATGTTTAGGTCCATTGGCATCTGCAGTGATATACGGCAAATTGACTTCAGTTTGTTCGGTCGAAGACAATTCAATTTTTGCCGTTTCAGCGGCTTCTTTCAAACGTTGCAACGCCAACGGGTCTTTGCGCAAATCAAAGCCGTCGGATTTTTTGAATTCATCAATCAAATAGTCCATCAATAAACGGTCAAAGTCTTCACCACCCAAGAAAGTATCGCCGTTGGTGGCCAATACTTCGATCTGGCTGTCGCCATCAACGTTGGCAATTTCAATGATCGACACATCAAAGGTACCACCACCCAAGTCATACACCGCAATGATTGAGTCGCCCTTGCCTTTATCAACACCATACGCCAATGCTGCCGCGGTGGGCTCATTGATAATACGTTTAACATCTAAGCCTGCGATTTTACCCGCATCTTTGGTGGCTTGACGTTGTGCGTCATTAAAGTACGCCGGTACAGTAATCACGGCTTCAGTCACGGCTTCCCCCAGGTAATCCTCGGCAGTCTTTTTCATTTTCTTCAACACTTCTGCAGAGATTTGTGGTGGCGCCATTTCTTTACCACCTAACTCCACCCACGCATCGCCATTTTTCGCTTTGACGATCTTGTACGATACTTTTGGGATAATGTCTTTTTGCACTTCTTTGCTGTCAAAGGTACGACCAATCAAACGCTTCACCGCAGATAAAGTGTTTTTTGGGTTGGTGACGCCTTGACGTTTCGCGGATTCTCCCACGATGATATTACCTTCTTTGTCTTCGGCCACAATGGAAGGTGTGGTACGGCGACCTTCTGAGTTCTCGATCACTTTGGGCACACCGCCTTCCATAATCGCGACACACGAGTTCGTGGTACCCAAGTCAATTCCAATCATTCTACCCATAATATTTGCTCCTTAGTTTTTAAATTTACGCTTATTGCTGCGTATGAATGTTAAGTGGGGATGGTATTTTGTTTTTCAAGTAGCCGGTTTATACAAAATCTTTTTATCGGGATAATGCTTGATATTACGGGTTGCTAACTGATGTTTATTGATCTTAGCCGTTGCCGCAATTAAACAATCAATACTGGTCAATGTAATACCTTCTTGGCGATACTGCTGATACTCACTCGCCGCCAAAGTAGCAACCGCAACGGTAACAGGCTCAACGCGACAGGCGCTAATAAAGTGCTCCGTAGCTTTTTGTTCCTTCGGCTTCACACCCGACAATAATTCATATACGGTTAAGATACTGATAAATGCGGCACTTTGCTGCCACAATGGCGCAATCCACGATTTCGTAGACTCATTGCCCCGTAAAAAATCAATTGCGACATCAGTATCAATCAAAACCGTTTGCATGACGCCGTGATCCTTCTGCTCTCAACTCATTAACCATAGACACACTGGACTCTTTACGATCTGCCCATGCACCAAAACTGCTCATTGCTTTTTTTAAACGATGATGATGTAAATACTCAACCAAAGCCGTTTCAACGACCGCACTAAAGTTAGGGGCAATTTCACTGGCTTCTTTGGCAATTTCCTCAGAAATTGAAATGGTTTTTTTGACCGCACTCATAACACACACGCTCCTGTTTTTATGACAACAGTGGTATTATACATCAATAATACAAAAAAGCCATACCAATAAATACCACTACTTACTCACCACCACACGCGCGGGACGCACCAAGCGGCCATTCAAACGCCACCCTTTTTGATACACCGCCATGACGGTATTAGGCTCAACATCCGGATTATCCACCAACGTCATGGCTTCATGCACGTGTGGATCATATTGCTGCCCCATAGGACTAATCATTTCCAAACCAAATTTAGCGACGGTATCGGTAAACATTTTCAAGGTCATCTCCACCCCTTGACGCATTGACTGAATCTCAGGCGCATCTATTTTCACTTCCAACGCCCTTTCTAAGCTGTCGATCACCGGCAACAAAGCATTAGAAAATTTTTCTAACGCATATTTGTGGGCTCCTTCAACATCACGCTCTGCGCGACGCTTCACATTTTCCAATTCCGCTACCGCACGCAGGGCTTTGTCCCAATTTTGCGTAGCTTTGGTTTCAGCTTCTGCCACTTTTTTTTCTAACTGCTCCAACTGCTCAGCAAAACGCACACCACCGGTTGCAGCGGTTTGCTCTGCTTGCGTCTCTGATTGTGGTTCTGTAAATGGGGTCTGATCGCCTTGATTCATGATGCTCTCTCTTTGTTTAACTAAACCTGAAGCACATACATGGGGACAGGTATTTATTTTTTCAAGGTAAAAAGCAGAGCCTAGCCCCCGCGCAGACACAGTCTCCGCGAGGGTTGTTTTTTAGCGCTGTGCTAACGCTTGCTTCACCCGAGCAGCATAGTCCGTATCAGCTTGTGCAAACTGCGCCAACATCCGTTCTTGAATACTGGCATTGGCATGCACCAAGCCACCAGCAATATTATTCGCCAGTTGGTTTTTCTGATCATCTGACATCAAACGGAATAACGCGCCGGCTTGGGAGAAGTTATCTTCTTGCTGCGTGTCATAGGCTTTTACCCACGCCTCACCCAAGATGGGCATTGGCGGTTCAGTGACTTCTGGCATTGGTGCGGGAGCACCGGCTTGGGTGCGGTCATTCGGATAGAAATTCACGGCAGCGGTTTGATGTGCCTGACCAATCGATGTACCACCTGCCATCAAACCATCGCGTTGATAATGGTTCACGGGGCAACGCGGTGCATTCACCGGTAACTGGGCATTGTTCACCCCCAAACGATAACGGTGCGCGTCTTGATACGCCAATAACCGTGCCTGCAACATTTTATCCGGGGAAGCGCCCACCCCTGGGACTAAATTAGAAGGTGCGAACGCAGCTTGTTCGACTTCGGCAAAATAGTTGTCGACATTGCGATTCAATTCCAACATACCAATCTCAATCAACGGAAAATCACCGTGCGGCCAGACTTTGGTTAAATCAAAGGGATTGATGTGATAACTACTGGCTTGTGCCGGCGTCATGATTTGCAAGGACACGCGCCAGCGCGGGAAATCACCTTTGGCAATCGATTCAAATAAATCCTGCTGCGCCCCAAACGCCGGCATTTTTGCCGCTTGTTCGTTGGTGAGGGTTTTAATGCCCTGCTGGGTTTTGAAATGCCATTTTATCCAGACGCGCTCGCCTTTTTTATTCCACAAACTCAAGGTGTGTGAAGAGAAGCCATCCATATGGCGGAACGAATACGGCAAACCGCGATCCGACATCAAAATGGTCATTTGATGCAGCGATTGTGGTGAATTGGCCCAGAACTCAAACGCCGCCGCTGGATCGGGCAAATTGGTCTGCGGGTTTTTCTTTTGTGAATGGATAAAATCAGGGAACTTGCTCGGGTCGCGTAAAAAGAATACCGGCGTATTGTTACCCACCAGGTCGAAGTTACCTTGCGTGGTATAAAATTTCAATGCAAAACCGCGAGGATCACGTGCATAATCGCTGGAATCCTGGCCACCACCGACGGTGGAAAACCGGGCGAACATCGGAGTTTTCTTACCAACGCCTTGCAGAAAATCGGCAATGGTGTGATCCGATAAATCTTTACTCAACGTAAAGGTACCATAAGCGCCCACACCACGGGCATGTACCACGCGCTCGGGAAGCCGTTCTCGGTTAAAATGCGCTAATTTTTCAAATAAGCGAAAATTATCAAAGGTTAACGAACCGCGCTCACCGGCAGAAATACTGTTTTGATCGTCGGCAATCGGCGCACCATTGCTGGTGGTTAGAGGACATTTGGGTTTGTTCATGATGTTGTTTCCTATTGGTTGTTGCAAACTTGATTTTATCAATTGCCATCGGTTTGTAAATACTTAACCATCTGTGCTATCGCTGTTGCCGTTATATCAGCATGACCCAAGTGCGGATTAAACTCAGCGATTTCAATACCCACCAACGTTGATTTATCCAATGCAGCAAAGGCGCTCAGCGCATCTTGCAAGCGAATACCACCCGCTACTTTTGAACCGGTGGCATCGCAATCCTGGGGATCAAGCCCATCGAGATCCAGACTGATGCCATAGCCATCAACCTGTTGCAGCAAATACTGCTGCGCTTCTTGTAATACCACGCCAAAGCCACGCTGCTGCACTTCTGGCATATAATAAATTTTCACCCCCAATGTGGTTAATAACGCCTGCTCTTCGGGCTCATAACTGCGGATACCAATCATTACAACATGTGCTGGCAATAATTTGGGCTTGAGTCCAGCAACCGTGGTTAAACGATCATCGCCATGGCCCAATAAGGTTGCTACTGGCATGCCATGGGGGTTTTTGGAATGAGAGCTGTCGGGCGTATGTGAATCCAGATGCGCGTCGATCCATATTAATCCAAAGGGTTTAGACAAGGATTTAGCCACGCCCGACCAGGTGCCGATGGCACAGGAATGGTCACCGCCAATGACACAGAAGCGTTGTTTAGATTGCACAACGCGGGATACTGCAGCGGCCAGTTCATTTGAAAAATCCACCAAGGCAGGAATGGCGGCTAATTTGCGTTGCGCACCTTTAAATTCGATAATGCTTTGCCAATTCCAACGGGGATACTGTTTTTGTAAATAGGTTGGGCCTTGTTCTGCGCCTAAGGTGTGACCACAGTTGCCCATGGCGGCGCCAAGTATGTTTGCCCCCATCCTAACCTTCCCCCAACAAGTTGGGGGAAGGAACAAGGATTCCAAATAAATCTTTCGGATCTTTAATATCCGGAATCAAATTGGTCAGTTCACCCAAGCCATACTGTTCACACAAACGATACACCAACCGTAAAATCGCGAAATCTTCGATGGCAAAGCCTACCGAGTCAAATACGGTAATCTCGGTATCATTGGTGCGACCGGGTTTTTGGCCACTGACAATTTCTGCCAACTCGGCATAGACAATTTTCTTCGCCTGCGCCAAGGGGAAATGCTGGATCTCACCTTCGATATGTGATTGTTCAAAAAACTCCACCACCACTTTAGCATGAGTCAAAATTTTTGGATCCAATTCTGTCTTGCCAGGAGAGTCTCCACCAAAGGCATTAATATGAACGCCAGCTTTGATTTGCTGATCTTGCAAGACATGCTGTTCTTTTTTGGCAGCCGTCAACGTTACGATGATGTCTGCGCCTTCGATGGCTTCGTCAATGGTACGACAGGCGATTAGCTTTAACCCTTTATCGTCCAGGTTATGCGCGAACTTCTGCATGGCCTGTTGATCTAAATCGACATAACGTACGGTATCAATTCCCAGCGCCGCGTGATGCGCCAACACTTGAAACTCACTTTGCGCACCGGTGCCAATCACGGCCAAGGTTTTGCTGTTTTTACGCGCCAGCAATTGTGCTGCTAATGCGGCCATTGCTGCCGTACGCAATGCCGTCAGCAAAGTCATTTCGGAGAACATCAACGGATAACCGGTATTCATATCGCACAGCTGCCCTAATGCCACAACATTTAACTTACCTTTCTGAGTATTGGCTGGATGGCCGTTGACGTATTTGTAGCTGTACAATTCATCATTCCAAATCGGCATTAACTCAATCACCCCGTTGGGCGAATGCGCCGCCGGACGCGGGATTTTATGAAAGCTATCCCACGCTGCAAAATCTTCGCGTAAGTTTTTCAACAGATCCAGAATAAAAGGTTTAAAGCCGTGTTTTTGTAATAATTCACAAACGGTATCGATGGTGACTACTTTGATCATAACGTCCTCCTAAAACGCCGCAGCGCTCGCCGCTTTCCAATGTTTCTCGTACGTCTTGGGTAATGGTTCCCGCAACAACGCACCCGGTTCCAAATACTCATAAATCTCATCAAACGACTTCACCGTTTCTTGGTTGATCCGACGTTTGACCATGATCGGTTTCAAATCGCTGGGATTGGCCAGCCCCATCGAGCCGATCAATTCATTAAAACTATGTACCGTGGCATGATGATAATTGGCAACGCGGATTTTTTTCTCCTCTACCACCAAACCACTCATCAAACGTTTATTTTGCGTGGCGACACCAGTTGGGCAGGTGTTGGCATTACATTGCAGCGACTGAATGCAACCCAAGGCCATCATCATCGCCCGCGCAGAGTTACACATATCGGCACCCAAAGCGATTTTATTAATCATATCAAACCCCGTGGCAATTTTACCGCTGGCGATCAAACGGATCTTGTCACGCACGCCAATACCCACCAGAGCGTTATGCACGAACACCAAACCTTCATCCAACGGTGTACCAACATGATTGACGTATTCTTGTGGCGCCGCACCGGTGCCACCTTCGGCGCCGTCAATGGTGATAAAATCCGGCAAAATATTGGTTTCTAACATTGCTTTACAGATACCCAAAAATTCTTTATGACGACCAAGACACAATTTAAATCCAACAGGTTTACCACCCGACAAATCTCGTAGCTTGGCAATAAACTGTAGCAGTCCAGTCGGGGTTGAAAACGCGCTATGACCAGGGGGTGACAGCACATCCTGCCCCATCGGCACTTTACGAATGGTGGCAATTTCTGGCGTCAACTTGGCTGCCGGCAAAATCCCGCCATGAGAAGGTTTAGCGCCTTGCGACAATTTTAATTCAATCATTTTAACTGCATCGCGCGTAGCTTCTATCACATATTCTTTTTCATCGAAGGTACCATCGTCTTTGCGACACCCAAAATAACCGGTACCGATTTGGAAAATAATGTCGCCACCACCCATCAGGTGGTATTTACTCAAACCGCCTTCACCGGTATTGTGGGCAAAGTTGCCAATCTTGGCACCCGCATTCAGGGCAATAATGGCATTTTCCGACAACGCACCATGGCTCATCGCGGAAACGTTTAAACGTGAGGCACTATAGGGTTTTTTACAATCCGGCCCCCCAACGATAATCCGCTGTTCGACTTCGGATACATGCTTGGGTGCAATGGAGTGCAATACCCATTCATAGCCATTGGCACGAATATCGCGCGTAGTGCCAAACGGCACGGTGTCACGCACACCTTTGGCTCGTTCGTAAATGATGGTACGAGTTTCACGATCAAACGGCCGCTCGCTGCGGTCATCCGCCACAAAATATTGTTGAATTTCAGGGCGGAAGAATTCAAGAAAAAAACGAATATGACCAAGGATGGGAAAGTTGCGTAAAATCGTGTGTGTTTTCTGCATTTTGTCGTAAATAGCGATCAATGCCAGTACGATAATTAATGCACCAAAGAGTCGTAGATCATGGAGCCCTGCCAGAAACGCCGCGAGAATGATTAAGATTATGGCAAAGCCAAGGTACCATTTACGACGCATGCTAATACTCCTTTATTAAAATGATTAAAATTAATCGTACGTCACGCTCGCCAAAAACCGTACCAACGTCTCTGGTGTAATTTCAAATTGCAACGGGTGTTTGCCGCCGGCCACATGCACCAATAAATGCTTGCCGACTTTCTCAATTTTTTCGACTTTACGCACCGCAGCGGGCACATTCTTCTTCGCTTTAACCCCTTGACGCAAAGTGGAAATCACTTGGCGATACGAACCCGACACCTGGTTATTGCGAATGCGCTGCATCAATTCTTTGGCTTTTTTCGGCTGCTCACTTTCAAACATGCGCAACTCATGTAAGGTGCGCACATCTTCAATCAAGCCATCCTGTACCATCTGACGAATATCATCACTGCATTGTTTTAAGCCCAAGCGAATCGACACCCAGGCGGCATCACGACCCAATTCCCTGGCAACATCATTTTTATTGACGCCCATGGTTTCAATCAATTTCAGCAACGCTTCTGCTTCTTCCATCGGTGACACGGATTCACGTTGGTCATTTTCCAATAATTGCAAAATTACAATGTTGGCATCATCAGCGTCGCGAATAATGCAGGGAATGGTGTTCATCTCGGCTTGTTTAGCCGCTAAATAACGTCGCTCACCAGCGATAATGCGATAGCAACCATCAGGCTGTCTGGGTGTAACAATAATCGGCTGGATAATGCCTTGCTCACGAATACTCGCCGCCAGTGCATCAATATTGCGAAAGGTTTTGCGCGGTTGGTTAGGATCAGGTTTGATCTTATCCAAGGGCAATGATTGTAAGGTGCCAGAAGATTTGGCATCTTCGTTGATTTCGGCCAGTTTCATTGCCAGCAGTTCGTCTTTTTTCATTTCCGTCATCGTATCGTGATGACTGCCATCTAACTCGCTGGTACGCTTACGACCAAATAAAGAAATTTGTTTTGCCATCGCTCTAAAATCCTTCATCATAGGGGTAATCCTATTGGGTTAGGGTGGGGGTAAAAATTATTTTACTTCGCCATTAAAATACGCCACGACTTCTTTGGCAAAACGACGCACTTGAATATGCGCATCGCTTTCCGGTGCATATTCACCAATATACAAACCTGCCGCTTCTGCCTCGACAAATTTCACACTTTGCGGAATCGCCGCTTCAAACGCTTTGCCATCTTCTTCTAATACCGTCATCAAACTACGGCTCATGGTGGTGTTTTTAGAGACCCGATTGGCCAGTAATTTATAAGGCCGGCCGGCAGTCAATGCCAAATCTTTGGCTTCCATCAAGCCCGACAAATCCATACCACTGGGCGCTGCAGGGATAATCACTAAATCCGCCAATAAAGCGGCTTTCAATGCAGCGGTTTGGAAATTAGGGGGCGTATCAATAATCACAAAATCATATTGGCTTTTCAACGTCGCCAACTGTTCACGCGCTTGTTTTTCATCAATCTGCTGCGCCATGTCTTTCATGGTGTCGCTTTTGATGGTCCAGGACCAGGCATCAGGTTTGTCCTTGTCCATATCGGCGATCACTACCGTGTAACCCAATTCGCGCAAGCCCCCCGCCAGATTCACTGACGTTGTGGTCTTACCCGATCCACCCTTCTGCTGTAACAATGCAATCGCCTTGGCTTGTGACATACTCAACCATCCTATTTCGTTGTGCTGGAGAGAGTGTAGCAGATTCTAGCGCAGAAGATAATATATAGGCAAAAAAAACTGCCCGAAAAAATTTAACGAACCCTCTGCTCAGTTCGTACATCAAGGATTTGGGTGGGCGCATTGAGCGCACCTAAATCACCAACCAAAATTGGGAACTCAACCCCAAACTGCTGTTCAACCTGCTCAATACTTCGTGCTGGGTTTTGGTTACTGATATTGGCACTGGTAGAAATTAAAGCGTGATCACAAGCGCGACAGAGTTCACGCATTACCGGATGGTCGGTAACGCGTACGGCAATGGTGTCAAATGATCCGCGAACCCCCGTTGATACATTTTGTTTCGCAGGTACGACCCAAGTGAAAGGTCCTGGCCAGCGAGAAATAACGGTTTGATATTGTTGCGATGTTAATGGCGACCAATCCACCCACGGTTCCAACTGCTCAATATCGGCAGCAACGATAATCAATCCTTTATCCGGATCGCGTTGTTTTAAGGCCAGCAGTTTTTGAATAGCCTCTGGCTGGTTAGGATCAACACTTAAGCCATACACCGCTTCGGTGGGCGTGGCGATGACACCCTCTTGGCGAATGACTTCGACTGCAGTGTTGATAGAGATGATCATAAATACCGACGATAATTGATTTATAACAATCTTATGCGAGTTTATCGATCTTATCCAGTTTTTCGATAAACTAGGATAAACTAGGATAAACTCAAGTAAACTTCTTATAAATGCAGCTCAAAAAGAAATCGCAAGACAAAAAAACCGCCCGAAGGCGGTTTTAATAAGTATAGTATTTTTTAAAAACCAGTCTTCCACGCTGGAATCGCAGCACCATCGGGGAACAGCTTGATGGTTTCGTCATACACTGCTTTAGAGTGCATCACATCGACCAGCTTTTGGAACACTGGATCATTTTTGCGTTTGTCCTGCACCACAATGATGTTGCCGTAGGGCGCATCCGGGCCTTCGTGGAAAATCGCCTGATTGGGTTTAAAGCCCGCAGCGGCATCGTAATCATTGGTCAATGCCACCAGGGTCGCGTCTTTAAACACCCGCGGTAATTGCGCGGCGTCTAAGGTGTTAAATTTCAAACCGTGAGGATTGGACACAATGTCCTGCAGCGTGCCCATAATGGTCACACCCGGCTTCAAGGTAATTAACCCCTGCGCGGCAAACAGTGCCAGCGCCCTGCCTTCGTTGCTTGGGTCGTTCGGGATCGCCACGACATCGCCGTATTTCAATTGCGACAGGCTGGTGATTTGGCGCGAGAACACGCCCATCGGGTACACAAAAGTTTTACCCACCCACGTCAATTGGTAGCCATGTGCTTTGATTTGACCATCCAGATAGGGAATATGCTGAAAAATATTGGCGTCAATGTCGCCATTATTGACCGCCTCATTGGGCAGCACGTAATCGGAGAACACCTGGATTTTCAAGTTCAGACCATATTGCTGTTTGGCCACTTGTTGCGCCACCGCCATAATCGGCTGGTTGGGACCGGCGACGATCCCAATCGTCAAGGCTTGTTGCTGTGGTAAGGCGCTATAAATTGCCACGCCAATCGAGGCAATGATCAATACCACCGACAACACACCCACACTGAGCAAACGACGCACTTTTTCCAGATAATCACCATAGCATTGCACCAGTTGAACCAGAATCACCAGGATTACCACGGTTTCAATCATCACCGGCATATTAAATTGTTGATAGCCATATTGAATCGCCAACTCACCCAACCCGCCGCCACCAACGGCACCGGCCATAGCGGAATAGCCGACCAAGGCAATGATCGTCAACGTCGCGCCTTTAATCAAGCTGGGCAAAGACTCTGGAATCAACACTTTATAGATAATCTGCCAGGCGGTTGCGCCCATCGAATGCGCGGCTTCGATCAAGCCACCATCGACTTCTGCCATTGCGGCCTCAGCAATGCGCGCATAAAAGGGAATAGCGCCCAATGTTAAGGGCACAATCGCCGCATTAGTGCCAATCGAAGTACCCGCCAAAACACGCGTCAACGGGACAATGGCGATCATAAAGATCACAAACGGCACTGATCGTACGATGCTGACGACCAACCCCAACACTCGATAAAACCAAGGACAGGCTTTCAACTGGTTAGGTCGAGTGATCAATAAAATCACCCCTAACGTCAAACCGGCAATAATGGCAACAAAACTCGACACAAACACCATGTAAATCGTTTGCCAGGTAGCAATTAAAATAGGCTCAAGCAGCAACTGGGACATAACCATACACCTCCACACCAATTTGTTTCTGTTGTAACAATGCCAATGCTTGCGCGATTTGCGTTTCTACACCCATCAGCTCGCACACGGTCACGCCCAGCGGCGTATCTTGTACCCGCTCGAGCGTCGCGCGCAGGATGTTGATTTTAACCCCACATTGCTCCGATACTGCCGATAAAATGGGTTGTTCAACTTGCTCACCAACAAACGTTAACCGCACCACCGGCACATGATTCGGTTGCGCCGCTTTGGCGAGTTTACTTTCAATATGACTGGGCAGTTCAATATGCAAAGCGGAACGAGTCAGACGCTTCGCCACCTCGGTCTCTGGCTTGGAAAAAAGATCCACGGTCGACTTCAGCTCAACAATACCTCCTTTGTCTAAAATCGCCACGCGATTACAGATTTGTTTGATCACCTCCATCTCGTGAGTGATCAGCAGAATGGTCACACCCAGCTCACGGTTGATGCGTTTCAATAATTGCAAAATGCTTACCGTGGTTTCTGGATCTAACGAAGACGTGGCTTCATCGCTGAGCAATACTTTTGGGTCGCTGGCCAAGGCACGCGCAATCGCCACGCGTTGTTTTTGGCCACCGCTTAATTGATGTGGATAATAATGCTGGCGATCGGACAAACCCACGAGCTCCAGCAATGACGTTACTTTTTGCTCAATCTCGACCTTGGATTTACCGACAATTTCGAGCGGAAATGCAACATTGTCAAACACCGTGCGCGACGACAGCAAATTAAAATGCTGAAAGATCATGCCGATTTGATGACGCTGTTGACGTAACTGTTGCTCATTCAGCGTTAACAAATTAACCCCATTCACGCTAATAGTACCGGTGGTGGGCAATTCCAATAAATTCACCATACGCACCAGGGTTGACTTACCGGCACCACTGCGGCCAATAATACCGAATATTTCTTTTGGTTTGACGCTCAGGTTAATTCCTGCAATTGCCTGATGGGGAGGATCGCCAGGATAAGTTTTGCTGACATTGGATAGTTCAATCATAGAAACTCCTGTGTAGGGTGGATTAGCGTAGCGTAATCCACCAATTCAAAAAATCCAAGAACAAGATGGTGGATTACGCTACGCTAATCCACCCTACGCCGGAATCCTGAAAAACGCTCGCTCGAGATGATCCACCGCTTGCTGTTGTACTTTTTCCAATGGCTGTGAAGCGTCAATCACACGATAACGTGGATGTTGTTTCGCGCGGGTAAGATAGGTCTGACGTACGCGCTCAAAGAACGCATTTTCTTCGCTTTCAATGCGATCAAGCAGGGCGCGTTGGCGAGCCCGATTCATGCCCATTTCCACCGGCAGATCAAACAATAAGGTCAAATCAGGTTGAAAGTTGCCATGCAACCACTGTTCCAGCGCAGCAATACGCGCCGGATCAATACCACGACCGCCGCCTTGATACGCATAAGTAGAATCGGTAAAGCGCGAGCACAATACCCATTTACCTTGTGCGATCATCGGTTTAATCAACTGTGCCAGATGCTGCGCGCGCGAAGCAAACATCAGCAATAATTCGGTGTCTTCCGCAATCGGTTCTGCCGGATGTGCCAACAGTAGATCGCGGATTTGCTCCGCCACTTCGGTACCACCGGGCTCACGCGTGACCACTACATCAATCCCCTGGCGCAATAGATAATCGCGCACATATTTCAAATTGGTGGTTTTGCCACTGCCTTCATTGCCTTCAAGGGTAATGAACTTGCCACGTAATGCCATGACTATACCTTTTTAAAGATAAGCGAACCATTGGTGCCACCGAATCCAAACGAATTCGACAACGCCACATCAATTTTGCGCTGCTTGGCGTGATGGGGCACATAATCCAAGTTACAGCCTTCATCGACGTTATCCAGATTAATGGTTGGTGGTGCCACTTGATCGCGAATCGCCAAAATACTGAAGATTGCCTCTATCGCACCCGTTGCGCCCAACGAGTGCCCGATCATCGATTTGGTTGAACTCACCGACACTTGTTTGGCGTAAGCACCCATCATTTTTTCAATGGATTGGCTTTCCACCACATCACCTGCTGGTGTTGAAGTACCATGGGCGTTGATATAATCAATGGCACTGACGTCGATCTGCGCATCTTTGATGGCGTTAACCATGGCATTGTAGGCACCAATACCATCCGGTAAGGTCATATGATAGGCATCAGCACTCATGCCAAAGCCAATCAGCTCGGCATAAATTTTGGCACCACGTTTTTTGGCGTGTTCATATTCTTCCAACACAATGACACCGGCACCATCACCCAGCACAAAACCATCACGGTCTTTGTCCCAAGGGCGAGAAGCGCGTTCAGGGTCATCATTGCGTTTGGACAAGGCACGCGCGGCCGCAAAACCACCCATTCCCAGAGGACAGCTGGCTTTTTCAGCACCACCCGCCAACATCACATCGGCGTCGCCATAGGCAATGGTACGCATCGCGTAACCAATGTTATGAGTTCCGGTGGTACAAGCAGTAACAATGGCAATGTTTGGGCCTTTTAAACCATATTTAATCGAAATATGACCGGAAATCATGTTGATAATGGAGGCTGGAATAAAAAACGGCGAAATCCGGCGTGGCCCCCCTTTCAAATAAGCATCAAAATTTTCTTCCATTGTCGATAAACCACCGATACCCGAACCAATGGCAACGCCCATGCGATGGGCATTTTCTTCGGTGATGGTAATGCCGGCGTCTTCCCAGGCTTGCACTGCTGCAGCGAAGCCATATTGTAAGCTGATGTCCATTTTTTTAACATCTTTGATGGGAATATACTTAGTGGGATCAAAACCCACCAAGGTTGCCGCAAATTGCACGCTGAATTGTGATGCATTAAACTCAGTAATTGGGCGCACCCCACTTTTACCGGCAACAATACCTTCCCACGTCGATTTAACATCTAAGCCCAGTGGTGACAACATTCCCATTCCCGTTACCACAACTCGTCTTTTAGCCATGAGCCACTCCCATTTTTATAATACACAAACAAAAATAGCCAGGATAGACAAAACTATCACTGGCTACTCGTCATCTCTTTCAAGAATTACTTTTTGGTACGTGCTTTGATGTAATCAATGACTTGCTGCACGGTGCCAATTTTCTCAGCATCTTCGTCTGGAATTTCGGTTTCGAATTCTTCTTCCAGTGCCATCACCAATTCAACGGTGTCCAATGAGTCTGCGCCCAAATCGTCAACAAAAGAAGCTTCAGGTTTTACATCTTCTTCTTTTACGCCCAATTGTTCAACGACGATTTTTCTTACGCGTTCTTCAATGGTTAAGTTACTCATGATACTTTCCTTTTTTGGTTAATACGAAACAACTCAATTCCTGGGTGCTTAGTGTAGTCAATTTCATTCCGGTTGCAAGCAAAATATTTATCTGGGGTTTAATTTCATTTAAACCATGTACATACCCCCATTAACATGTAACGTCTCGCCAGTGATATACCCCGCCCCCTCGCTGACCAGAAAGGATACTGCCGCAGCAATATCACTGCCTTGACCGATTTTACCCAAGGGGATCTGCTGAATCAACTGTGTTTTCTGATCTTCATTCAACGCATCGGTCATATCGGTTTGGATAAACCCAGGCGCCACGACATTAACCGTGATATTGCGCGAACCAATTTCTCGCGCCAATGCCTTACTAAACCCCAACACACCGGCTTTTGCCGCGCAATAATTAGCTTGCCCTGCATTGCCCATGGTGCCGACAATCGAACCAATACTGACAATACGACCCCAGCGTTTTTTCATCATGGGGCGCACACAGGCTTTACTCATGCGATACACCGAAGTTAAATTGGTGTTGATCACGCTCAACCACTTTTCTTCATTCATGCGCAGCAGCAGATCATCTTCAGTAATACCGGCGTTATTGACCAGGATATCGGGCATGCCACCATTTTTATCGAGCGCCGCCAAGACCCCTTCGATGGATGCCGGATCAGCAACATTAAGCACCACGCCATGACCTTTGCCAGATAAAGATTGAATGGTTTCAGCAATCTGGGCAGCACCTTTTTCGCTGGTGGCAGAACCCACCACATAGTAACCATCGGCCACCAAACGGGTTAAAACGGCTTTACCAATACCCCGGCTGGCGCCGGTAATCAAGGCTATTTTTGTTGAAGTTTCTGATAATGGATTAGACATGCTTACACTCCTCAAGCGTAGATTGAAATAACGCGACTTCGCCTAGATTATAGTATGAAACGCTGTCGATAATACGTTTATTTAATCCGGTAAGCACCTTACCTGGACCACATTCAATGATACGACCACAACCCATTTGATACAACCTTTGCACCGTCTCAACCCAGCGCACCGACTGAGTCAACTGATGCGTCAATACATTTTGAATGGCAGCGATGTCCTGATGAATCGCCACATCAACGTTATGCACAATGGGAATGGTGGGCAATGACCAGGACAGCGTATGCATAAACTCAGCAAGCGCAGCTACCGTGGGTTGCATTAACGCACAATGCGACGGCACACTCACCGCCAAGGGAATCGCACGTTTGGCACCTGCCTGTTTACACGCCTCAATGGCACGATCCACCGCGGCTTTATGCCCAGCGATCACGACTTGACCGAGTGAGTTAAAATTGGCAATACTGACAGATTCGTGGGCAGATTCATTCTGCATTGCCGCTTTACAAGCATCCAGCACTTTTTGATCATCCAACCCAAGAATCGCGGCCATCGCACCTTCGCCTGGCTTAACCGCTTGCTGCATCAACGCGCCACGCTTGGCAACTAATTTCACCCCGTCGGCTAAACTCAACGTACCGGCACACACCAATGCCGAATACTCACCCAAGCTATGCCCGGCAAGGTAATCAGGTTTTTTACCGCCTTGATCCAACCACAAGCGCCATAATGCGACGCTGGCCGTTAACAAAGCCGGCTGGGTAAATTCGGTTTGATTGAGCTTGGCTTCATCGTGTTGCGTTAATTGCCACAGATCGTAGCCCAATGCAGCACTGGCTTCATCAAAGGTTTTTTGAATCAGTGGATAAGCAGAAAAATCTGCCAACATACCTAATTTTTGCGACCCTTGACCGGGAAAAATAAATGCGGTTTTCATGCAATAATGCTCCTATTGAAGTCGCATTATATCATCGCACCTTTGAATCGACCACATCGACTACGTTGTCCATTCTTAAAAAATCATTTCTTTTGCAATATCACCTGCTGCAACTGGACCACAATCTCAGAGGATAAGCCAGTACACTGTTCAACAAATTCCCGATCTGAACCTTTCAGTAATAATTTTTGCGCAATACCCATCCGCTCTTTTTCAGCACCCAAATACATGCCCTGGCTAATGCCCTGGCTAATGCCTTGGTTAATGCCTTGGTTAATGCCTTGGTTAATACCCTGGTTGACGCCTTGCTCAACTGCCCTTCTTTCTCGTATACTGACGTATGGCATATGCAATTCCCTTTCGATTTTATCGGTTTCTTTATTATAGTCTATTTCAAGGTCAACTGGCAATTGCAAAACATAGTCAATAAAATTATATAAATCCACAATTTGCTGCTTGTTAAGACCATGTTCATAGAGCAATCGGGTTAACTGAATTTTGAGATTATAGCGTTTGTTTGGATTCTTTTTAGTCTCTAACGATGCCAAATGCGCTGCCACCACAATAGAGAACGGATTTTCGGTAAATATTTGTGGGTTCACTTTAAAATCCAACAGCTTAATCATCCGATAACGCAATTCTAACGAGCATTCAAAACACTCAGAACGATAATGAGCGGGACGCCAGCTGATCTGTTCATCCGTTAAAACTGCAACACTAACCACCGGCTGCTGATAATGATCGATCAATCGAGTATGGTAGGTTAGCATCCGCTTAGGAAAGGTTTCTTCCTTCTGCCCTTGAATCTCCAGGTGAATCAAAATCCACTGTTCATGACCATCTAGCCGATACACTTTCATCAACTTATCAGCGATACGATGTCCCGTTTCACTTTTTGCCGTGACCTTATGTAGTTCTTTATCTAACGGATGATAGCCTTTTATCCAATCAATTTGAGTGGCAATATCTACCAGAAAATAATGCATGAAATCTTCAAAATACCGTTCCAACACATCTTTCCAAGCACTGTCCATTTGATCCACAAATTCACCGCTACAATGTGATTACAATAAACACATTATGGATTATATTTATTCAAATGCAAAGCACTTTGTTTATTGTGTACTCACAACACTCGCCCGTTCCAAGCGCGATACTTTGCGATAACCATTAGGCAGTTTAGCCCCACGCTTGCCACGCTCAGCACAATACTCAGTAAGATCGGATTGTTTGAAGCGCAGGTATTGCTTGCCAGCATAGACCCGCAATTCATCTTGTGGACCGATGATTGCCCAGTCGACCACATAGTCTTCACGCGACTTACTATCAGCACTGTGAATACCAATGGTTCTATCGCCCTTACCACGTGGTAATTGCGGCAGCTGGTTAATGGGGAATACCAGCATGCGACCTTGCGCAGTTGCCAACACCAGCCATTCAGTTTCAGCGCCTTCGGTTTTCAATAGGCGCAACACTTGCGCGTTTTCGGACAAACGCAAATGATTTTTACCGGCTTTATTTTTGCTGATCATTTCTGACAAGGGGCAAATAAATGCATAACCCGCATCCGAACCAACCACACACAACTGTTCTTGCGGCGCATTGATCATCGATTTAAATTGCGCTTCTGGCGGCGGATTAAAGTGTCCGGTCAAGGGCTCCCCCTGACCGCGCGCTGAAGGCAATAAATGTGTCAACATGCTATAACTGCGACCGGTGGAATCCAGGAAAACCGTATACTGATTGCTGCGACCATCGATGGCCTCAAGGAATTCATCCCCAGCTTTATATTGCAACGACGCCCCATCAATATCATGACCTTTGGCGGCACGAATCCAACCCAATTTCGACAAAATGACGGTGACACTTTCGGCGGGCATCATATCCACAGCGCTGATCGCCTTGGCTTCTTGCCGCGCCACCAATGCAGAACGACGGTCATCACCAAAGGTATCACGGATTTTTTTCAACTCATCTGCCACCAATTTTCTCAATAATTCTTCCGAATCCAACAGCGATTGCAAATGGTCTCGCTCTTTGATTAACTCATCCTGTTCACCCAGAATTTTAAATTCCTCTAACTTGGCCAAATGACGTAATTTCAAATCTAAAATCGCATCGGCTTGTTCAGCAGAAATATTAAACCGCGCCATCATCACCGGCTTGGGTTCTTCTTCTTCACGGACAATTCGAATCACCTCATCAATGTTCAAATATGCCGTCATCAAGCCTTCTAAAATATGCAACCGGGCCAATACTTTATTCAAGCGATATTTCAAACGCAATCGTACCGTTTCAACCCGAAACTCTAACCATTCGGTTAAAATCTGTAACAAATTTTTCACCTGCGGGCGACCATCCAACCCAATCATGTTCATATTGATTCGATAATTGCGCTCCAGATCGGTGGTGGCAAATAAATGCGCCATCAACTGGTCAACGTCAACACGATTGGAGCGCGGCGTAATCACCAGCCGCACCGGGTTTTCATGCGCCGACTCATCGCGCAAATCCGCCACCATCATCAACTTCTTGGCGACCATCTGTGCCGCAATTTGTTCCAGCACTTTAGCGCCAGAGGTTTGATGTGGCAAGGCAACAATAACAATCTCGCCTTCTTCGATTTCATAGACCGCACGGATTTTGACACTGCCATTACCGGTTTTATACATCTGTGCAATTTCAGCGGCCGGCGTAATAATCTCTGCACCCGTTGGGAAATCAGGACCTTTTACAAATTGACAGATTTTATCCAGCGTGGCGCCCGGGTGTTTCAAGACATACAAGCAGGCATCAACCACTTCACGCAGGTTATGCGGCGGGATATCCGTCGCCATGCCCACGGCAATCCCCGTGCCCCCATTGAGCAAAATATTGGGAATTTGCGCAGGCAACAAGGTCGGCTCGGTTAACGTGCCATCAAAATTCGGCGTCCACTCGACGGTGCCTTGGCCGAGTTCATTCAACAACAAATCCGCATATGCCGACAAACGCGATTCGGTATAACGCATGGCAGCAAAGGATTTCGGGTCATCTGAGGAGCCCCAGTTCCCCTGACCGTCAACCAGTGGATAGCGATACGAAAACGGCTGCGCCATCAACACCATGGCCTCATAACACGCACTGTCTCCATGCGGATGGTATTTACCCAGCACATCCCCCACGGTACGCGCCGATTTTTTATATTTGGCAATGCTGCGCAACCCCAGCTCAGACATCGCAAAAACGATACGCCGCTGCACTGGCTTCAACCCATCGGCAATACTCGGCAGCGCGCGATCCAAAATCACATACATCGAATAATCGAGATACGCTTTTTTGGTGAATTCATGTAACGGCTGTGGTTCTACGCCATCAAAATTGAGCGCCAAGGTTTCCATTGTGGTATATTCCTGATAAGATTTTGCAGCTCATTATAGCTCAAAAGAAGTTAAGATAAAGGTCTGATCGTGTTGATTAAAATGATTCGTCATCGTAAGTTGCTGAAATACTGTGTCGAGGCGCTGGTCGATCTGGCGTTTTGTAAATATCAAATTGTGTTTACCCGTTCGCAGCGCTATACCGCACACTATGGCCAGCAACATTGCGAAACCTTACGCGAAGACATAAGCACCGCACATCAAGATATCATCGGCATTAAATGCGCGCTGCGCGTGTTGCCGCGGATGGTTCCGTGGCGCAGCAAATGTTTAGATCAGGCAATGGCAGGACAGCGCATGCTCAACCGTCGAAGATTACCGAACACCCTTTATTTTGGCATGATGCGCGATGAAAACAAAGCATTGGTTGCCCATGCCTGGTTACGCTGTGGGGATCGCTGGATTGTTGGCTATCAACCACACCAGCCACATACCCTGGTGGCAACTTATGCTTGGATGCCTGACTTTATTACCTCTTAAAATACACTTTTCGGGTCATTAAGCTTTCTCGCTGCCGCATCGGCCAAGCTTGGCATTGCATCCACCTTAGGAAACTTCACCACCGGCTCTGGTTTTTTAGAGTCTGTTTTTTTGGGCATTTTCTGGCGATTTTTCTGCACACAATGGTCGAACACAATCCGCAACATACTTTCAGCATGCTTCTGTAACTTTTCCTGTAACGAAGCATCTTTCACTTTGCCGACCAGATCGTTTAATTCAGTGATGGATACAACAACGCGTTCAACAGTCATAGACTTACTTCCTAACATACTCAGTGAGGCAGTATATCACAGATCAATGCTGTTTTTCAGCATATACATAAAAATAAGATTAAATATATTTACTTTTAAAAATAAATATGATATAATTACCATGTTTTAAGGGAGGAGAGAATGAAAAATTTATTTTTTTTCGTGGCGCTAGGATTAACCGCCACACAAAGCGTTTCCGCTCAATCATGGCAATATAACGACCCGGCCTTCGCGCTAAGATTTCCAGCAATCCAACCTGAAGCTGTAGTGGGTCCCTTATGTGCCCAATACTCTATAAGAGCCTGCGATGACGCTTCTGGAGAGTGTTTAGATGGCAAAACACTCGCACTGGCAACCAGCACCAGAATCAACGTGAACAGCGCTCAACTAATTAAAAGCTTCAACTACATTTCTTACTATGCTCAAGGAACCGCGGTTTATCAATTTTTAAATACAGACCCCCATTTTAGCACCAATGTTAACAACATCCACTCTCTGATCGTAAGCGATCTGACGATTTCGGCAAATAATAGCATTGGATTTCCTGTCATTTGTTCATCAGCCGAAAAAAGATGCTACTATTGGAATGCCTCCTCCAAAAACCCTGGTTATGCAGGCGCACCTGTCTTGAAGCTTAATCTTACCAATATGAATTGCCCCGCCAGTCAACTGACTGAAAAATCAGAGCCTACTGTTTTGGATTTATTTACCCCTAGCCAGGAGAATATATGAAAAAATTAAGCATATCCGCGTTTTTTTTAACCCTATTTATTTCCACAACAGTCATCGCTCAACAATGGCAATACAACTACCCTGCTTTTGCATTAAAATTTCCAAAAGTTCAACCCGAATCCTCTGTTGGTCCTTTATGCGCACAATATTCCATTAAAGCATGCGATGATAACGCAGGCCGCTGCACCAACCCTGTGCTCACTGAAGTAACGAGCGCCATGATTGAAGTCAACAGCCCTCAACTGATTAAGAGTTTTAACTACATCTCTTACTATGGACAAGGCTCAGCGGTTTATCAATTTTTAAATAAAGACCCTCGTTTTAGTGCCAACGTTAGCAACATTCATTCTTTCGTGATCACTGACAACACAATGGTTTCGAATAACGGCATTGGATTCCCTGTGTACTGCTCCGCAACCAATAAAACGTGTTATTTTTCTCAAAATGCGCCAGATCCCGCTCCCGGTTATGCTGGCACACCCATGCTCTCCCTTAATTTAACCCAATGTCCTGCAAGCCCCAATCAGAATGTGTTGCTGTACAACCAAAACAACGGGTGGGATTTATTTCACATGTAAGGCTAACCACTGCGCCGTGTGTAACCCCCTTGAGAGTTTGTATTTATAAGAAGCTTCTAATTTAGCAACATTGCCTACAGCCTCTTGACTGTGACCCAGTTGGTTCAGCAGCAACCGCATCTCCTGCAAATCCAATAACTCTGGAATCAACGGTAATTTTTCCCATTGTTGCAACGCACTCAAATAAAACGGCACCAATGGTTTCAACATGGCGAACCAACAAACCCCTTGCGCACCCCGACGCACATCAAAGCGAATCTCATCCGGCAAAACACCCTGCATGGCTTCGCGAATCAAACAACGAGACATGCCTTGATGATAAAAAACCTCATTGGGCACTTGTAAACAAAAATCAATCAAATCAAGATCGGCAGTGGGGTCAAAAGTGGAAAGATTAAAATAATCTTGCAACCCAGCGATCGCACCAATACAGTCTGCATGGGTCTGATGCAACAAATGAACACCGTGTCGGTGGGTATATTCTTTAGGGGCAAATTGCTCACGCTCCCCCAATCGATAAGTACTCACTGCTTCAGGATGAATCAATGAAAACCGCTGAAATACCGCCATCATGCCAAAAAGTCGCGGATAACTACGATGATAAAGATGCGATAAACCATGTCTTACAGAATGATAAAGACTACGCTCAGCCTGACCCGCCCATGATGCCGTTGAATTACCACATTGGCCAGTTAAAAGCGTTGACAAGCCTTTTGCTGCAGCATCTTGATAAATCGCCGAAATCCAGCCCATATTAAACGGATTTCTAAAAGGCCCTTCCCCATGCTCATAAGCAAAAGTGGCCATTTGCTCAAAAGGAATGGCTGGATTGGTTTCTTCAATTAACTGCAAATCAATATTTCCTGAATATTGCGCTACTTTTTGCATCCGCAACCGGTCATCCGCATTCCAGTTACGCTTAGACAAATGACGCATTTGTTGCGGCGGAACCGACCCAAAAGCCCAAAGACGGGTATTTTTCTTACTTAACATATTTGCAGCCACTGCAGAGATTGAAGAAGAATCCAACCCTCCACTCAGCTGCGCACCAACAGTGCGGTTACCCTCGATACAACGCTGAACTGCTGCCGCAAAAACCTCACGAAATGCTTCAATATAAGCTTCCCGACGCCCATAATGAACCGGTGTTAATATTTGCGTTGCAGACCAAAAAGATTTTATGGTTAGATGATGATCGGAATAATGCAACTGATGGCCACTGGGCAGCCGAAAAATATCTTGATAAAAACTATTCTGCATTGAGCGATGGTCGCATATTAACCATTCCGCAACTTTTTGCGGATTTATGCTGGGCGCTGAGCTCAACAAACTTTTCAGTACTGGCATACGGGTGGCAAACATCAATCCTTCAGCGGTATGGGTATAATATAACTGTCGTGATAAAAAAGGGCTTTGCACCATCAGCAGTTTTTTCGCTGACACCTGCCAAATCACAACCTGATAATCCCCTCTTAACTGTTGAAATAAATCAGCACCATGGTGACCAAACAACAACGCAATTTGCTCGGCGGGGTTAACCGCGGCGCTTAAGTCAACCGCTCGTAAAAGCGCATCTGCATTACAAATATTTCCCAATACACACACGACCAAAGAACCATTCGGCGCAGCCCAATAAGCGCCATCCAATATACTTAGACCCACCCCTTCATGGAAGAAAGTCTGAACGTTCTGGCCTGGATCACGCTCATTAAAAAATTGTAAAAACCGCTTACCACAAGCAACCTCTGATTGTGCAGTAACAAAACCCGCCAATAATTTCACAGCAGCGCCCAAACACTGAACATTAAGATCCCAATCCACAATCCCCCAAATTACCTAGTTTCAGCGTTTGAGTAATATTTAGTTTCATTACGCTTGGTTTGAACCATTTTTTCACAGAAACACTCCAATAAAACTTAAGGATAAGGCCATTATGATATATTAAAAACTTCTTGCCATCAACCCAACCAACCTGGCAGCAATTTTTCCAAACGCTTCATCACCGGCCACAGTGCCGCGACGCGATATTCCGCCAATCCCATTTCATGGCGCATAATATTGGGAAACGCCATACCCAAGCCATAAACCCCGGGCGCTATTTCGCCAGTGTGCTCATCATAGCCATAATTTTCCGGTAAGCCGGCAATCGGGATATGTCGACGCTCAAAACCAATAGCATAAATCACTTTGGTACACGTTGGCATATGTGCCAGAAAATTCTTAGGCGTCATGGTTAACACCTCAACCCCCTCAAGGTCATCGCCATCCAAATGGCGCTCAAAAGAACTGGAGGAACGATAAAATAAAATCTTCTTTTTAGCTTTAATGGGCTTCAAGTGCGTCAACACGCTTTTAGATGATTGTGCCGAACCAAATACCGCCACCACATCATCTGGCTGAATTGCTTTTTGCAATTTCGTGGGGTTCATTGCTACTGCTAGGGGAATGGTCTCCACTCCGGCAAAACCTAATTCTTTTGGCTGCCCACCCATTGCCAGCAATACTTTTTTAGTTTGCACGGCTTCACCCGACGCCAACTGCAACTGCCAACCCTTTTCTATGGGCGAAAGCGCAGTGACTTGATCCATCATAACGGGGACCGTTTTACGCAAATGCTCGGTGATCCACTGCAAGGGTTCCGCTGCGAGCATCAACGGACAATTCTTCTCCGGCGGAATTTTATCAATCATAAAAGTAGCCGGGTAAGCAAATGATGGGCAACGTTTAAAATATTTGATAAAACTTTCGACAGGCGTGTTGCTGCCAATGTAACGCCAGTAAGCGCCGAAATCCCCGACTTTGAAGTGCGGATCAATCCACAGCAGTTGCGCAGGCGCAATGCCCGCATCCAATAACTTGCCAACGCCTGCAATGCCTGCTGGACCTGCACCCACAACCACCCACGCTATTTTTGAAGACATTAAGGCAACACACCGACGTTAAGATACGTCATTTTAACAAAACCCCCTGGCAAAGGAAGGGGTATCTTTTATGTGGGTATCTTTTATGTTTTACGCTTCCTCTCGAGCCCTTTAACAGACTCTTGCAATGCCTTTTCAAAATCCCGCTCGACGGCATTGGGAAGATTGAACTGGCTCACACGATACTCTAAAAACTCCGCTTCTGCTTTGGCTTCTGCCACTTCATGACTGACTTTACCCGCATGCGTCAAAATTTCTCGCTCCGACAGTTTCAAAAAATCATCCAATTTTGCAACCCATGCACTCATGGTCATGGTTTTGCGATTGTGCGCCTGCAACTCAGCAAATTCGAGATAAGCGGTTACCATCCGATTCAAAAGAATTAGTTCATCTTCCTTTAAATAGTTCTTAGCCACCCTCACATCTTGTTTACGAATAGCGCCGCCGCTTGACACGCCCTCCCAATTCGTCAACCCCATATCTTTAGCAGTAGCATCAGCACGCAAGGCAATAATTTCAGCCGCGGTATGTCCATGTACCGCCCAATGCATCTTATTTTGAATGGTGGCAAAAAACTGCTTTGAAGCCTCTAAGCTTGGATCATAGTCAATGCTGGTGGCATAAATATTAAGCACTTTTTTCCAAAAAACCTTTTCAGATGAACGGATATCCCGAATACGCGCCAATAAGTTTTCAAAATACCCTTCATCCTGGCCTCGCTTAAATCGCTCGTCATCCAACAAAAACCCCTGTGTCAAATAGGTTTTCAACTGCTCCGTAGCCCATCGACGGAATTGTGTACCACGGGGTGAGCGGACACGGTAACCGACATGCAGAATTACATCTAAATTATAATGATCCGCCAACCTTTCCACATTTCTCGAGCCTTCCAGGGCAACTATCCGGAATTTCCGGATAGTTGAATCTTGATCCAATTCACCTTCTTCATAGATGTTTTTTAAATGCTCACTAATCGTACGAACATCTTTTTCAAAGAGCTCTGCGATTTGTTTTTGCGTTAACCATAACGTATTCCCCTGCAATCGCACCTGCACACGCGTCCCCGCAGCCTCCGTTTGATAAAGCAAAAATTCGCCTTGTTTGTCGAGCGCTGTATTCATGAAGAGCCTGCTGCACATTAAAGATACCTCATTTTAACAAAAACCTCTGGCAAGGAAAGGGATATTTAATGACTTAGCGCATCGCAGCAAGACTAGCCACACATAAATCTCAAACATTCTTAAAGGTGAATCCAATCCAAACCAACATCGACGCACCTCTGAACGCCTTAAAGAAATGTTAAAAAAGATATTTACTTCTAGCAAAGTTAATTATAGAATCCCCGGGTTGTATAGGACAATATGAACCTTTTCGTGAGGAGAAAGTATGAAAAAAACTATTTTAGGTGTATCACTACTCTGTATATTAAACGCATACGCATTTGCATCGGACGCAATCTTAACACCTTATAATTATGGTATGTACAACATCGTATTACCAACGGCACCAGCCGACTCCAACAACTATGTCAACTACTCCATCACCTTTTGCTTAAAGAGCGATCCAAACTGCTGGCGCGGCCCTTCTCATCAAAACGACGGTGGGTTTAGCGACCCTGATTTTGCCAAAAACCCAACCTTTACAACCGGATGTGTAGCTTTGAATACGATAATCCATGGACAGTCTCTTGCAGGAACCGCGCTTTTAGAAAACGATAGTGTTATTTACAACCTATTCATCCAAACAAAGACCAGCAGTTCAGCTACTGAAATCACCTCTTTTTTTATACAAGATTTGACAAGGACTAACGATACCAACCCCCCCATATTTTCCAGTAATCCAATTACCTGTAACACCACCACCTTACGGTGTGAGTATAACACACCCCAAACGGCTGGAGGGATGCCTACACTTTTCTTGAACGGTGTTGACGCAAACACTTGTAAGGCGTCAAAAACCCATCCAACCGCAGCTCCAAGTATGCAAGACCCTTACCCTGGCTTTGATTAATCGCGTTCATATTATCAACCCAATTTTTTGATATTGTCTATTATATTCACATAAACTGAGGAGATTCATCGTTATGAAAAAAACCCTAATACTTGCCCTGGGATTATGCCTTGCAAATAGCGCTGCATTTGCTGATGCATCTATTGGTAATAACGACTACAACTTTCCGTTGTATCAACTTTACTTACCAACCGATGAAAATTTATATATACAATACAGCGTCACTTTTTGTTTAAAATCAGACCCTTACTGTGTCTCAGGCCCAAAAACTCCGCAAAATCTTAATGGTGATCCCAATTTTTACAGTAACCCCACCTTCACAACCGGGTGCATCCCTTTAAGCACACCGCTCGGCAATACGATTATGGCGGGAAATACCTTTATACAGACCAATACGAATGTCTATAATTTATTCTACCAAGCAACACACCCCAAAACCGACGAAGATTCACCGACGGCACCACCACTCCCTTCCGTTAGCACCATCTATGTTATTGATATGATGAACAATAGCACTGTTTATCCGAATGAATTAACCTATGGCCCTAACACTGTAAGCTGTACAACGCCGAATATACCAAAAGATGGAATTTGCACCGCCAATATTCAAGGTGGAGATAAAAATAGACGCACCCCTTCTCGCACCCCCCTTCTGCTCCTCCATGGCGGCCCTCAATCCGCATGTAAAGCATCAACCATTGAATCAGATCCAGAACATCTTGACCTTACTGGAATCGCTTATTGAGGCAATGTAATTATTATTTTCAAACGTAGAATTCCCGCGAAAGCGGGAATTTTTTATTTTCTGGCCGATGAATGCCCATTGAATGGGCTTTATTTTCAAGAAATAGCTATCATCAGTGTCTCTTGAAAAAAGGTGCGATATCAAACTTACTTGTGAGTGACGAGTTCTCCGTGTAATTATTTCTCAGCCACTAACTTTGACTTTAATTTTCCCAAATCCGCAGCAAGCGCCTTCCACTCCGTAGTGAGTTCAGTAAATTTCTGATAATTGGCAACCTGCTTTTTTATCTCCGGCA
>CANJVU010000021.1 GCA_947478525.1 Thiotrichales bacterium
TCGAAGATCCTTTTTGTGAACCAAACTTCAAGAAATTCCTGCTCGAAAAAATCGATTTCTCTCGTCAGTGGCGATTTTATAGGAAAGCGGCGTGATAAGCTGTATTATTCGCAGGCAGATTTAATTGGCGAAGCTGTCACTCTCAAGTACTGTACGCCTTCAGTATAAACCATCAGCTTATACAAAGGATGCTTGTAATACCGCTCTGATCCTCCGAAGCGTGATAGTTCATGTAATGCGGCCAGTTTTTTATTATCGTCCATTTTCTTATCTCCTTTTACGGTTAAGTGCCGGGAGAAAAGTCCCCGCTGGGAGACTTTCATCTCCCGGCAGGGTTTTGGTGTGGCCGATTAAAACCACCCCCGAGTTATCTATTGTTCTTCGCACTCACACTCTTCAACTGCCCGACGGGCAATTTCTTCAGCGGAATACCAGATCAACAGAGTTTTCAATTGGCTCAATGAGTCAATATCTTTCGCACCTCTGAGTATCGCGATTAATTCGAATGCATTTTTGTATCCGAAATTAACCGCATCATCATGCAACATTTCCCATATATCGGATTCATACCTATCGTACAAAGCTTCTATATCAAGGGTGTAGCTTAAGTGTTTCCACCCATTGTTGGCACCATGTTGACTGATGTCTTGCAACTCTTCAGTCGAAAAATTTTTCATCATCCAGCCTCTAAACGTTACAGCTTCCATGTTCATCTTCATTCTCCTAGCGTTATTAAGCCAGAGGGTAAGAGTCCCGCTGGGGACTGTTACATCCCCGACGGGTAAGTTTTGACTCAAGCGATTAGTCTTCATCGTCAGCGACGCCGTTGACCACCTGGTGGGCGATGCGGCGAATGACGTACCAGACCAACATGAACTCAAATTGCTCTACGGATTCCACTTTATCTTCACCACCAAGGTGGGCGATAAACTGAAGTACGGTTCTGAACCCGGCGTTATTGGCGTCTTCTTTTAATACCTCCCAGATTTCGGCCTCGAATTTCTTGTACAACGGTCGAAATTTCCAGGGGTAAATGAAGTCTTCCGATTCACCATTGGGTCCCAGAAGCCATATATCCGCAACCTGCTCTTCCGAGTAGTTGTGTAACAGCCAATTCTTCATTCCTTTCGCTTGTGCTTTTACTGTTTTCATCTTACGTCTCCTTCAATAATGCCGGAGAGTAAAAGCCCCGCTGGGGACTTTGACATCCCCAGCGGGTTTAAACATCATTTACGCAGCTAGTTTTTCAGCGTGTTCCATTTGTTCACCAAGAACAAATCCGACCACTTTCAAACTATTCAGTTGAGCAAACACTGATAACATGTTTTTGGGACACTCAGGCGTTTGTCCATAGAACAAAGACTGAATATCCATTAACTCTGCATCAAAATTCACAATAACCTTTTGACCAACCTGACTGGCTTTTTTCAACAAATGGTGTGGATAAGAAATAGCTTTATTAAAAGCACATTTAATCCGTACAGTTTGTTTAAAAAGTGTATTCACAGACTCCCAAAGAATTTCAGCAGTACTGCCTTGTTCATCGGGCAATTCCGTAATATCAACCAATTGACCAACACCTTGTAAATGTAAAGCGTTTACGTTTTTCATAACATTCTCCTTTCAATACTAGATCGGACAAGCCCCCGAGTGGGCACTTGTCCCACTTGGGTTTTATACGATTAACTACTTCCACATGCCTTCTCTAACTTCTACCGAAAACTCCAGCAGAGCTATTTCCAGATGCAGCTTCGGTACTGTGCGACCTTCCGATCGACCAGCGTCCGATGTTCTTACTCCAACAATGTCAGCCTTGTAGTGGATATCTAAAGTCTTATTTTTTGAGAACTCAGCTAAATGCTCAGCGAATGCTTTACATTGTTGCGGTTTCAAAATCGCATAGAGATTACCTTCAACACTCGCACCCCCTTGTCCAAACGCGGTTACGATGTGCAATTCCAGTCCTTTCTCTACTTGATATAAGCCTTTAACCTGACCACGGCCAGCAGTTGTCGAAATGTTATCTATAGCGTTCATATTGCTTATCCTTCTGTTACTGGAAGGAGCAACCCAATGGGGCTTCTCCCCCATAGGGTTGTTCATGGAATCAAAGTTAACCTACGGTTGTCTCACCAGAAGTTGCTGCTACAGATTTCTCTGCTTCAGTTTTTCCCGCTGTTTCAACCACAGTTCCTTGATGATTTCTCTTACTTCTTACGACCAATGCGATTCTGGCAACATTAATAAAAACACTGCCGTCTTCACGTGAGCGCAAGCTGCCGTCTATCTCAACAAAATCACCTTTGAGCATGGATTGCTCAGCAACGACTTGTTGTAATGCCTCTGCCCGGATTTGCACATCAAAGTAATGGGCTTTTGATTGCCAATTACCTTGCGCATCCTGGTAGGGTTTGTTATAGGCGATACAATTTGCAAGAAACGATCCAAAGTTGCTTTCGCAACGTTTGAAATCTCTTACCAAGTTACCGCTCAAAGTTACTTCGTTTACGTTTTTCATAACGTTCTCCTTTTTAGTTAAAGAGTTCATGGATTCAGCGAGTTCTTTCGAACCGCCCTCAAGCCAGAGGTATTGCTACCTTCGTGTCCATTGCATGGCTTCCTCGACCTTATCCCCTTATTTTTAGATCGTATGGGACGAACGATTGCACACCTTAAAAACCTGGGTGGAACGGCGGTACTGCCGCTCGGCTTAATACGGGCTCTGGGAGATTCCCCATCCGTTTTTTCGCCTCTTCTGCTAATGGTTTATTTAAAAAAATGTCCTGACGGGTAATGCCGGTTTCATGCCAACGAAACGGCATTGCCAATACTTGATAAACCAGAGACCTAGCATCAGAAATCTTTTGTGTGACGAAACGGCTTTCCAATAACCCAAAATGGCGAACTGCAACCATCACCTGCACCACGCGATCAAAATCAGCCACCATATGCGCTGCGATAAATGCATACGGAGTGCCGTAATACAGTGGCACGGTATAGGGTTTTTCTGTCAAACAAACATCCAACAACATGCCAGGGTGTTGTTTCAGCAAACCTTCGTGCTCAGCGGAAATGGCGCGCAATTTGTTGCGTACCTTCACGGTCAGATCATAAATACGCATTAAAAACAGGTCCGCATAAGGATCATCTTTGCTAGAAGCCTCCCATATCTTGCGTACCAGAAAGCCAAACTTCTTCATGCCAAAGCGGCCTTTGGGAATTCCTCGGTAGGTATTTCTGCCTAGCCCCGTTTTTAAAACAAGGGTGGCTTGTTTTTTCTGTTCCACGGGATGACCATAACGATTCATCTCCAAGCGTGTTTGAATCTCTGTTTGCGTAGACATACACAACTCCTCCTTTTACAAAATTGAAAATGCTGCTTTTAAGTTGCCATTCACTGGAAACTCATTGAGCTCAGGCAATGATTCGGATTTAATGATCAAACCCCAGAGCGTGCTTTGATTGGCCCAGGCACCGTAATAAAAGCCATGCATATGGCTCTTACTCTCTTCGTTTTTAAGCAGATGATTGGCATTACTCAGATCATCAATAAAAACATTGGCCATTAACGATTGCAGCCCAAGTTCTGCCTCATCTTCTTTGTTCTTATACGCTTCCAAAATGGCGGGCATCTGTAACCACCACCCCGCTTTCACACGGTGCACAATTCCATTTTGAAGATTTGGAACCAATTCGCCCTGGCGGATTTCGCGCCCCAGCCAAGAGATAAAATCTTCTACCCAGGAAGCAGAAAGATTTACCGCCTGCATTGGTTTTGGTGCTGCTACCTCTTCAGGCTTTTCAGCTTCTACCGGCTCGGGTAAAGCGGTTTGTGTGAGGTCTCTCTTAAGTTCAGGATTAGCACGCACCACAATATCTCTCAAAATGTGGGGCTTATTCACATTTTTGCTTTCTTCATTCACATCAAAGAGTGCCAGCAATTTCGCATGGCGTTCCATCCAATGCTTTGCCATATCAGGAATTACATGCGCAATAAAGGCTTGATTGGCTTCGCACGCTTCATTACTGATGATGTAGTCCCAAAACATCGCATAAACAAAGACCCCATAAGTCCATACTTCCTGTTCGCGATAGCAGGTTTCAGCATCAGTTCCAACCGGCAGCATATAGGCCCGACGGATTTTTAAAGCACGTACTGCCCGGTGGATAGCAATATCTATTCTTTCTTGATCTTGAAGATGGTCATTAAAAGCATTTAAAAATGGCACATAGGTATTATTAAATGTTTCCTTGGTCATACTGACCAAAGACCTTATCTGACGCAGATGTTGTGTTGTAATCATAATTCCTCCTCCCTCTTAAAAATTACAAGCCGTAGACAATGACCACTTCAAAGAGAATGATCATTACCAATACCCACCAACGCTTTTGAGACGCCAATACAATGCTTTCTTGGCTCCATTGGTTTTTTGCTCCAAACCACTGGCAAAGCTTTGGCCATTTCCATACCAACGTGCCCAATAACGCATAACGCCACAGTGCAAAGGCCCACCAGTAGTGACACATAGAGGCACTGACTCCATTGAGGGCTGCGCCATGTGGCATAAGCCATAAAGCAACACCAGTAAACACAGCGCCAATTAACACCAACAATCCACCAAACATCATGACTTGCTTCATATACTTCTCCTTAACCTAAAGCACTTGCACCGGCTTTGAGCGTGCTCATCGCTGCACCACCGCCAGCAGAACCAGCAGCGTTTGCTGGACCACTTAATGGGCCTAAAATCGCTCCAAACACAGCACCGGCTTGTAATCCTGCCCAAGTCAGAACCACCATAAAAAACACTGGGCATACCAAATACATCGCTCCGATAATCAGATTCACGAACATTTCACTGGTGGCGTGTTCCGCAACCCCAAAAAAATCGGGTGCAATGGCCAGATATTGGCTGGGCGGAAACATCGCTTCCATCAAATGACCATCAAACCAAGCCACCAAATGCCAGATGTAGGAGCAAAAGATCACCGAAAACATCACAATGGCTGCCGTTAAGATGAAACTCGGTCTAAAGCAAGCAAACGGCATGGCAACCGCCAAGAAGGTGTACAGAAAGAACAACAATGCCGCTTGAATCACTGGTAAGGCGTTTTGAATTAAATGAATTGTGGTAAATCCAACAATCGATGCCAACGCCGTACCAATAGACCCCAACAGATGATCAAAAAAGGCTGTGGAGAATGCATTGTTGTCATTGGTTAACGCTGAATATCCCCTAATTTGATCCTGACTTGCTCCAGTTAAAGAAGGCTGTACATTTTCTTGAATCAGATGACGGATGGATTCATCTTCCAAGGCTTGCGCATTGCTGCCCAAGTGCAATAGCTGTTGAATAAAGCTCGGTGGGAATTGTTGCAATAACTGACTATGTAAGCCACTGCTCGAATCTTGCCACCAATCTTTGCAGCTTGGCTCACCCCATTGCGAGTGATTGGGTACCTGTGCTTCAGTTTGATCGCGCGTTGGATCAAATGGGAACCCTTGTACGGGGCTTGTGGCCGAAAGCGAATCATAAAACCCAGGTACTTGTTGGAATACTTCTGAACCCAACCAGCTCACATCATCCTGACCATATTGCTTTTGAATCGTGGCAATTTGCCCTTGAGTACCGGCAGGTAAATTACCGTTCAAGTAACGGTCATACGCAGGGATATAGCACTGATTGTAAAAGTCCCCGACTTCTTGCTTTAAACCTGCATCCTGAATGGTGGTAACATTCAATGTGGCATGCAAGGCCCGATAATCCACCGGCGCGCAGGTTAACCCCTCGTTGGCTGCTACCGTAAATCCGTTGCTCACCGCCATCACGATATACCAAAATAAGGGTATTTGAACACCGGTGGGTACTTGGAAAGCATTGTCATAGGTCGTACCCGTATTGCCAGGCGTAGCAACTGGTGCTGTTGGCTGGCAGGTAGGTTGATATGACAATACCTTTGGGTCCAGATGGATCATCGGTACTGCGCATACGGCGATAACCAACAATGCACTTAATATCTGGATCAAGAGACGTCTGACGGAAATCACTGCAAAGTCTTTTGCACCCATCGACATAAAGGGTTTCAAAGTCGACATCACAATGATGCTGACAAATGGCAGGTATACCAATCCCGTACCCGTCATAATGTTCCAGAGGTTTTGATATTGCTGCCACCCCAATATGGTGGTGTACAGCGCCAAGTAACTGGTGACACTCATGGCTTAATTTCCTTGTGTTGGCAATGCACCGTCGGTCAATACTGCACCTGCGGCGTTGCTCGGTTGAATTTGAGCGGCAGCGGTGGCTCTTGCATTGGTCATATTCATTACCGCTTCCACCACTTCACTGGCCGTACCAAATGGCTGGCCGTTGAAAGTTAAGTTGCTGCGATAGTCATCCAGCTTTTTCAGGGCATTGGTGATATCAGTTTTGGCAGCCTTATTGCCATAGATTTGCGGTACACTCTCACCAGATAGTAATAACTGTTTGCCCAGGCGCACCTCTTCAGCCACTTGCTCTGCGGCAATGGCTTCTGCCAACTTATGAACATAAATGGCTTGGTCCACGCCATCCAATTGTTGGAACGCTTGAATGGCTGCTTGGTTTAACACCATGCTGGGCGATGCAACTGCTTGCAAGTTTTGAATAGTGATGGGCGTGGTACCATTAATGAGGTTCACCAAATCTTGTTGCAGAGTAACGGTCTTTTGATACACATCACTCAACAGACCAACACCAGGAGTGGATTGCTTCGGTCCACCAGCGTAGGTGGTGATCTCTTCATCCCCTACCACATTGACTACCCAATCTGCCGCCGCTGCGGGAGAATTCCAAACACTTAAGAGATAGCTGTTTTCAGAAGTACTTCCTGGAGCACTGGTATCATCATACTGACGACCAGACTGGAGTAATACGTTATATCCAGCGACGGCCGTATCATGGATCACTTCAATGGCCGGTTGACCCTGACCACCGGCGTTACTACCGCCTCCCGATTGGCTGGCACCATGAATCCAAGGTACACCGTTATCGCCATTGTCTTCTGCCACCGCATCTTTAACGACGTTGATATCACTGTTATTGGAATCTCCGTAACCCGCAGACAACTTATTGCTGCCAAAGGCCGAAGACATGTGTTGCTTCCAATCATCGCCCATGGCGATCGTTGCCCAATCAGTATAAGGGTTCTGACCATTCGCAATTTGTGATTGCATGGCCTGACAGGAACCAGTAGAAGCACTTAAGTCGGTTTGCGCATTGAAAAATTGGTTGGTTAACAGGTCATATATGGTGTGGTTAGCGCGAGCCAGAATATACAACGGCATACTGTAAATAGCAGAGGTGGCATTGCTGATTATGCTCTGCTGAATATTCATGGCGCTGTTTTTAATGCCATTCAATGAGTTTGCAATGGATAAGGTTGGATTGAACACACCACAGTTATAGCCAAGCCCAACGTTGGCATTGACAGACAAGGGAATGGTTTGTGTATCCAAGCTTGCTGGATAGGGAACGGTATCACCCCCTCCTAATTGGTAGTAAAAGAGCCCGTTATCACCACTGGCTGGAACCAAAGGTCCCGCATAACTAACACAAATTAAGGCGATACTTACCCCAACGCCTGATAGCGTTTTCTTTACAATCGATTTCATGTTTCCTCCTCAGTCCACACTTAAGATCAGATTTTGTAAAAACTATTTTTCTCTACACTAGGTACTCCCTAAAAAACTACCGTCCCCCTGAATACATCCCTCATAGTGGTGCCACATGGTCCACACATAGTTACCATCGCCTTTATCCGCAGCATCTGCACCCCAAGGCTTTAATTGGGTTAAATCATTAGTCCCAAAAATCTGGCAACTGTTATCCGCAATGGGATAATCCATCTGCCATTCCACCGTGCTGTCATCGTTTTCTTGGGCGGCATACACTTGGCACGCCTGACCACAAGAATTCGGCTCCGGGTAATACACATGCGGCTGACCCCCTTGGGTAAAGATGCTGGCTGCTCGTTGGGCCACTACCGCAGCACCTTTGGCATCGTTACTGCTATTTACAAACCCATCTCGTGGATACAAAGACCCCCAGACGTTGTAAGGAAATTGCCCCACATCATGCACACCTGGAATCAAAGTGCCGGGATAAAACATCTCGGTCAGACTGCTTCTCCAGGCGGCCACATCCAACATAGATTGGTAGTAAGGCATATAGGGTTGCGTAACAGGCGGGATAAACATGGGTGGCTGAAACATCTGTGCCACTGGATTACCCAAAGCATCCACTTCTTTTAAGCGATCATCTTCAGTATGGCGGCCTCCTGTTTGATCGGATGCATTGCCAAACCCATAACCATCAGGCGTAATCAAAGATACTTGAGCCTCTGCTGCTTTGTTGGCAATGGGATCAACCACCATGTGGGGAACATCCCAAGGGTCAGAATCAGCGTCGTTAAAAACGCTGACGGTGGTATCTGGCAGATACTCACTGACCTTCATCGTAGTGTTAACCCAACAGCCATACCAACTGCACTGCAACCAGAAACACAGCCCTTCAGGTCTGTACTTAAGACAGGAAGGAATCGCAGAAACCGTGTTTTGCACCAGTTGCAAGCTGCTGTAGCTGCCACCATTGGCGTAAGCAACAGCAGAACCAAGCAACATCAGGGATAAAGCAATCTTCTTGATCATTTCAAGTTACTCCATGCTTGATAGTCCAATACAGCAATACCGAGATCAGTCACACCGATGCTTTCTGCTTTGCCATGATCAAACACAACCGTGGGTAATTGTTGAATCCCATATTGTTGAGCCAAGGTGATGCCCTTAAACTCATCGCGTAACAAAGGAATCTGCCCAGCCAACCAGGTTTTAGCCCCATCCTCAGCCTGCAATTGGCTCATGTTTTGCAATTCCTGATTTACTTTGGCAATGGATTGTTGCAGTTGATCCAGGTTATACACTTTGACATTCACCCCAGGCATATCCGTGGGTCCTACCGGAAATTGAGAAGTAGTAAATACTTCAACATCTGTCACAGGGCTCTCTGTTGCTGCATGGGCATGTTCCATAAGGGTTCCCAAAATACAAAGACCCAACGTAAAACACACAATGAGCAGATGACAGTCATCTCTCAATTTTTTCTTACGTTTGTGCTCCATTCGGCGTTGTATTTTGAATTGGATCATGCGCTCACGTTCGTTCAATAACGCTTCGTCTAATAATTCATTACGACGGCGATGGGTATAGCCTTTTAAATCACACATATCACTCTCCTCCTCGTTTTTAATGCTAAACAGTTTGCACCTGCTTTCTTTTGGTTTTGGGTTTAACCGGCACCTCCTCTTCTTGATCGATGGTTTCTGAAATCTCAACCGTAGGAACTTCACTTATCCCCATCATTTGATTGGCAATAAGCTTGGCTGCTTCCACTTCGGTAATACCGTGCTGTTTCATTAATTGCTTACGTTGAGCTTTTTCATGCTTTTCAGTCATGGCAAGTGCTAAAGCCAACCGTGGCGGAATGTTTCTAAACAATCCTTTGAAACGGTTGCACAAAAGAATCCCTTCGACATACTTACCTGCCGCTTTACGCACCGATTGGAAAAGCTTTTCTTCTTCGGTACTAATGGTGCGAAATTTAGCGACTTCTTTAAGTTCCGCACCACTCATGCCCAGGCATAACCAGAATTCCACCATCGAGAGCAACTTTTTGGCCTCTGCGGGGAAGTCTTCTACGTTCTGCGTGGCAAGCCACAACCATAAACCAATCTTACGACTCATCTTTGAGCATTTCGTAATGGCCACAGCGGTCAGCGGGTTCTTCGTCACCACATGACACTCGTCCCCGAAAAACACCGTCACACGCTCTTCATGCTGATTGGCTTCTGCCAAAGATTGCGTCTTATTCATCGCACCCATAAAGGCAAGCGCGCGTTGAGCTTCATAACCGTCTTCCTTAAATAAACCCATTTCGAGGATGGTGACATCCGCATCCGGCCACGGTGCACCAGCACGGTTAAAGAACTGGGAAGACAGGGTATCTTTACAAAATACTCTGACACCATTGGCCATTTCATTGAGACGCGCAGATTTGTGCTTGTACAAAGCATCACTGCTCATCGTCACCAACATATTGGCGAAATCCTCTGGCAGCATTTGATCTTTGTCGCTGTCTTTAGCAGCTTGGGCCGTTCGCACCAGGGCATCTAAGATGATCATGCGATCTTCACGATCGATTTTGTCCTGCTCTTTCTTTTCGCCACCACTGATCATGAGCTGTGCTGCAAGAGACATTTCCCCCATATAATCACGGTTTTCTACCACCTCGATTTTTTGAGCATCATCTATTTCTCTGGCATCCTGAATGGTTTGTTCTTCCTTACCCGCGAGCTGATCGAGCTTTTCCTGGTTTAATCTCAGTGTCTCCGCTTGCTCCAGCATTTTATTGCTTTCCGCAAAAGGATTGAGCGAAGTGGGCGTATTTAACGAAATCTCAACGCGATTCACATTGAGGCCCATTTCTTTAAAGTAATCGCTCAATAAGCCAAACGAATTACCAGCATCGACAATTACCAGTCGTGGCTTGTACAAAGCCATTAGGTTCATCATCAGATAGACGCAAGTCGCCGACTTACCACTACCCGTGGTTCCCAGGATTAACAGGTGAGAATTTTGATCTTTATCTTGTGGATTTAAAGGATCAACCGTAAATGGTTCACCACAGCGATTGAAGAATGGCAATCCTGGGTGTCCCGTACCCCGCTCACGACCATACAGTGGCAAAATTTGTGCTAACTGAAATCCTGATAAATAACGACTGCGGCTTAAATACGCTTTATCAAAGCTATAGTCATAGCCCATGGGCAGGAAGCGCAAATAACTGTCGATGGCCAATAATTCAACATCCCCGTCGACCACCACCAAACCATTGTTGGAAAGCATGGTTTCCACATCAATTTGACGGTCAGTTAATTCCCTCAAATCATTGCCACGGATATAAACACCCATCGAGGTTGGAAATAAGAAATTACCATTCGACATCATGCGGCGAATCTGGTTGCAGTCTTCGCGAATCATTTCTCCCTGAACACCCGTGGCTTTTTTAGTAGAGCGCTCAATACGATCGACATGGTTATTGACCAACTCCCGGCTTTGAATGACCACCGTTAACTGAAATACCGAACCTTCTGGGAACTTGTCAAACAACCCATAATGATGACTACCAAAGCTGCGCTCTACCGTTAAATGCCCCGTTTCAGGTAATTTGTTTAATCCGGTTACGGCCAGATATTTATGGGGCTTTTGATCAAAGTACCAAACCCCCTCTTCCTGATTAGATTCAGGCGTAGTAAAGAATAAACGCTCGGTAAAGTCATACCCATAAGGCATGGCCTCATCCCCAGGATATGGGCACTGCTCAATGAGCTGATCCACATTCCCATTGGCAATTTTGGGAGATGGATTAAACCAGCGAATCATCCACTCATAAAAATCTTGGCCATTCATACGGCGCACACCTACACCAGCCCCTTGTAGTTTGGAAACAAATGCACTGGCCACGGTGTTTAAGTCTTCAACCGGTGAGCGGCCTTTACGCATCTTCGATTTAGACCCAAGATTACGGTACATAATGGCGCGTATACGGCGAACCTTACCGCGAAAGATGTTGCCAGAGACTTTGTCATCGACAAATAGTCCTTCTGGTTTTGTAATAAAACCCAAATGAGTACGCATCATCGCTAAGTAGGTTTTAGTAAAGGGCAAACCTTTTGCACTGGGGCGAACGTAATCTTCAAAGGCGCGGTAATAACGACTTAAAGACAATTCGTCCTGCACAAAAAATTGCAGAATCCAGGGGCTTTCATCGTCGTAGTATTCAGGAAAGGCATCCTGAAACACACCTTGTAAGTTGTTGCGCAACTGATTTAAGTACGCCTCAGTACGCGCTTCACTGGGCACATCACTTAATTCAAAAGCGGCTGCAACACTTTTACCATCTTGTAATAAAAAGCATTGACCTTGAGGATCGTATTCTCTCCAGGGCAGCTTTTGACTGATGGACGGTGGACGTTTATACCAGCTCGCTGCTTGTTTACGAGTAATCATGAAGCACCTCCCACATTTTGTAAAGATTGAAACGGCATTTCCCCAGGTAAGGCGTAATGAATGCGCGTGTAGAATGAAAACGCGGTGTAATACCCTGGCACTGGCGCTTGATCAGCTCCTGCAAAATGCGGATACACGTACATCACCAGGGTTGGATTCGGCAGGGTTGGAAATTGCATATTGATTTGATCCGCTGCCTGATTCACCGTGTTTGATGCGGTTTGCGTTTGCATCGGCTGAGTGTTGCCAAGCTGAGTACGAAGACTCGTTAAGTTTTGGCTTTCGTTACTGCTGCCCGCTGTATCATCGCCGCTAATGGCTGCTTGATAAGCTTGTGCCATGGTGGGACCATTTTTTAGGGCTTCAGTATCTGAAGAAGTGGCGCACCCAGAGAGTGCAACCACACTAATCAAGATGAGCGGTAACAGTGTCTTTTGATTGAGTTTGTTCATAGCTTACTTTCCTCGCTTCTGAGTTGTAATTAATATCGATTTGACGGGTTATATTGATGTTGAACTTCTTAAACGCTTTGGTTTTGGGGTCAACGTTAGGAACCACGACCAAATCAGTAGAGTTCTGCATCCGTTGGTTAAACCATTGCTGTACCGCAGAGGCACCACTAGAAGCTCCTTGGCCTAGAGCGTATTTAGTGTAACTGCCTACCATGGTCGACATGGTGGTACCTGCGGTGCTAGTCCCATTACTCATTTGCGCTTGGGATAACCCTTGCGAATAACCTTGCAGCGCACCCAGTCCAAAGGTAATGCCCAAGTATTCCGGTGCGTTGGTTTCCAAGATGCCTGGAATACAGGGGTACCCTTGAGCATCAGAAATCACGCCCAATCCGTCCGTTCCCTTGGATTCAGTGGTGCTGATACGCCCATCGTTAAATACAAAGGTCATGGAAGTGATCGTCCCCCTGACGCAAGCTTGCTTATCAATCGGCCCAATCAGCGATCCTTGCGCAGTACCCGAAGCGACAATGCCTTGAATGTCTGATGGAATATCAATGCCATTGGCGGCCAAGTTATTCGGTCCAATAATCATTTTGAACTGATAAGGGTCCACCAGATGATTATCAATCGGCACCTCACCTAACAACGGCTGCATAGCAATGACACCCGTTAAGGTTGCATTCATTGGAATGGTGAAATACGGCTTTTCTGATTCGTCAGATTTTTTAGCTACTTCACTGGCAGTATCTGTATCCGCAGCAGTGGCCGAATCCATTTGCAAATGAGGTCTAACCCCTGCATGGTTTTCGGTTTCCAAATCAGATACCCAAACAAACCGATCTTTCTGTACCAGTCCATTACCTGTATTGTCAGAATCGCCCAGGCTATAATGCACTTGGGTGTTGATCTGATTTTGATACTGCGCATTTTGCGTTTTAACCTTGCCAATCTCTTGATCCAACTTTGTGTTAAGAGATTGCTCAAAATTGGTAATCGCCTGCTGGTTCTGTTGCTGGGCTAAAGTCGCTTGCTCCAGTATCTTTTTATTTTGGTCTTGTACCGTACTCACGGTTGCTGTCAGTGTCTTTAAAGTCTCAACCGGCGTATCCCCCGTGGCATTATCATTTAATGCTGGTATGGAAAACTTGCCGCCTTTAGTGGTACCTGTACTGCTGCTATGAGACGAAAAGGCAGTAATCACCCCAACGCCAACCACAGCAACTCCGACAAATACCGCAGCGATCTTTAATCCAGAACCACTTTTACGTTTGGTACTCATGTTGAAACCCTCCCTTCACAAGGTGCAATCGCCTCTGCAAACGGTTCGCTGGATACCAAAAATACGGTGGTGTTACCCAGTGGGCTAAAGGCTTGATCCAATACCGTGCGCGGAAAAGCCGAAACCGCACGCCATTGACCGCAGAAACTGCCCAAATTCAGCGTTAACGAGGTCTTTTGCATGTTGTACACTTCCACGGCGGTGACATAAGTGTCATTGTTCTTCCAGGACATCAGAGGATTGGCCGTAATTGAGCCATCCAATAACAAGGGCACTGTCTTTTTGGTTTGCATCGCAATGCGATGGATGTTTAACGGTTGCGTCAGCAGCCGCTCTGGGGCATACAATTGTTGAGCGGCAAACCGTACCAAGGTGACATAACTGTCATCAGCAGAGGCAGCCGCTTGCTGTACGTCAGTATCCTGATGTGGTTGTGTCAATAAAACAGATAGCGGTGTATCTGAAGCACTGGCGTTAGCAGACAGGGTCAACAAGATGATCTTGCCACTGTCCACCATCAACACTCTTGCAGGCTCTGCTCCAAAGTTTTTATGAGCAGTCAGGTATAGCGTATGGTTGTTGTTAACCACGCTGAGCGTTTTGCCGGGTAACTTGGTAGCGTCAAACCCGAGTTTAATTTCACCCGGAAAAGTGATCATCCGCTCCTGACCTACCGGCAAATTAATGGTAATGGGCGCTTTGTCCCATACCACATGCTGTACTTCATCAGCATATATAGCCGTATTTAAAGCAAGGCCAATCGCTGCGGTGGTTATTAAGATTCTGGGAAACCAATACATATTCATCTCCTCCACATCCAATTAAGTAAAGGTTTTAATGCGTTGCGGATCAGAGCCAAAACCAGCGAGTGCCAATCCGTAACGGTTTTGTTGTTGATCCACGTTGTACTCAACCACTTTGATCACATAAGAAATCTCCGTGTCTTTCACAACACTGCCATCGGTATTCATACGTTCCGTTAGGCGCATATCTAAGTGAACCAGCCAAGCGCCATGCCCTAATGGCTTAACGTCTGCATCCTGAAATTGAGCACCATCAATGCCAGTCATGGTGCGAATCCGATCCTGTATCTCTCCCGTGCTGTAGCGACTGTTGGCATCTTGCATCAGCATTGTTTCAAAGCTTGGCGTCAAATATGGCGTAAAGTTTTGGATTGCTTTGGCGTAATCCGTAGCACCGTTTTTCGGCCAATAGTTAATGGATTGCCAAGCCCAGTATGCAAAGCTGTATACCGTACTGTCGGGCACTTCCCCGGCCGTCATGGTCACACCACTTGCGGGTATTTGCGGTGGTACATATATTTTTACCTTGGATTGCATATGCGATAACGCTGCGATCAATCCTAAGTTGCTGATAAACAGCACCACTATGGCAAGTACCAAAGCGCGTAAAGTTAAGCGCGCACTCTCTAATGCATCTTGAAATCTCATACGTCAAACCTCCCCACTGACCATTTACCACTGCGTGTTGTAAAAGGAGATGGCAGCACACCCTTGCGCTCTAAGAACAAGCGCCAAGCCTGTTTAAGATATCCTTTGGGTTTACCCTGCTTGATGCGTTGCAACATCAAAGCGCCCATCCAAGTAAAAACAACCGTCAAAGGAAACGCTAAAGCCACTCCGATCAGAAACATCCCGATGAGTGCCTTCGCGATAAAGCCAAACAGAAACAGTGAACCAAAAAACGAAACCATGACGAGTTTTTGCAACTCCTTCATCGTGCAGCCACAAAAAATAATGGCGTCAAAATTTAAACGATTCGGTAACATGTCATTAATTTCTGATTTATTGGCTGATGTGCTACTCATATTCCCCTCCTCTAAAGCGCTTGTATTGATTAAGCCGTGATGGTGGCGCTAAACGCAGTCCAACCAATACCAATCAACACAAAGCCCAGAGTCATTCCCAAAGCACACATCACATAGGTCATGATCAAATTGCCATGATCCTTCTCTTTGGAATCTTCACGCATCCGATGAATAATCACTCCCAAACATACCAGGACGAGCATTCCACCTAGACCAATGGTGAGATATTTCATCGTTTCCTGCATATGCCCACCGGCCGTTTGCACAACATCCCCACCCGAATCACTGGCAATGGTGGGAAATGGGTTAGCGTCGGCATAAGCACGCGATGACACGGTCAGTGCTGTCAATGCACCGATGGTGCCATACCACTTATTTTTTAAATGACTCAATTGCTTAAACATAATTTTCTCCTCGTTGTTGTTAAGCTAAGTAGATAAAGATGAGCATCAACGTGAACGCCAAGCCCATCAGACACATCAAAAACACCACTTTGTCCCACACTTGATTGGTCTCGAGTAATCGCATCAAACCTGCCAAAATCATGAGGGAGGTCAGAATGGCCGAGCCCCCAACCAGAAGCTGAATGCAAAACATAAGGCTTCCCGTGTGGATACCAGAAGCGGCATAAAACGCTTGAATTTGATCTGGACTCATAGCGCGTTACTCCGGGTAGTAAGGTAGTCACCTTTGATCGGCTTCACCGATCTAGGCTCTACCGGCAGTGGTTGCAGCTTCTGGTTCACCCCGGCAATCACTGTGTTCAAGTCTTCGCGTAACCAGTCATAATGAAACTGTGTACGGGCATTGGGATCGGCCTGTTTTTGGGCTTCTGCAATCAGGGGATAAACCGCCTGCAATTGCTGCACAACCAGTGCCAAATCTGCGTTTTCTAAACTCGTGGTGGCATAGGCGGGTGTGTTAGGAATAGCAACGGCTAACGCTACCCCTAACAACCCAATGCCTACTTTTCTCCTCTCTCTCCTCATCGCACGTTTCTCCTCATTTCATCCAACCGTTACAGATACTTTTTAAATCTCCCTGCGCTTAACATCACTGCAATGCCAAACATCAACAGAAATGGCATTAACAACACATCCGGTGCCACGTTGATGGGTATTACCATCCAGGCCAAAACTGTCAGCATCACAATCGGAGTTAAGGCATTACGGGCACTGTGATATACCAGGGCACTTTCGCGCCCCCCACCAAAGGTACGTAAATCTCTTTTAAGCAAGCCTTCAACCAGACCGACCAATCCCACCCAGACAAATGCTGGTAACAGCAACAACACAATCGAAAGCTTTAGCAACCCCAGTTGCAGTGTTTTAATCGCCACACCTGCCCAAGAACCCATCACCGGCAATACCGCATTGGGATTCATCCAAGTGGCATATTGAATGGCACTGTTATGGTTATGACCTTCCACCAATACTCTGAATAAGACATCACCCACCCACTGCACCGTGGTAATCCATGAAGCTAAAATCCCAGCAATCATGGAATGAACCATGGCTAAATGCTCCAAAATACCAAGCTGTATCAATAGCGATTGGTTTAAACTTATTTCAGTAGCATCAGCGCCATCCTTAAACCAGAACAAGGTGTTAATGGCCTGCATCAGCAATAAGGCCAATAACAACGTCAATATCAGCTTTACCAAAGGCCACAGCCATAAAAACAACACACTGCTTTGGGTTTTACTAGAAGCGCTCTTCTGACTCACAGTGCACCTCCACCATTAACCAATTTAGTCATGGCTTCAATATTGGCAGGTATACCGCTCATATCATCTTTAGGAAGCGGAATGCAGATTTTGTAAAGCGTACCGCCATTCATCAGCACAAAGGCTTGACCCTTGGGTAGCTGCAATAAATCGCTCGGGGTGAGCAGCGGCACCTCCACCACCGTTACCCGATCTTCATTGCTGGTGTTAAACTCCACCTCACTCAATAGCTCAGGGTTATCCGAGACGCTGGAGCCTTGGACGAGTTTTTGAATATTCACTCGTTCCGGCAGTTTGTGGGTGATCATTTTGCTGGTCTCCTCGTCCAAGACACGCAATGCGATCAAAGTATTAAAGTTACCACCCACCTGCCCGGCTTTGGCTTTGCTTACGAGTTTTGCTTCGACGTCCGACCACGTTTGGGTATACGCGGTTACTTGAACTCCAGCGCCACCGGATTTGTTAATCAGCGGAATAAAATCATCGCCGATCAATTCATTAAATTCATCGGCATGGACACATATCGGATGCAAAATCTTCTTACTGCTTCCATCGGCATTGCCCTCTACGCCAAATTTGTATAACTGCCCTGCCACTGAACATAAATCCGAGAACATTGAGCTACCGACCGCAGTGGCAACCGTTGAATCGGATAAAGCATCCAACCCTATATAAACAATCTTTTTACCGCGAATGACCTGCATCCAATCAAAAATCGGACGCTCATTTTCCAGATCAAAGTAATCCGGGGAAATCAAAGCTGCCGACTGCCCTGTGGTTAATTTCTCAATCAACGGCAACAATGATGCCGTGATCTTGTCAAAATAGGTTTTATCGTAATTAAAAGCACTGCATAAGCCTTCAGCCACGGGATCATAAAGCTTTTTAAGCTTGATATACTCAACAATGGCCAACGCACGTTTAGAGCGACTGCGTAAGTGTAACGCGAGATTATGCACCTTGATCTCTTCTTCAATCGCTTTTACCTCTGTTTCCCAGTTGGGATTCACTTGGGATAACCACAGAGTGCAGTAATCCAGCAGTAAGGGTTCCATATTGAGAATATATCGCTGTACCTGACGGTAATCCGATTTCAGCCCCAAAATCACCAACGCCTGGGCAATAATATTGACAAAGCGCCAGCCGAATTCTTTAAAGGCTGCGGATTCTCCATTACCGGGCAATTGGTTGGCCACACGGTTGGCCACTTCTGTTACCCGCGCAAAGTTACCAACGGGGTTATAGCGAGCCGACACTTCAGGGAATCCTAAGTGAAATACAATCACATCATCTTCCCGCCCTGCGCGCTTTGCTTCAAAGATAATGCGACGCAACAATTCCGCATCGCCTTTAGGATCAAACACAATCACACAGTCGCCACGTTGAATATCCTGGGCGGCTAACACTTCCAATAAACGTGTTTTACCCACTCGAGTGGTACCTAACACTAACGTATGCCCAACCCGGTCAGACAAATTCATAAAAACATCTATTTCGTTAGGCTCTACCCCATGTAAAAAGGAATTGCCACCTACACTGTTTTTAATATCAGACGGGTTTTTGTTTGTTTGTGCTGCGTTCATGAGCGTGCTGATACGCTGATCGGCACATTCGAGTAACCGCTCTGTATGGATGGCTTCCCATTTAAATCCTCTGCCTAAGAACAGCTTATTAGACTGTACAGGCAGTTGCACAGAAGACAGTGCATAGCTTGGTATTGCAAAGAGATGGTCTTTGTAACGACGAACAGCTCTGCCCTGGCAATAACGACGAATTGCCAATGGTAACAACCCTATTCCCATCAACACACCCACTCGTGGCGGTATCCACAAAACATTGGGCATGATCAGCACTGCCGCACCTACACCGCCACAGGTTAAAGCCGACCAGTATTCAACGGCCGGTCTTAGCATGGCTTCGATGGGATAGTGTCTGCTGTTACTCATTACCGTTCTCCCGTAAGATATCCCGCAAACACGTTCTGCCCGTACGGCAAGCATTGAATAGGGATAAATCTTCAATATGGTTAAAGTAATCTGTTAACCGAGGAGGCACATAGTTATTGAGTAAGTTCTCTGAAAACTTACTGTAAGACCATGGATGATCATCACTGTTTTTATTTTTTTTCGTTTTCAATGAGCCAATTTTATTAACGCTATTCATGATCATCCCCTTGTTACTGACTGACTTCGGTTGAGGTAATCAATACTGGGTAATGATTCACCCCAACTCGCTCAGCAATCTGCTGTGCCGATACCGGCATTAACAACAAAGGTTTGGCCAATCTTTGCAGATGTTTAAAGTCTGTTTCGGTTTCCACCGAAACCACAATGCCAATGGCATTTAATTTTTTTAGTTGGGCTTTGTGATCTAATAACCACACAACAGAACGTCTATCATCGCCAATCACAAAAACAGGGCTGGGTAAAAAATCCAGCTGGATGGTTTTATTAACCACTTTTCCGGGTGTCATGCCTTTGGTTGTAACGGGAAATACCTGCATATGAATCTCTGCGGGTGCTTGAGCCAACTTATCCATATCCTGCGGCGTGATTCCTGCCACTAACTGACCAATGTCAGGAGATACCGCTTCCAAATAGGGCGCTGCTGGCACCGTAGGCGTCTGCTCATCAATAATTGAGGGATTGACGGCATAGGCGGCCCCCAGGGAGGCACCAAGCAGCAAACTGGGGATTAAAGGTCTTGTGAATAGGGTTCTCATCATTGTTCTCCTCATCCTTTTTTATTTCTTTTTCTTATTCATCGATCCAGTGGTTGAATTCGTCGGCTGATACGAGAGTCAAATCCTGGTCATGATTCAGCATCAGAACAGGGGTTGGTAATGGCGACTGAGTCAACTTACTCAAATAGCCTTTATCCATTTGCATTTTGATTACCCCTGCTTGATACAAATCGGTGGGAATCTTTTGCTGATTGGCCCAGGTTTCAATGGCTTTGCTACCTGGATCACCCACGATAAAAATTTGCAGTCTCACATCGCTGTGATGGACAATCAGATCAAACAATTGCTGGAGCGTTGCATTGCTGCTGTCATCATTAATTTTGGTAAAGAACAGCAATGTATCTCCCGCTTTTAACTCTTTGAAGGATTGCGGCGTTTGCCCTGGAATCATGATGCGGGGCTGATTGGGATATAAGGTTTGCCACGCTTGGTCATAGGCTTTTTGCGCTGCTAACTCGTGCTCACCGCGATCATGGGTTTCTTTAACCACAATCAAGGCATATTTCATACGCTCTTGATCATTATTGGCGTTCAGCATCAGCACCTCATCCGGGTCGAGGTTTTTATACCAACGGCCCGATGGCGTGTTTTGCATCAACCATAGGTAATGGGCATATTCTTTATCAGTCACGCCCCATACCTGTGCGATCTGTTGCTGTTGATCTGCTGAAAGCTGATCAAACGCTGTATCGCTATAGGTGACGGTGGAAACTTGGGGATTAACTGTCTGATACCCTCCTCGAGCAATGTCTGCGGCCATCGCCTGTACCGACAGAGCTACCCCAAGTCCCAGTGCCGTCATTTTTACAATCTGTTTCATCTCCACTTCCTCACCTTAAATGCAAAGCGTTTGGTTTTTATCCGGCAGGCTGTACATGCGATTCGCTGCCGGTGTGGTTAAATTGGCGTACAAGATGGGTGCTTCATCACAGTGCTGACGAACCACCGCCTGCTGCTGTTCAATCACCTGATCTTGAGTGGGTCCCATCAAAGCCGTCTGTACCGCATTCCAGCGCGCACATCCGCCCAACCCAAACGTGACGCTGATGATTACTGCACCGTAAAGAATGGTTTTCATTATTGAATCCTCACGTAGTCATTGGGTTTATCAACGTTTTGGAACAGCGCACCGGCTGGGTCAAAATGCACATCAATCAGCTTCCAGCCATCACGCACATCGCCCCGCTGCATGGCATCAAATCCATTGGCACGCACCACCACCGGCTGATAGTTGCGCACATCAATACCTTGTATTGCCCAGGGCAGAGTTGAAGCAGGTAAGTAATGCTTGGGGGCTGACCGTTGTTTTAAGGTATCAACGGTTTTTTGAATGCTGCTCAGTTGACCGGATAACGCTTGATTGCTTTGCACCACCAACGTTTGAATTTGAGCAACACTATCAGGGGAACCACCACTTAAAGTCGCAACAGACTGTTTTAAACTGGCAACGTTTTCATTCAATTCTTTCAGCGCTTGCGTTGAAACATTATCTTGATGCTGCTGCTTCTGAATCACTGCCATCTGGTGCTCTAAATTATTGAGCTTCACCAATACCGGGTCTTGAACCACAGCTTTAGCATCTTGTGACTGGCCTCTCACAGGCACTTCAGGATTGCCACCCTCTTCAGCCACCGATAAGTTATAGGTGTATTGCGGCGTGCTTGAATGATGAAAACAGAAGAACCCGCCAACCAACACCACGACCAACACCCCGCTACTGGCGCCAATCAATACGAATTTTTTCTTACGATCGAGCGTTTTATAAAAATTCTTCGCTCCACTTAATCGGATTTTAAATCCAGCAAACTTATTCCGAAGATTTAATTCTTTAAAAACATCGACGATTTTCTTGAATGATTTTCGAGGTACTTTATTTGAACCATCCTCAACCGCTGTTGTTTCTGGCGCTGTTTCAGGTGTTGACGCTGCCTTGGTGGATTCAGCTTGAGTAGGTTTTTCCACAGTTAGAGAGTGTTCAACTGCCTTGGTTTCAGCAGCCTTTGGCTTTGCCTCGACTACTATTTTTTTAGGTTGTTCAACTGAATTCTTTTGCTCTACTGCTTTGTTGTCAGTGGCGTTGTTATTTTTAACGAGATTCATATTGTGGCTCCTCACTCTTGTTTTTTAAGATCAATGATTACGTACAGCAATCAATGGGTCATATAGATCACCCAAAGAGGGTTTGACACGAAAGGCAATCAAACGATTCACTCGATCCTCAATCATCTGAAAATCACTGCCTGCTAAGGTTTGTAACCCTTCCTCCAACGTCATGGGCCCCAAACTTTTTTGTGCCATAGGCAAAGGACGATCCATCATGCGCTCTGCCCAAGGGTAATTTTGGGCGTCGTGCACCAAGTGATACCCTGTAGTACTTAAAAGGTAATTCATGGCATCGCCTACCGTGATTACTGAGATGGGAAAACGCACCTGAAAGGTTTGCTGCAATAAATCCTGCTGTGCACTGGATGCGTTGTTACTTACTGTGAGAAATTGGCCCACCACGGTATCTGTTAAAACAGGTGCAGTGTTAGCCACCCCTTGCTGCGCTGCACTTGCGGTCAGTGCCATCACTAAACTGATCCAAAAATGATGTCTCATAACGCACCATCCTTTTTAATCAGTTGCATATAGATCGTAAACATCTTTCTCCTCCTCCGTTTTTGAACTCAAAAATCCCCTTAACGATAATAGTATCTCACAAATAGATAATATTGTCAATAGTTATCGATAAAATTATCTATTTTGCTTTTTTCAGGTATTTCAATGAGTTATGATATAAAAGTGAATTTTGTTGAAAAATTTTTGAAAATATTTCGATTATTTTTTAAAGTTTGTCGATTATTATCTAAATTGTTTTACTTATCTCGATAATACTGATATAATAGTATCGAGTTGATAACCTAGAGGGAGGTAAATCACATGTTCAAGATTAACTATAAAGAGCTGCCACAAAATTATCGTTTAAGACTGGCTCGCCAATGTCGTTTTAAAAAATCAAAAGAATTTGCAGAATCTATTGGTGTTGCAACAACTAACTACTCAAGCCACGAGTCTGGAAGCCGTGGGATAAGAGATAGCATGTTAAAAAAATACTGCACTGCTCTAGAAGCTAATTATGCTTGGGTAAAATCAGGGGAAGGCGTTTGTTACGATAATCCACAACTCCAAGGTTTAATTGATGAATGGATTACCGCCGAGCACAAGCCACAAACTCAGGAATTCTATCTTCCCGCTTTTAATACAGAAGTCCTCAAAGTAATCATAACCAAAATGCATGCGCATAATAAAAATTATACGCCAGCAGAAGAAGCGGCGATCATCGCTAAAGCTTATGCAGAAATTCTGGCGGTAAGTAAGGATGAAGCAGAACAGCTTCAAGTTGCTGATGTTGCCACCACTGCTATTTTAAAGTTCTTAGACACCGTAAACGCAGGCAAGAACCCGTCTTAATGGCGGGTTTTTCTTTAACCCAAAAACAAGATCGCTCTGAACAAAAATTTTCCCTATACTATCTTCTAACAAAACCTCGTAGGGAGAAAAAATTATGCGATTTCAAAAAGCCGCAAGAGCTTTAAAAGGAGCCCCAGAGTTCCCACTCAATGATTACACTTATACCAGAGATGGCGTACTTGTAAATGTTACTATCGATCCCTCCAGCTTTCGTCAAAAATTCTCTCTCAACCCAAAGTCTGACGCCTCTGATTTTGAAAAAACACTTCCCGCATCTTTTGGATGTGAGGTTTGGAATATCGTAGAAAAGCACGCAGCACCCGGCAAAGCACCAAGAACTGAAACCAAAAAGAAATTTAAATTTAATGCATCAATCAATGTAGCAAATGCAGCAGATGTTGCACTATGCCTTCAATATTTTATTAATCCTACCCATAGAATTTTCACCGCAGACCCATATGGCACTGGGGTTCTAACCCACACAACCAATCAAGGTCAGGTCTTTCGTTATCATGCGGATCGGCATCATGGCCTTGCTAGCCCAACAGATTTGAACTTTTCAGAAGAAGAAAGAGGCCAAGTGTTGCGAATAAAAAAAGCACCAAAATATCATTCGCTTGGCTTATCTGTAAACTCTTTACCAGACCCAACTGGAAAGTATGGAAATATTGAAATCAAATTTAAACAGGGAGAGTACAAAATCATTCTAAACCTGCATTTACAAGACACTGCTGTTCTAGCCTTGCCTACCACCACAAGAGAGGAGGCTCTAGAAAAAATCGCTACGTTTCGTAGCATCGTTCATTATATTAAGTCCAGTTTAAATACTTTTTTTGAAGACAAAGACTCTGGGGACATTAAACTTATGGGGATTTTTCGTACTCCTGGGCCAGAAGCGCCCCCCACTCCCCCAGTTGTTGATAGAATAAAACAAACTAAAGACGCGTTTACATTCAAAGACTTTGCAAAAGGAAGCAACCCTTTTGATTTATTGGACTGTGATTTTTAATGGTATATCATTTAAAATTAGAATAGCTCTCAAATTGTTGAAAATGCTCCTCCAGACATGCAAAAAGGCCATGCAACAATCGCTACATGACCTTTTCAAATTTCAACAATCACTTATTTACATCCTGCTTTTCTTTTTAAATATTTACTTCGATTCGTAACGTACTGCTGTGACAGTCCATAAATAAAATCATACTCTGCTCTTATCGAACTTAATGCTGCTTTCAACGTATTGAGATATTTAGAACAATACTCCTCTGCAAGGTAGCAATCGTCATATTGACATTGGTTCTTAATCTCTATACTAGCAATTTCAAATAAACGATGATCAGAGAAATTAATCTCTTCACCGCTTTCTTCAATTTTGATTTTCATAGCTTCCTCCCCATCATTAAATTAATTTTTCACAAATAATGCTGCAATTAACCGAGCTTTATGACACAGAACAATTGCGCTTTAATTTGTCATTATATAATACTATAAACGTCACAATTTGTCAACGCAAAAACAGCAAATTTATTACAAAATTACCACCTTATAAATTTATACAAAATTAAAATAAATCAATAAGTTAATAATAAATTGAAAGACAAAATCCCCGCGCAAGCGAGGATTGTATACCTAAGGAATAAAATGAACTATTTTAAGACATTATTGGCATGCGCGCTGATTCACCATTTTCAGCAAAATGTTGCTCTTTTAAAACCTCCAGCTCTTTTAGCTCCAGTTCATCTAAAGAATTTTGCATTTTCTTCAACTCTTGATAAGCGGAGTCATTGATTACCAATAATTTGGCGCACATTTCTTCATAACTCTCTACAGAGCTGGTTTCACTAGCCCAAACGATGTCCCTCTGCGATTTTACCAATAATTGCGCTTTATATACTTGTTCTTGTAAGTCATCGATTTTCATAAAACATCTCCTATGCAGGTATTAGTGGAAGCCAAATACTGACAAACAACAAACTCAAATATCCTAAAAAACAATAAAACACTTCTAGAATGATGAAAACAACGAATCCTGTAGAAAAACTCCAGTGGAAATGCATTCCCATTCCAATGACAATCAACACAATCAGCAAAGAGCCATATGCCAATATTTCTCCAGCAATATCCGCCAAGAACCTTACCACACCAGGGGTGTAGCATTTAAAACCACATTGCGCACAAACTAGAGGCTCTTTAGCATTTGCATGCATCACATCATTCAGCAATAATGATTTTTGCTGACATTGAGGACATAGGCGTTTTGCCCTAGTGAATTGCTGTAATATTTTCATTCAATTGCTCCACACCATCTAACAATAAAAAACCCGTCTTAATCTCTAGAGGGTTTGCTTGAACCCTATTTTTGGGGAAAACTGGTAAAAACTGAGGATAACCACCCAAAATGGTTGGAATCATCTGTTCTATTTTAATCAGTCCATATGAAATACCCAACTGCGCTGCGCCATAACCAGATAAAACCATCCCAGGAACTTTAACAGGAATCTTAGTAATGCCCAATGCTTTTAATTTACGCAGCAAAAGCCTATTAATGAGCGCATTCCCCGTCACCTTCCCAATTAACTGCATTTGGTGTGTGACCAAATACTCCGATATGATTTCAGCGGTGTATTCTTTATGATGCCACGCCATTTTCAATATTTTAAATAAAATAGCCTGACGAAGATGCGCAGTATGGTACATATGCTCTCCCATTGCACCTTGTAATGCCGCCAATTGAACCAAGGCGGCAAACACATTTATAGGATAACTGGTTGCGCCCTGAGTAAACTCCCAAGCATCATTGACCCTAAGAGCAGCCACTTTTTTTGCTGTTACTGCAAAATGATGACTTTCCTGTTCAGCCTCATTCCACTGTTTCTGGATGGTTTGTCCAAATTCTTGTAACATCTCATGAAAACTGCTCATAGTCTCAATCCTTATGCTGCTGTGGTTTTGAGCAACCCGGAGCTCAATCCAACTTTATCTTCATGGGTGATTTTTTCAAATACAAAGGTCAGAACAATGCTACCTCGACCTTCACTATTGGCTCGATGGTAATTCACCAACAACCCATTTTCAGCAGTATATTGACCAGTCAGCTTATCCTGAGCACCTGTACCATCACGACGAGTTGCATTGAGCACCAGCTTTTGTACGGTATTATGTTCATTCAAAAGATTCAATGCTGCTGATTGAATGGGCTCATAATCAGGCACAACAATGGTAATCTGATGCTGAAAAGCGGCGCTATTACTGCTATTACCAGAATGATTATGAGGCTGCACCACAGAGAAAATGCTTTCATACACATAACTGAAATCACCCCCCGCAGTGTTGCCAATATTGGAAACTGTTCCCGCAACCTCGCGAGTACCGCATTTTGGGAACAGTTGCTGATTATTAACGGTTATCGCTTGCACATATTGTGGCATTTCGATTCTCCTGATTTATTAAGCCGCTTGTTTTTTCTTGGCTTGATCTGCTTCTAAAGCCAAACGATATTGCTCTACAGTGTGGCGATCATTTGCTGATAAGGCCCCCATCAAAACTTGATTATTAATCAAATCTTGCAACTCTACACGAACATCAATACCATCGCTATTACGCATTTCAAAGCATACTTCCATCTCAGGTATTAAACGACGGGAAATCGCGGTGATTTTATAAGTACGAACTTGGCTTTCCATATTATGACTCCATTAGTTAATGACACAGTTTACTTTTTTACAACGTTTGCGGTGCTTACACACCAGACTCCCCCTCATCGTTTTTAACAACTAGCTTTTCTTATCATCCTCCGGTTGTGGTGTTGCTGGATGATGATCCAGAATACCTTTCCAATATAAAATTCTTTCCACATCAGCCTTTGAAAACAATTTTTCAAAAGGCGCGCGCTCAACCAAATCAGTTAGCGATACTCGAAATATCCCAACTCCTTTTCCTTCAACTTCAAAATGAATCATCAGATCTGGAAAAAAGCTTTGGTGGACGGCTTTTAATTGATACTCTCTTTTCATACGACACTCTCCCTTTTGGTTAACGTTCAACATCAATGCCTAGAATGGCAAAGGCGCGAGGCAACACGCCCTTGCCTCTAGACCCTCCTCGCTGCAACCGCAGCTTCTCCCGCCTCCTCACATAACTCTTCATCTGCTAATACCGGCACCTTCCCCTCAATTAAATCCCACACAGTAAAAATATCTTTTTGCAGAATCAGCTCTCTCAGTAACAAAAGTTTTTTAAGAAATAAACCTTTTGCTTCTGGAAGAAAATGCTGTTTAGCCATACCCATCCAAACAACGGTAATAGCAACATGACTATCTTCTGAATTTACAATTCCTTCAGAAAGAAAGTTATCAACGAGACGATCCATCAACCAATGCTGACGTGTATTAAATGAATCCATAATCATATGATCCCGCTCGCTCATATTCAGGATAGTAAAAATATTTTGTTCAACGAAAGTTTTATCATGAACGCTCAGGCTCAACTTGTTAATTAAAGGCTCCAGAGAAACCTCTGGATCACGTTTCATAATTTCATATGTGGATAACATAGCCCTCTCCTACTCAACATCAACCACGGGTTGTTTGATGATGTTCGCGAAATATTGAATGCGCTTAACATCTTCGGACGACATAGAATTTAAAATGAAATCATTCTCAATAACATCTTGTGCGGGCATTCTTACCGTACAACCGCTAACACTACGGATTTCAAAAATAATTTTGAAATCCGAATATAAAGCCTGGTTAACTCCTATAAGCTGATACTGTGGCATTTCTAACATAATCAAGACTCCTTTTTGCAAATCTTTAAAACACGATATTTTCAAAAGTATACATCAAAGTTTTTTAAAAGTAAACATCAAAATAAACTTTTCTGGCTTTTTCCAAAAAAATAGGGTATAATTACAGTCATCAAAGTATTCAAACAAAGGAACATAGTAAGCTTCATGTCTGACTCTAAAGCGTTATTTTCCGAACGATTAAATAAAGCGCTTGATCTGCGCAAGTACCCTGCTTTAGGCGAGGGGCGCATCTCTTACATTCAGGAAATATTCGCCTTATCTCGCCCAGGCGCAAACAAGTGGATTCATGGTGAAGCAATACCACACCGAAAAAAAAGAAAAGAGATCTCAGAAAAACTGGGAGTTAGTCTAAACTGGCTCGAAACCGGAGAGGGAGACCCTCTATCAAGAGACGAAAATTTATATAGCTTTACAAATAATGTCAGAGAATCCTGCATCCTTACCCCAAGAGAAGTGTATTCTAATGCGATAGACACTTCTCCAAAACCAGGCAGAGAATCCATTATCTTAAATGGCGATTATTCTCCAAAAGCATTTGTAATGGAGCATAGAGGCGACGCCATGTGTCCAAAATTTTATAGCGGATGCTTATTAATTGTTGACCCTGAAGTGAAACCAAACGATGGCGATTTTGTTGTAGCAAAAACACCATTGATTCCAGAGGCTATATTTCGACAATATGTTGTGGGATATGATTCCGCTTACCTAAGCGCATTAAATCCAAAATTTGAACCCGTTGAAGCAAATGGTGCGGTTATTCTGGGCAAAATTAAAGAGTTTCGATATAAAAGCTAATTTTTAAAGTATACATAAAAGAAAACATTGACCTTATAGATAAGGGAAAAATATGAACATTGCAATTTTAGGTGGCACCAAGTTCTTCGGACGAATCTTAACAGATCATCTTTTAAAAGCTGGCCATGAATTAACGATATATTCAAGAGTTAAAACCTTACCAACAGAATTAGAAGGCAAAGTTCGACACGTTCAGGTTGATATTGCACAACAATCCGAAGAACTACCTGAAGCCAGACCCACCAGACTAAGACCTTTCTTTGAAGGCATCCCGCCACATGATATTGTCATCGATAATATATCCATGTTTACAGGCGATGTCGCTGCCATAACCAGTGTTTTAAACACTTCAAAATTACAGCAATTTGTATTATGTTCAAGCGCACTAGCCTATGACCCCTGGAATCTTGGTTTCACCTCTTTAGAAGAGTATCGTGAACATTTACTCAAAGAAGACGACATTAATTTAAACGCCATAGGTTTTAGGCCCCAGTTCCCATCTATGTTTAATGGTTTTCTCGATCTTTATGCCACCGGCAAACGCCAATGTGAACTTGAATTAATGAGCGCAGCAAGAGAGTCTGGATTTAACTACACCATTATGCGACCGGCTGTTATAGAAGGCCCAGGTGATTTTCATTGGCGCACATGGTATTGGGCTCAAAGGCTATTGGATCATAAGCCAATTCTTGTTCCTCCCTCCACACCCATGTCTATATATCGACACGTTTTTGCCCCCGATGTTGCAGATGCATTTTTTCGCGTGATTGGGAATCCAGTCTGCTACAATCAAGCTTACAATGTTTGTGGAGACGAAATATTAACAGTCAACGAATATCTTTCTAAAATGGCTGAGCTGCTCGGCTTTGAAAAACCACAAACAATTCCGATGCCAAGTCATGACATTAGCGAAAGCAAGCTGGAATTCCCAGTTTGTTTTTCAGGATTTGCAGTTTTACAAGACAATTCGAAATTAAAACGAGATACCGGATTTATCCCCACTCCTTTTTATGCTTGGATGAACGAAACATTGTCGTGGCTTTTATCAGAAAATAGCGCAGGACGAGCCCCCGCTTCTTTAGGTTATGAGCAACGCGAAATTGAGTCAAAACAAGCTATCTTGTTCCTCAAAGAGGAATCCAAAAAAGACATCGGCTTCGCACCATCTCCACGTTAAAAATTTTAAAATTTATTCGTCCCTAAGTGCAAAAATTACTTCTATTTTTTACCCAGAATCATTTTCCAAAAATGTGTATTATATACATATGCCTGCTCCCCCTCACAAATGTAGAGAATATCTTTCAAAAACTTCCCTACAATTGCCCAGATAGGGGTGATTAGCAGCAAAAGCAAATAACCAAAAACAATCAACTTAATTAAGTTAGCCTCAGTCACTCTTGACCCCCATATCAATACATTCGAAATAATGGAAACCGCTAGCTCAGAAACGCAAGAAGCCACGATACTACGCAGATAATAATGTTTCCCATTAAACTTAATTTTAAACTTCGCCAAAAGTTTTACGTTAATAAACATACCAATGAAAAATGCAAGGTATCCAAAACTCATGCACATCAATATTGCTGAATCCAAAAGATCATAATCCTTTTGAATCAGGTCATATCTGATGCCTGCTGGATTTGGTAAATGAATAATACCTAAAGTCATTAGCGCAAAAATAACCATTGTGAAATATCCACACAGAAGGAGAAACCAAGTAAGTCTTGGGCCATATACTTCAACAATTGCATCTGATAAAGGATAAATGAAGGTAAAATACAAATAAGGGGCAGGAACTGAGAAAAAGCCAAAACTTACTAATTTTTGGTCTAAAATACAGGTCATGTAATAAAGCATCACATAGATCATGCTTACTATTAGAAGATGCGGTTTATATGCTTTCATTTTACTGAGATATACTAACCATTAACTTTATGGAGTATAATGCTACCATAAACAACAAGCGATCGGAAATGTAAATATGGAAAAACAGTCGACTGGCTTAGATAAATTCCTTTTATATTTTGGTGAACTCTATCATCAATTGAGAAAAGCAAGCAGCAAAGTTCCCGAGACCGTTGATTCACACGTCTTAAAATATAAAATTGGAAATAGCTACGAAGATTATCAAAAAACTGGAAAAATATTGATACAAGCCAGAAAGGGAAGCGCGTACCTTTATTTAACTCCCCAAAAAATTTGTGAAGATGAAAATATTATCGGACACCTCCATCCTATTGACGCCAGTATTATTACGAAGCTTAGAGTTGAGACTGATAGCATTAAGATTAGCGAACCCAAGTACTATATTCGCAAACAACTAAGCTCGGAAGAAGGTATTATTTTTGAGATAGCTGACAGAGCTACCGAAGAGACTTTTTTATTGAAGCAGATGGATATCGTGAGCCAGCCTGATTTAATAAACAATTTAAGCGGAAAAGACGCCATGTCAGTTGGTATGGCATACGGGGAAAGCTATGCCCAGAAAATTAGCTCACTAAAGCAGAAAAAATAAAAGCAGAAGCGCAATACGCACTTCTGCTTTCAATTCTTTTCCATTTTCAAGCGGTCAGACTAGGCGCTGCTAGCTAAAGAAGAAATATCCTGACTGCTGTAAATGGTTTCGTCGAATTTTAATACTTGCAATGCCATGTGGCCTCCGTAGTTTATTGAGTTACTTTAATTCCATCGATCAAACAGACTCGACATTTCAAACGTCATCCCTGACACATATCTCAAATACTATCAGACTATGACAGTCCTTAGCTTACCACCAAAAGTATACATTGTCAAGCCCCATAAAAACAAAAAGTATACATGATTGTTTTGCCAAATATTAATGAATTAACCGCTCTACCTCATGAAGCAGAGATTTTATAAATAGATTCCGTGAAAAAGTTTGCTCCACATTTTCTAATATATCGAAAGGCTTAATTACATCTTGCAAGATACGCGATCCTTGCGCATTCACTAGATTATCGTGCAAATAAGTAAAATAAGGGACATCATATGCCAGAATATCTCTTATTTCGTCTTCTAAAATAAAATGAGAAATTTTATGTTTGCCTGTTAGCGAATCTCTAACATATCCAGCTAGTGCCCCGTCATCTGAAAAGATATCTGGATGAAATGTCATTGATAATAGCTTGGTGTAATACTTGGTTGGCTTTAAAATCATACGCGAAGATATCAAGGAAAAAGAGTTTCGTATTCTTTCTAAGATATTATCCTTTTGTTCAACTAAAACATCCCAAGCTGTCAGCATACCCTGCTTGAGATCTAACATCCTCTTTTCAACACCCATTTCCCCCTTTACTATTAAAGGTTTATCATTCGCAGGGGTTTCAAATAAGAGCGTCCCAGCTAAATTATAAGGAGGCAATCCTTCCCATGCAGGCAGCCAGAAACATTCGCAATCAATCGGAACAGGGACCGACCTCGAAATAATAAAATTATCTCTATGCATATCATATAATCTAAATACGCTTGTTAAAACAATTATTGCACCAACATGTTTGTAATAAAGGCTTTGATCGATATTTTCAGGTTTATCTTTTTTAATTTCTTTTACAAAATATCCTTGCTCTGTTCGTTTTATTAGTTCCATTGAAGGAAAGGAAAATCCGAATTTATTAAATAAATCCAACACCCAAAAAACAAGCTCCGTATTGCTAAAACTAATGGGTTTATAGAAAATTTTCTGATCACTCTCGATCTCCAAAGTACATTTATTACCTCGATGAAAGTCACCAACTTTAGTAACCGAATTAGGATTAAGACCAAACTCACAAATAATATTTGAAACATATTGAGATTGTCTTATTAAAAAATCTAAAAATCTTTTAGGAAGATCCTTAGTTTTATAAAAAGCAGGTAGAAACTTTTCTCTATCCAGCTCTGATAAATTCGCTGAAACGTAATCTACGATAATTTTATTCGCTGGTAAGTAACGCTGAGCAATTTCCTGGTAAATGTTATCCATTATGATCAACAAAATATGAAGTTCGTTGGTTTTTATACTAATCTAATTGAGTTATATGTCCAACTTAAATATCATGATGCTATCCTAGATAACGGGTAATTTCTATGTGTGGAATAGTTGGGGCATTTTTAACAGAAAAAACAGAAGCGGCTAAAAGCAACCTAGAACGAGCTCTTGACTCTATAAAGCATCGAGGTCCCGATGGTCAAAATACTTGGATATCTGAAAATAAGAAAGCAGCACTTGGACATGTCCGTTTAAGCTTAATTGACCTCAAGACTGGCCAGCAACCTATCAGTTCATCAGATGGAAATATTATTATTGTCGTAAATGGAGAGTTTTACGACTATAAAAAAATTAGAGCCCAGTTTGCACTTGAAGGTTTTGCATTTAAAACAGAAACTGATAGTGAAATCCTTATCCCTCTATATCTAAAATATGGTTTTACATTATTTGAACATCTAAATGGCGAATTTGCTTTTATTCTTTTCGATAAAAAAAAGAATATCATGCTAGCCGCTCGCGACCGTTTTGGAGTCAAGCCTCTTTCATATACAATAGATAAGAATGGGATTGTAATTGCATCGGAAATAAAGGCAATATCTGCTTTCAAAAATAAAAAACTTCAACTAAGTCATGATGGGCTATACAATTTTTTTAATTGCATTCCCTCCCAAGAGATAGCTTGTTTTGAAGGTATAAAGCACATCAAACCTGGTCATTTTATAACGATTGAAAACAACAAGCTAATTCAGCACCAGTACTGGGACTTACATTTTAATAATCCGAAAAAATTATCTGATGAAAAATGGATTGATGCTTTTCGATCAAAGCTCTTTGAAAGTGTATCTCGCCGAATGGTTGCGGATATTCCAGTAGGTTGTTATTTAAGCGGCGGAATTGATTCTAGTTCCGTATTATCGCTTGCTTCACAAATAAACCCTAACATCGTCGCTTTCAACATAAAGTTTACAGACCCGGCATATGACGAATCACTATTGGCAGAAGAAACCGCGAAATTTTTAAATGTTGACTTAAAAACCATAGAGGTGGATGCTCAAAGTTTAGCTGACAACTTTGAGTTGGCCATTTTTCATCGAGAAGCGCCTATTTATCAAACTTGTGGCATTGCAAAATTACTATTAAGTAAGCTAGTTAAGAGCTCTGGTATTAAGGCAGTAATTACTGGAGAAGGCGCAGATGAAATGCTGGCAGGTTATCAATACTTCAGAGAAGATAAAATTTTATATGAAAACTCTTCTGATCTAATTTCAGTTTTACGCCAAAAAAATCAGGAAACCAGTGCAGCCTATGTTTCCGGTGGTGAGTATCAGCAACTCCAATCGGTCAAAGATAAACTAGGCTACATCCCTGCTTTCTTCAAGCTTGGGTATGACATGGGAGATATAATGAGGAGTGTATTGAGCAACCAATTTACCACAGACATTCACACAAATGTCTTTTATGATTTAATAAATTCTCTTAATATACCTCAATCCCATCCGGTAAACCGCTCAATTTATATATGGTCCAAAATGTTCTTTCCTGAAAATATATTAAGCTACTTAGGGGATAGAACTGAAATGGCAAATTCCGTAGAAGGAAGGGTCCCCTTCCTAGATAAAGATTTAGCAGATTTTTGTTTATCCCTACCGATTGAAATGAAAATTCGTGAATTAAACGAGAAATTTATTTTAAAAGAAGCCATGAAAGGACTGGTACCAGACAAAATATACAAGCGACAAAAACACGTCTTTGCTGCCCCCCCTATTCAATTCGAACCAAATAATCCCTTAATGATTATGACAGCAGATACCATTCACTCCAGAGATTTTGCTGAAACTGGAATATTTGACCAAACAAAAACAATATTATTTTTAAAAAATATGGGAGCAATAACAGATAAAAGGCATTTTATGATTGCCGAATTTTGCCTTTACTTAATACTAAGCACCTATTTTCTAAATAAACACTTTGTAAGGTAATGATATAAGCACATGGCACACAAAATTACTTAGTCAAAATAATTGACTTAAAGTTTAATTTTTGATACAATCTTTGCCAAATTTAATGCAAGAAAGGAATATATAATGACCACCCTAACCACTGAGGAGCGGAGTGACTTATATCAACAATGCTTTCCCTTGGGCGTCCTCTCTCTAAAACCTTTTCCTTTAATGACTCTCTTGGATCTAAAAGACTATTACTTTGAATTTCGATCTGAGTTTCGTGTACCACACATCCAACGTCAAACTCGCGCAGCAGATCATTGTTTTGTTCTCAAAGTATCAAACGATGACATGAGTCCAATGTTTCCTACTGGTACTGTATTAGTAGTTGACCCCCTCCTCAAGCCAAAATCAGAAGATTTTGTACTGGCTTACATTCATCACCAAAGACGTGTTTTATTGAGACAATACCATCAAGAATGTGGCTCCGCTGAACTTTCAGCTCTGAATGAAGCAATCAGCAGTGTTTTAACCATGAGTTTCGAAGATCGCATCGTTGGCGTGGTTGTTGAATCTGAAATTAGGTTTGACTAACAATATTGCCACCACAATATTTCTAGATAGCCTGTGTACTGCGGCATTGCATGATGCCTTAAGAAACCATTTATCTAATTGTACAAAGGTGACTTGGTGCTTATCACCCCGATCTCATAAAACTCTAACGTAACTCAAAACATAAAACAGCTCTCTTAAAATTATCATAGATAATATTATCGATAATTTATTGACAAATTATCTAATTTGGGTTATATTATAGATAATAATCTGCAAAATAAGGAGAAAAAGCATTACTTAAAAAAATAATAATCGAAAATTGAGGAGGAGGAAAACTAATGATAGAACAACAAATCATTCGCTTGAATAAAGTGAAAGAACTTACCGGACTAAGCACGTCATCTATCTGGAGGCGTGAAACAGAGGGTACATTCCCTCTTAGGAGACACCTCGGCAGAAGAGCCGTAGGATGGCTCTACAATGAGATTACTCAATGGATTGAGCAGACTCAACAAAAACAGCATTTCAAAAGATGCTAAAAAGCCGTAAAAAATGAGGAGGATAAATCATGAGCTATGGAACCATAGAGCCCTTTGGCCCATATAAAGGAGATATTGAGAGAAACAAGACTTGCTGTTGTTTGTCGTTCTTTAAAGCTCTCTTTTCTTGCGGAACCAAACAGCCTGTCGTAGAGGAAAGGCGCTACTACAACAGTCTAATGGATTTACAAAATTCATGGGATAAGGATAGCACCGACTCAAGCGCTCTGTCTCGCTAATTAATCAAAAACTACTCTTTTCATTAAGAGCAATAAAATATCTTAGAAGGCCCTAACATGGGCCTTTTTGTTATCTGCAGCTTGAATTCAATACTCCCAGTCACCCCGAGATTTTGCTACCCCAGTTGCTACCCCAGAGGGTTTTTCAATTTTTGTGATTTCCCTTAAACTGGCGGAGAGATAGGGATTTGAACCCTAGTGACGCTTGCGCATCCCACTGATTTCGAGCGCAGTCAAAGCAATGGTATATTACAGTTGCAGAATATCATTTAAAAGGCGATTTATGGAACTTGAAATATACCATTTTCGTGTGCTATAATGCAATTATCAAAAATCATCTTTTGCGTGATAAATGGAAAGTAAAATATACCACATTGATTCGGATTCATTATCTCGACACGAACAATTTAAATCATTTGCTCAACAAGCAGGTGAGCTGTTCGATGTTAAAAAGGCAGCAGAAATATTAAAACTCTTACCTGCGGATGCAACTAAGGTTTTATCTCGCTGGCAAAAGTTAGGTTTTATTTTTCGTATTAAACAAGGCTTGTATACGCTTATTCCTATTGATTCCCCTACTGCACAGTTCACACCTGAGGATTTCTGGATCGCCATTCCGACACTTTTTGATCCGGGCTACATAGGCGGCTTTAGCGCCCTGGAACACTGGGACTTAACCGAGCAAATATTTAATAGTATCTGCGTGTTTACCACCAAGCACGTTAAAAACAAAACGCCGAATATCGCCGGCCAGTCGTTTTTAATCAATCATATCCAATCCCACCAACTGTTTGGCCTTACACCCATATGGCGCAAACAGACCAAAGTGATGATGTCTGATATGCATCGCACCATCATTGATATTTTTGACCGTCCTGAAAATGGAGGCGGAATTCAACATGCCATTGACTGTTTAAAAGAATACTTACGCAAACCTGAAGCCAATCCTGAAAAATTGGCAGAATACGCCATTCAAATGAATAAAGGTGCTGTTTTTAAACGCCTTGGATATTTTCTCTCCCTATTCATTGGTCAGCAACACCCTCTTGTCAATAATTTCAAAGAACATCTGACCCAAGGTTACGCTTATTTAGACCCCAAACAAAAAACTGAGGTAAAATTGAGTCGACGTTGGCAACTATGGATTCCTAAAACATTGGATATTGGAGCAGAAGCATGATTACCAAATCCGAAATCATTGCGGACGCCAAAAGAACTGGCCTGTCACCGCAAGTCATCGAAAAAGATTATGTGCTGGGATGGGCATTAGCTGGAATTTTCAACCACCCTGCTCTCAAAAATCAATGGGTCTTTAAAGGTGGCACCTGCCTGAAGAAAGGCTATTTTGAAACCTACCGTTTTTCGGAAGATCTGGACTTCACAATCATGGACCCCAAACACATTGACGCTACATTTCTAACAAATGTATTCAAAGAAATCTCAGCATGGGTTTATCAACAATCCGGTATTCAATTTCCCGAGCATAAAATTGAATTCGAAGTCTATCCAAACAAAGCGGGAAAAACTTCCTGCCAAGGCAAGCTTTGCTACCTCGGACCGTTAGCACCCACGTCACCAAAACAGTGGCCTAAAATTAAACTCGATCTTACTGCGGATGAAGTCTTAGCAGACAAACCCAACATCATCAGCATCAACCACCCTTATTCTGATCTGCCCAAAGAAGGCATTCATATCTTGAGCTACTCCTATCCGGAAGTGTTTGCTGAAAAAACTCGCGCGCTGAGCGAACGCACCCGACCGCGGGATTTATATGATGTGATAAACCTGTTTCGACTACCTCACCCTACCAAAGAACACAGCCTCGTTTCCAAATTATTAGCGCAAAAATGCGCTTTTAAAAATGCCAAGATCCCGGTATTTCATGATTTAGAAAAGCACTACCAAGCCTGCAAAGCTGGCTGGCAAGATCAGCTCTCCCATCAAATTTTGGTATTAGCACCGTTTGATAGCTATTGGAATGAACTACCACAATTTTTTGACTGGCTGGAATCCGGCAAAAAGGAAACTTTAGCGCATATTAGCAAAATCAATACACCCATTGCCTTTGATGAAGCCACTGAAAAAATGTTAGCGCAGTACTCTACAATGGACACCATCCGTTTTGCTGCTGCCAGCAGGTTATGCTTACAAATCCGCTACCAGAAAGAAGACGGCACAATACAAAATTATTTGGCTGAACCATACTCTTTACGGGTAACTCAGGAAAAAGTACTACTATTCTATGCTCTAAAACGTTACGAACGACAAATTCGCGCGTTTCGGATGGATCGGATTCTTACTGCAACCGTCAGCACAGAACCGTTTAGACCGGTGTATGAAGTGGAGATTTTTCCAAAAGGCACGGTGTCAATTAAACCACTTGCACAAAATCACTATCGGAGATTTTGATGTCCATTAAAAAACAAGATACAGCCACCTTGGATTCAAAGGCAGTTATTACATTAAGAGCTTTATTAGATCCAGCACTTGTTGATACAAAAAATATAAAAGAACAAGATACCACCCCTAACCACGATGGTTATATAGAAATCAAAGATGGAAACTCAAAACAACTTGGACAATTTCATATCCAAGTAAAATATGCCAATACACAAACCTTCAATTCCCGCAAATATAATAAAGTGGAAAAATCTTTTTTAGAATGGGTCAAAGATAGCTCAACCTCACCAGTTTTATTTTTTATAGTATCGGCTGATGCAAAAAAAGCTTATTGGAAACAAATAACCGTATCTTGCAGAGATAGACTACTTCCAAAGCCCAATCAGAAAACTGCCACAATTTCCTTCCCCAAATCTCAATTAATTCAGGAAAATGAAAAATCTTATTATCAAGAATGGCTGGAGATTCTAAAGAATCACAAGAAGATCATTAAGGATGGTGACGAATTAGAACAAGAAAAAAGGCACTACAGGATATTGCGAGAAATCGGAGAAGATATAAAAGATCCAGATGGCCTGGACTATTCAAAGATCCAAGAGTTTCTCGACGAGTTAAATAATCTACTGAATGGCTCTTTTAAAATTATTAAAAAAATACTCATGCCAAACATCTGGGAAATGGGCTTCGCATTTTCTCAATATGATCAAGGGTTGCTTGGAACAATTTTTCCAATACAAAAAGGACATGTGAATCTTAAAATCAAAAAAGTTTCTCAAAATACCTTGAAAAATATTAAGGGATTAACTATTGAAGGATACGCTTCTAACCCTATTGAATTAAATCCAATAGCTTATGCTCATAGCCATATCAAAACCGATTTAAATAAAATTTTTAGTGCTAGAGCCTTGGAATTTACTCATCCAATCTTAATAGCAGAAGCAATTTTTGCAATCATTGATAATACCAAAGAGTTACACGTAGCTCTTGGAATTACAACACTCAAAGATGAATACTCGATTGAGGAATTAAATTTTGGATGCAATACTTATTTATCTTTATGGATTGAAGAAGCATTAAAGGCGATTCACAAAGCAACACCAAATTATTCCGATATTATCAATTACCATCGTTACGGTATAGAAAACAAACGCTTTTTTCTTGGAAACTTAAGAGCCCTGATTCAAATGGCAAACCCCTTAATCAAAACAATTAAGGCGACGGTAGCCTCTAAAATCGAAAAGTGTAAAAAAGCAAAACAAGAAGTTTATATTTGCGATTTTCAATTTCAACAACTCCTATCCCGATTGAATACTCTAAAGGCAACAAAAGTTGCAAAAATAAATAGACCATATCCAATGACTTTTTCAAAGCAACAACTCAAAGAAGTATATGAACAGCTACCTGAAGCTTATGAAAACATTTTAAAAATCAATTTTCCTGATATTCAAGAAAAATTAAACATCTTTAAGCAATTCCAGTTAATTGTCATTCTTAAAAATCCGAGAGCCTCATTTTTAGGTTTCTGTCAGGTAGAAATTTTTTACGTAAAAAGAGGAAAACCAGAAAAGTCAATTTTAGTTTATCTCGACAATGAAATCACATACAAATCACATCACCAAACTCTCATCATAGATGACCAATCTTATACATATGAAAAGAGTAGCGACTATCATCATACGGAAGTTGAGAAAAAACTAATCTTTGTCTTAGCCATAGAAGAGATTCAAGAAAATCTAAAAAGCCTATATTCATGGCTAAGATGAGGAGCATGTCCGTTAAAATTTGCTACCCCAGTTGCTACCCCAAAGGGTTTTTCAATTTTCTCAATTTCCTTTAAACTGGCGGAGAGATAGGGATTTGAACCCTAGTGACGCTTGCGCATCCCACTGATTTCGAGTCAGGGC
>CANJVU010000022.1 GCA_947478525.1 Thiotrichales bacterium
TCTGGATCTGCATTATAAGAACGCTCCGTCACGCTGAATAGATGGGGTTGTTTGAGCGCTTACGTAGCAACATGGTCATCATCGATTTTATCGCTAGCGACAGATCTTTCTCTGTTTTTAACAAAGCATCTGCTTCATCCAGCATCTTGCCTACTTGAATACCCTGTAATTTCACAGCTTTAAAGTAATTGGAATCCTAAGGTTGCTGAGTCTGGACGGTTTTTTTGATTTTTGCAAAGATTTTTTGCCCCCACCCTGACCCTCCCCCGGCAGAGCCGAGGGAGGGGAATCCTTCTCTTTACATCATTACCGGAGCTGAATAGTTACCGTTTTTATTTTCCTAACAACTGTTGAGTTAACTTTGGATCGGCGGAGTCTTGCCCCAGCCAGATACTAAAAAATGCCTCAGCAAAATCTCGTCCCTGCACTTCCCCTAGGCACTGAGCTTGGCCATTATAAAAAACTGTCGCCTGACCATCAAAATACCCAATCAAAACACTACCCGACTTCACATTAGGAAAAATCACCGCCATCTCTTTTGCCCATTCCTGCAAGGTGCTCTCTGGATATTTCTTTGACTGCCTACGAATTTGCTTTAAGGTTTCATCAACAATCTCTTGCCCTGTAAAAGTTCTTAAATATTGGATTTTCAAAGCAAAAGGATGTTCGTAACTCCAGGGTGTTTGTTCGGCATATAGCTGGATATTGTAAACTTTCCAAAAAAAATAATGGTATTGCGCAGCTCCAATCTGCTGCATTGCGGGTAAACGGGGCAATACACTGACTGGATTAGCAAAAACTGGACTCATCATGAGCGCCAGTAATAAACATAAAGTTTTCACAATGGACCTCACTATGTTGTTAAATGCCCTGCTTTCAACAACCGATCTCGAATAGCAGACCATTCCTCTTTTTCTGGCGGTAAAATAATACACAAGCTTTTAGAATCTGCTGCATCCGCTTTTCTCAATAGCGAATATAGTTGTCGGGCGCAGAGTGCTGGTTCCTGGGGTAAGGCAATTCTGAGTGCATCGGGATTGTTTTTCACATAACCCGCCAACAGGTCTGATTGGTGCGCCTCGAACAAATGCAGGGGCTTTTTAGGCGCATAATGAACCCAATGTGCCCCAGGTACTTTTACACCAGCGTGCTTATTCTTCCAACCTTCATCACACGGCAAACCCGTCACTTCAGAAATCTGTTGTGCACTAATCATGCCCGGTCGTAACACAGACAGTCGCTCAGGATTGAGTAATGACACGATGGCAGACTCAACACCCACTGAGCACTTACCCCCCTCTAAAACCAATGTTTCCAAGCCGAGAGCAAATTCAACTTCTTCTGCAGACGTAGGACTTAATTGTGTAAACCGATTGGCTGAAGGTGCCACCAAAGGCCCAACCGCTTCTATTAACGATAAAGTCAAAGGATGATTTGGCATCCGAATGGCCACGGAATTTTGACTACCGGTAATATCACGACTGACCAGGCCTGACTTGGGCAAAACTAGTGTTAAGGGCCCTGGCCAAAAAGCTTTTGCCAACTGTTCTGCCACCACGCCAACCCCCGTTGTTAAGGCTTTCAGCGCTTCAAAATCGGCCACATGAATTATTAAAGGATGGTCTTTAGGACGTTGCTTCAAGGCAAATACCTTGTTGACTGCTTGGGGTAAATCATAACGCGCCGCCAGGCCATAAACCGTCTCAGTCGGAATAGCAACGACACCTCCTCGATTTAAGCGATCAATGGCCTGTTGTAAATTAACTTTCATCTCATTTATTCCTGTTGAATATGCCCCAGCGAAGGATGTGCTTGCACAAAATGATAAAACGCCTGAACCAAAGGCGAAACATATTTATTGGCATGCCTAACCAAATACCATTTATGGGGCAAAGGCAAATCAGCAAAAGCCAAGGTTGTGATAAGCCCTGTGCTTAATTCCAACTCAATACTTTGTTTAGAGACCAGCGAAATCCCCATATTCGCCATAATCATCTGCTTGATGGATTCATTATTGCCAATTTCAAGGGTGTGTTGTGGTGCAATTTTATGGCGTTGAAGCCATTTGGTCATCACCATGCGTGTGCCAGAGCCAACTTCACGCAAGAGCCACGTTTCTTTTGACAGCAAAGCAATCGAGCGTTTTTTACATTTGACCAGGGGATGCTCTGGAGAACCGGCCAACACCAGCTCATCTTCATAAAACGGCTGGCTTTGAATGGGGATATCGGTTGGGGGTTGGCTCATGATGACACAATCATCTTCATTATTCTTTAGATGCTCAATCACCTGTTCCCGGTTGAGCACTTTGAGCTTAATATGGACCTCAGGATAGGTCTCCTGAAAGGCACCCAATAGGCGAGGGACAAAGTATTTTGCCGTAGAAACAATCGACAAGGAAAATTCACCGGCTATTTTTCCTTGGAGCAATCCCATTCGCTCCTGCGTATTCAATAACAGCGCATCAACCTGCTGAGCTGCTTCAAATAAAACTTTGCCAGCCTGGGTGAGATAACAACGCTTTCCAATCACTTCCAACAAAGGTTGGTGGTAGTATTCTTGCAACTGCTTAAGAATATTCGAGACAGCCGGTTGCGTCATATGTAATTGCTTAGCCGCAGAGGTAATACCCCCGCTATTGGCAACCGCTCGAAAAACATTGAGTTGATGTAAACTAAGTCTCATGTGGATTTCTTTATTTTTGTGAGTCGACCTCTATAAATACTCAAAAGCACACAGCTTAACAGTGTTAAAAAAACCAGCGATAAAGTAAAAGCAATTGGGACCTTTATCCAGTGTCCTATCAACAATTTTATACCCACAAAAATCAGTATTAGCGATAGACCATATTTTAAATATTCAAACTTTTCAGAAAGATTTGAAAGCAGAAAATATAATGCTCTTAACCCCAGAATAGCAAAGATATTTGAAGTAAAGATAATAAATGGATCGCTGGTTACTGCAAAAATAGCAGGAATACTATCCACAGCAAAAATGAGATCGGTCACTTCGACCAACACCAAAACTAAAAAAAGAGGGGTAACATAAGTCAACTTGTCTTTTTTTACCAAAAACTTTTCTTGAACCAAAGTATCTGTAACTCTTAAATACTTTTTCATCACATTAAGCAAAAGATTTTTTTGAAGATCTTTGTGTTGGTTTGAAAAAAGGAGCATTTTAATCCCCAACGCCAATAAGAAAAACCCAAACACATAAAGCATCCAATAAAACTGGCTGATGACCCACACTCCACATAAAATCATAATAAAACGCAAGACTACTGCGCCAATCACTCCATAAACCAAAACTCTATGTTGATATTCCGCAGGTATCGAAAAATAGCTAAAAATCATTACGAAAACAAATATATTATCGATGGAGAGAAATTTTTCTATCAAGTAGCCTGAGAAAAACTCTAAAGCACGTTCATTCGCAACCTCATGGCTTATCGTATGTTTAAGATAAAGCCATAATAAAAAATTGAATATAAAAGCAAGAGCAATCCACACGCTGGTCCACGCCAAAGCTTCTTTTACTGAAACACGATGGGCTTTTCTGCCCCCACACAAATATAAGTCCACCAGCAACATTAATAACACAAATGCGACAAAAACAATCCACATCCACCATTCACCAACCGTATTCATTGATAAGCCTCCACTATAGAATTGATTTAAGATTGAAACGCCAATACAATCATCACTTTAAAATGATTATAAAAATAAAAACAATCAATTTTTAATAATGATAGCAAACTATTATAATAAATCACAACATTTTTTAATTAGACTATCAAATGAACCTTCTCACCCTTGGCATGCTCATATTTGTTGTTTTAATCAGCATCATCGTATTTAGTTATGCCTCATGCTATATGGCCGGCGATCTTAGAAAAACCTCATTTTTAGGCAACCTGTGCGCTGTGACCGCAAGTGTAATTTGTTTAGTTCTGGCCAACAACCTACTTATTGCATTTATTGGATGGCAAGGCATCAGTTATTTTATTTACCAATTATTGACTCACTATAAAGATAGACCTCAAGCCATTGCTGCAGCAAAACACAAATGCAAAATCACGCGAATTGGAGATGCAAGCTTCCTGATCGCCATTATTCTTTCCTACAGCACTCTCCACTCAAGCGAATATAGCCAGCTGGCTCAGTCTTCTCAAGCGGGATTCATTGCTTTTTTACTGGCATTCGCCGTCATCACCAAAGCCTCTCTTTTTCCTTTTCACACCTGGTTGCCCAAAACCCTGGAAACTCCCACACCCGTTTCAGCATTAATGCATGCAGGCGTCATCAATGCGGGCGGGTTTTTGTTGATTCGCCTTTTTTCACTGATAAGCCAACACCTCTGGGTACTGATATTTTTAACCCTGATTGGATGTCTTACTGCTGTTGTAGGGTCTTTGTATACCATGGTCCAACCGAGTATTAAGAAAAAACTGGCGTATTCCACTGTAAGCCAAATGGGGTTTATGTTTTTTCAATACGGCTTGGGCTCACCGCTTTCAGCCCTGTTTCATTTGTTTTCTCACGGGCTTTATAAAGCCACTGCATTTTTAGACAGCGGCAATGGATTAAGACAGGGCTATGCAAAAGAAGCCCCTTACTCAGCGCTGCTTTCCCTCAAGAAAACCGCTGTCGCCCTGTTGGGAACCGGCGTGATTTTGATGATCGCTGACCACTACTTTGATCTACGCTCCATTCCGCTTCTGAGCCTTGGATTCGTCAGTCTCAGCTTGTTCCAATGGCTGCTCAATGCGCCAGAAAATTCCTGGCATCATATGACCTTCACCTACCTATTTGCCCTGTTCCTCACGGCAGAATACGCGGTAGCAACCCATATTTTTGAACATTATTTTTCGTTGGGTGCCATAACCTGGCTGCCTGTAGATGCTCAACGCACCTTACTCGCTGCTTTATGGACCATACAACTGGCGGCATCTCTTTTCCCTATACGTCTGATTCAAAAAACCCAGACAGCACGCTGTTTATATCGATTACTCAAGGAACATCGTTATGCTTAATGAAAACCCCAACATTGCCAAGGCCATTCAAGAAGCACAAAGCTGGATCGGTCAATACTGGCCATTACAAGCTGCCGTAGCCACCAACCCTTTATCTGGAAGAACCCATGAGTCTTTTTTAGCAACCTCAGAAAAACTTCATACCCAAGGGGTTGAAAGCACCTTACCACTCACATTTTATTATCAGGCGTATCAAACCGGCAAAATCACTCTCGCAGCCATTCAACATGCAGCAGAGCAGCTTTCCCTGTCTCAAGATCAAATAGAGTGGATCTTGGCTCAGGCCACCGCCGCTCAACCAGAAGCATTGACATCCGAACCCCCTGTGTTATTAATCAGCGAACGGATCCCTGATCATAAGAAAGGCCAGGCAAAATCTTGGGTTTTGCAAACCTGCACAGAATGGCTGGCTCATTACTTTGACCAAGGGGAAGCCGCTTGGAGACCGAATGGGAATAAAAGCTTGAGGATTTTTTGGGAGGAGCACCATCCTGGTCAAATAAAAGATATTGAGCATTATGTGAAGAAGATGGGGATTGATCCGCAACACTACGCGCGCTACTTTACCCGCATCCTATTTTATCTTCGAGGGTATGCCAGTTTGATTCAATGGCTAAACCATCACCCTCAGAACCCCTGGGTAAAAGGCAGTGCAGACATCAAAACCCTCATCTTGATGTGGCTACATTACGAAGCAACCTTATTTTCTCACAATAAAATTGACCTAAAACAGATTGAATGGGTTGAGCCTCAGATTCACTCGACGGGGATCTCCACCACCACGTTAAGGTATCTGTGGCAAACCGCTTATGAGTGGACAGAATACCAAAAATTACTCTGTCAGTTAACTCAACACACGCATGCTACCAGAAATAAAAACACCCGTGCTCAATTTATTTTTTGCATGGATCCTCGCTCAGAAGGCTTCCGGCGTCACCTGGAGCAAAATAGTTCATTTGAGACGTTTGCCGCTGCAGGTTTTTTTGGGTTTCCATTTAATATCAACCATTCCGACCACTCCCTATGTCAATGGCAGTCTCCTGGCTTATTGAAGGCATCACAACAGGTCACCTGTGTGATGGGCATGAAAAACCCCCTATCTTTTGAGGCACCGATTAAAAAAAACCAACAAAACCCCTTATCTGCTTTTGGGTTGATCGAGTGGACCAACGTGTTTCCCTTATTCAAATTATTGCTTAAACAATACCTCCCAGGTCTGTATAAAAGCCTGCTGGGTGCTCCCCAAAAAAAGATTCGGACGATTGCTTTGTCTGACAGTTCTTTCAACATTGCCCAAGCCACTCAAGCCGGTGAAAGTTTCTTAAAAAGCATTGGCCTCACCAAAAACTTTGCCCCCTTCATATTTATCTGTGGACATGAAGCGAAAGCGGACAATAATCCTCTTTTATCGGGATTACAGTGTGGCGCTTGCGGAGCCAACTCTGGCCAGCCCAACGCCGAACTGGCTGCTTCCGCATTAAACCACCCCAATGTAAGGGAAGAACTTAAACAGCGAGGCATTGATATTCCTGATCAAACGCTTTTTATCCCTGCCTTCCATTATACAACGAGCGATGAGTTGGTTTTCGACATACCCTTAGGGAAAAAAGGGGTTGAGCAGATTGGCGTGGCGATCAAAACCGCAGAAAATAACTTACGTCAAGAGCGCCTCCAATCCTGGCCGAGCAAACACTCCTCAGTGTGGCGCAAAACCAAAGACTGGTCAGAGTTACTTCCCGAATTAGGCTTAGCCAACCATACCGCCTTAATTATTGGCCCTCGCGCTTATACCCGTGGTTTAGATTTAGAAAGACGAGTTTTTTTGCACGATTACACATCAGAGGAGGACGCATCGGGAGAAATATTACAAAACATTTTGCTGGGGCCTGGCGTGGTTGCCCAGTGGATTAACAGCTACTATTACTTTTCCAGTGTTGCGCCTGCTCACTTTGGTGGGGGTAAAAAAACCTTACACAACTTAACGGGCAATATTGGCGTGGTTGAAGGCAATGGAGGTGATTTAAAAATTGGGTTACCTGAAGAAAGTTTGCGCTTTCAAAATCAACTGCTGCAAGAACCACGGCGGTTATTGTGGATTATTTTCGCTCCCAAAGCTCAGGTAAAATCGATCATTGAAAAGCACCCCATTCTTCAGCAACTGATTGAAGGTCAATGGATATGGCTACAGGTGATAGAAAAGGAGTGAGCAAATGTTTTATAAAAACCAAACTATTCTGGTGGCAACCAGGCATCAAAAAGAGCGTGTCATTGGACCGGCACTGGAACAAGCACTGCAGTGTAAAATATTTACGCCTCCTGATTTTGACACCGATCAGTTTGGTACCTTTTGTAGACAGATCAAGCGTACGGCCACCGCTTATGAAACCGTCATTCAAAAAGCCAAAACCGCTGCACAACACTATGGTTATCGCTATGCCATTGCTAACGAAGGTAGCTTTGGCCCCCACCCCGATTTTTTTATGGTTCCCGGTGACATTGAATTGATTGCCCTGATAGATCTCAAAAACGGCATTGAAATTATTGAAAGCGTTATTTCCACGGACACCAATTACGCTCATCTTGATTTAAACGCTGGCGATGATTATTCCGCCTTTTTAAAGCAGGTAAAGTTTCCCAGTCACGGCCTAATGGTCAAAGCATTGGCAACGGGATGGATTCAAAAAGGGATTACCGACCCCCTTACCTTAAAGAACGCGATTGATGAAGCATTAGAACAGTCAAGCCAAGTCCGACTCGAAACCGACATGCGCGCCCTCTTTAACCCCTCACGTATGGCCGTAATTGCCTCCGCCGCAGAAAAATTAGCTCAGCGCCTCTTACAACAATGCCCGCAATGCAATAGCCCAGGGTTTGGTAGGTTGACCACGAGCGGAAAGCTTCTGTGCGAATGGTGCGAAGCCCCGAGTACTTTATATCAATTTCAATTAAAACAGTGTGTGGCGTGTGACTATCAGGAACAATCCAAACGCCCGGATGGTCTTACCAACGCACCGGCGCGATATTGTGAATACTGCAATCCTTAGGCAGTCGATCGTTTTGGCAACATCGCTAAAAAGCCGAATGTGTTTTTGAAAACGAAAAAGTAAAGTGGTGGTTCGGGTCAGAATCGAACTGACGACACGAGGATTTTCAGTCCTCTGCTCTACCGACTGAGCTACCGAACCACAACGGCAGTCATTAAATACAATTTCGCAGGCGGGGTCAAGCTTTTCTTTACATATTGACGGGTTGCTTGCATAATAAAATCTTTCAGCAAGGTGCATCACATATGCCATCACGTCCACAAAATCCAGTATTGCAAGTCATTGCCCAAAGTAAAGACGCAAACGCCCGCGGTGATATGTTTGGCGGCTGGTTAATGGGCATGATGGATTTGGCCGGAGTAATCCCCATTTCGCGTGCGTTCAACAATGATTTTGCCACCGCTGCCGTTAATATGATGCAATTTTTAAGACCCGTCATGATAGGCGGACATGTAGTGATTGAAGCGGATATTTTGCGACTGGGTAATACGTCGGTTACCACCAACATTAATGTTTACGTTGCTTATAGCAAAGACAGCGATAACTATGAGAAAGTGGCAACCGCTGAAATTGTTTATGTGGCGATTAGTAAAGTTGGCCAACCCACACGCTTGCTACCCAAAGAAGGTTAGTGCTTAAATCCTGGTGGTGTTTGTGAACCATCGCCAAACACGAATTTTTCCATCTCGCTTTTTAAAAATGATTTGGCTTGAGCGTCTAATAAATTCAATCGATATTCATTAATCAACATGGTTTGGTGCGCCAGCCACATCTGCCAGGCTTGTTTAGAAATGGATGCCAGAATTCTTTGACCCAACGCACCTGGCATTGGTGCAAATTCTAATGCTTCAGCAACTTTATTGAGCTTTTGACAATGAATCGTATTCGTCATTTTTTGATTTTTCCATTAAGTAAAAGACTGATGGGAGCGGGCAAGCCAATGGTATCCAACTCGTTTTTATTAAACCATATTCCCGGGTTAATCGCTACTATTGCGGTCAGTTTTATATAAATGGGAATGTAGATAAGCTTGAAATGCGTAAAGACATGCTGTTGTTCTGGCAAAACAGTTTTGGTGAATTTCCGCTTAGGCAAATGCTGTTTCAACCAGTGATCGACCCCTTCTACAAATTCGACCATCGGGAACACCCACAAACCACCCCACAAACCTTTATGAGGGCGCTGCTGTAGCAATACTCGCCCTACTTCATCCTCGATCCAAATAAAATATGCCTGCTTCTCTGGTTTGGTTTTTTGCACTTTTTTTGGCGGATAGGAATCAATTTCACCATTTTGATAGGCTTTGCATGCTTTTTCCAGCGGACACAGCAAACATTTGGGTTTAGTGCGGGTACACACCATTGCCCCCAGGTCCATCATCGCTTGCGTATAGTCGCCTGCCCGCGCCGTTGGCATATAAAGTTCCGCCAAAGACCAACTGGGCTCTGCTGCTGCAAAACGCGATAATACTCGCTTTACGTTACCATCCAAAATTGGCAACGGTTGACCATCGACAATCGCTAAAATGGCACTGGCAGTGGAACGCCCCAAACCTGGCAATTCGATTGCTTGCTCGAGTGTTTTAGGAAATTCGCCGTGAAAGTGTTCAACAAGGTATTGTGCAGCACGATGCAGATTACGCGCACGGGCGTAATAGCCCAAGCCAGACCAGCAAGATAATACCGTGTCGCTAGGTGCTTCTGCCAATATTTGAACCGTGGGGAAGCGTTCCATAAAACGCTGAAAATAAGGAATGACCGTGGTGACCTGGGTTTGTTGCAGCATGATTTCAGAAACCCAGACACGATAATGGGTTTTATTGTCTTGCCAAGGAAGATGCTTGCGACCGTGTTGGTCGAACCAGGCGAGGATGGCGTTTTGGAACTTTATTGGAGTCATGTAACCCCTCATCCGGCGCTACGCGCCACCTTCTCCCACAGGGGGAGAAGGGAATAAGACTACGCTAATGCTTTGATCTGCGCACTCAAACGGCTCTTATGACGAGCAGCTTTGTTCTTGTGAATTAAGCCTTTATCAGCAAAACGATCCAAGGTTTTTTGTGCCATTTGAAAGGTTTCTTGCGCTTTGGTTTTATCGCCAGCAGCGATTGCCAAAACGGTTTTTTTCACGTAGGTACGCATCATCGAACGCAGACTAACGTTATGTTTACGGTTGTTCTCTGCTTGAAGAGCGCGCTTTTTTGCTTGTACAGTATTGGCCAAGGTAATTACTCCAGTTGCTATTTCTCACTAAAATGACGCAGTAGTTTGCCTAAATTTGCGGGGAATGTCAATGGGAAATTTCTCCCCAATTACTGCTGTACTTTTACCCTCTCTGTCAACACCTTTTGACGATCATGGCCAATCAAGCTATACATAGTCGGTACGATAAACAAGGTAAATACCGTACCAATTAACATACCCATAAAAATCACCAGACCAATATCAAAACGGCTAGCCGACCCAGGGCCAGTTGCAATCAACAAGGGCACCACGCTAAACACCATCGCTGATGCAGTCATCAAAATCGGACGTAAGCGAATCGAGGCAGCTTTGACAATCGCATCATATTTTGACAGCTTATGTTCTTCTTGCTGTTTATTGGCAAATTCCACCATCAAAATACCATGTTTACTGATCAACCCAATTAAGGTGATAAATCCAATTTGGGTATAAATATTGATGGTTGCAGCACCAAAATAGAGCGGCAATAATGCCCCAAAGGCAGCCATTGGCACACTCACCAGAATGATCAATGGATCGCGGAAACTTTCAAATTGCATCGATAGTACCAAGAAAATAATAATGATCGCCAGGAAGAATGCCGTCACTAAACTATTACCGGTTTGCTCAAATTGACGCGATTCCTGTGCATAATCAATCGATGCGCCTTGTGGCAGCAAAGGCTGAGCTTGTGCTTTCAAAAAGTCTAACGCAGTACCCATCGCCACATTAGGTTTAGGGAACCCAATAATGGTAATTGAGTTTAACTGATCAAAGCGATTAAGCGTTTGCGGCTGATTACTCATTTGGTAAGAAACAATGGTACTTAACGGAATTAATGCACCTGAAGCAGTAGCGATATTGATACTGTCTAAAACTTGTTGATTTTGCCTTAGATTGTCGGGCACTTGTGGAATGACGCGATAACTAAAACCATCTTTGCCAAAGAAATTGATGTAGTTACCACCAAACATCGTGGCCAACGTTTCTGAAATCTCACTCATGGGAATACCCAAGGCCCCTGCTTTATTACGATTTACAGTAATCGTAATATCAGGCATATCAAACTGTAAATCCATATTCGCCATCAGAAACAACCCGCTGCTATCAGCGGCATCAACAATTTTATTACCCAATGCATAAAGCTCTTGATAACTGCCGGTAGATTTCACCACAAACTGAATAGGCGGCGGCGTACTTCCTGGTAGCGGCGCTATTTCTTGCGCCACAAGAGTAATGCCAGGAATATTGCTCAATTGATTCTGAACCGTTGGTACAATGTCCATTTCGGTAGCTTTGCGCTGATCCCACGGCTTAAGGAAGATTCCCCCTTTTAACATGTTAGGCTGAACGCCCAAAGTCCCGCCCAATCCTAAGCCAATAAAATAACCACTATTATCTTGTACATTTGACATGACATTGGTTAAAGGTTGGGAAATCTTCTCTAAATAACCCAAATTAGCCCAGCTTGAAGCTTTACCCTCTACAATAATGATGCCCTGGTCTTCTTGCGGTGCCAATTCTTGTGGAATGGCGCTGTAGAAAATACCACACAACGTCAAAATCACAATACCAAATGCCAACACTGAGTAGCGTATCTGCAGTATTTTCTTCAATGCTGTTTGATATACATTAGAAATTTTATTAAAGGTGCGATCTACTAACTTGACCACCGGACTATTTAACACATGATGATCGATCAATCTAGAACACAACATCGGGGAAAGTGTCAACGCAACCACCGCTGAAATCAACACACATGCAGCCAAAGTAAAGGCAAACTGAGTAAATAATGCGCCCGTAATGCCTCCCATAAATCCAATCGGGGCGAATACAGCAACCAAAGTAGTTGCCATCACTAGAATCGGTGCAGCCACTTCTCTTGCACCAATAATGGCAGCATTGAAGGGCGTTTGGCCTTCTTCGATATGACGATAAATATTTTCTAAAATCACGATGGCATCATCGACCACCAATCCAATGGCCAGGACCATTGCTAATAATGTTAATAGATTGATAGAGAAGCCCAGCGCCGCCATCAGCAAACACACGCCAACCAATGACATGGGGATAGAAATTACTGGAATTAAGACTGAACGCAACGATCCCAAAAACAAGAAAATAATAATAATGACAATAATTACCGCTTCAATGATGGTTTTAATGACATCACTAATAGAGCTTTTTACATAGACGGTGGCATCATACGTTACCGTAGACTTCAACCCAGCAGGATAACCAGATTTAAGATTAGCCAACACTTTCTGAATCGCTTCAACTGTTGGAATTGGATTGGCCTCTGGCGTCAATTGTACTGCAACAAATACAGCATGATCTCCATTTAAGGTCACGTCGGTGTCGTAATTTTCACTGCCCAACGTTGCATTACCAATGTCATTAATATGAACTAAACGACCATTAACTTGTTTTATGACCAAATCATTAAACTGTTCAGGCGTATGCAAATCAGTAGTGACATCCATATTGAGGTACTGATTGTTGGTCTTCAACTGACCAGGCGCCGCCTGCACGCTATTATTGGCCAACGCACTATTAACATCGATAGGAGTAATCCCCATCCGCGCCATCCGATGCGGGTCAAGCCAGACTCTCATGGCATAACGTTGTTGCCCCATAATAATCACATTGGAAATATTACCTACGGTATAAATCGTCGGCACCACTACCGTTTCCAAATAAGCTGAAATATCCGCTCGGGACATCGTCTTGCTGGTAAACCCAACAATATAAACCGGAAAGGTATTACCGGTTTGCTTGGTAATCGAAGGAGATTGTGCTTGTTTTGGCAAATACGCCATTACCGCATTCACTTTACCGGTCACCTCGGTTAATGCAGCATCCGGGTCAAAGTTAAGCTTGGTGTAAACGTTAATCACACTCATACCCTGCTCACTGCTTGAGGTCATGTAGTCAATGCCATCCGCAGAGGCAATTGAATTCTCCAGTGGGTGCGTAATATAGCCTTGAATAACCGACGCACTCGCGCCTGGATAGTCAGTAGTTACAGTGATGGTGGTATTCACCATATTTGGATATTCAGTCACTTGCAAAGAAACCAATGCTGCAAGTCCTAAAATAAAAATCAAAAAACTGACCGACAAAGACAACACCGGGCGCTTAATAAAAATATCAGTAAACTTCATCGTATTTCTCTCTCAAATCAACTGCATTATGAACCAGTCGCCAGTCGCACCACAGAACCGTCATGCAAAGTATATTGACCGTTATTAACAATCTCAACACCCGCCTTCAGCCCAGACAAGATCTGCACTACTGCATTAATTGTTTTACCCACGGTCACATACTCTTGTTTAAGCACATAGTAAGGTGCTTGCGCGCTAATGGTATAGACCGAGTCAGAATAAAGCGTATGCACCAAGGCAGTTTCAGGAATGGTCACAATATTTTGTTGGGTCGGCAAAATGGTGTGCACCACCACAAAAGCTCCTGGCAACAACAGATGCTGAGGATCCTTATTTGGAAGCTCCGCGGAAACTGATAAACTCTTACTTTCCACATCCAACTGGGAGTTCAATGCAATAATTTTACCATTAAAAATCTGGTTAGGAAATTGATCCGTGGTGACCGTCACCGGCAATCCTAATTTCACCGAAGATACATCTTTGTCGGCAATAGGATAGGTAACATGGATGGGGTCAACGCTTTGAATGTTCGCCACCACATCGCCAATTGCCAAATACTGGCCAACACTTATTTTCTTCAACCCAAGCTTCCCCTCAAATGGCGCGACAATTGTTTTATAGGCCAATTGTGCATTTAAGCCATCTACAATCGCCTGATCAGTTTTAACCGCTGCAAGTGCAATATCCACATCGGACTGAGACGCGGCTGCTTGCGCCAATAAGGCCTGTTGGCGCTTCAATTGAATCTTCGCCAAATCTAACTGCGCTTGATTTTGTGCAATACTTGCCAACAATGGTTTACTATCCAACGTCACCAATACTTGGCCCGCTTTTACCATATCGCCTGTGTGGAAATTCACAGTCTCAATGCGACCGTCGGTTTGCACTTTGATGTCGGTACCATTCAATGCGTATAATGTACCAATGCTTTCAATGTAAGGATTCCAGGTTTCGGAAGTACTCAACACGTGATCCACAGGAGTTGGCAATGGCTGTAGCTTCGCCTGGGCAATAGCATTATAATAATTCTGCATGGCTTTAAGACCAAAAATCACCGCCACTAACAATACCAAAACTACCACCGTCCATATTATCTTCTTTACCATTGCTATAGATTCCTCAGCGTTTTACTATCATGATCGTTGCTCTTGCGATAAGATAGCATAATATTCACATAAGTCTAGTGGCAAAATACCCCATGAACTACCAACACGCCTATCACGCTGGCAGTTTCGCCGACATTGTCAAACACAGTTTATTGGCATTATTGCTGAAACATCTGCAAAAAAAAGAAACCCCCTACTGTTACCTCGACACTCACGCCGGAGCAGGTTGCTATGATTTAAGCGCACCCAAAGTTCAGAAAACTGGGGAATACCTCTCAGGTGTGATGAAATTATTAGCGCATACTAAGAACCACCCCGCTTGCCTGACGCCTTACTTAAACATGTTGCAAAGTATTGATTATTTCATTGATGGTAAAATCACCCATTACCCAGGCTCACCGGATGTTGCTGAAAAACTACGCCGACCGCAAGACCGCTTGATTTTAAATGAGCTACACCCAGATGCCCACGCCGATTTACAACAGTACTTTCGTCGCAAACCCAATATCGCCATTCATCAACGGAACGCCTACGAATTTTTACCCGCCATGTTGCCGCCCAAGGAAAAACGCGGCGTGGTATTAATCGACCCGCCATTTGAACGCCAAAGTGAATTCCAAGACATTCATCGCTGCCTGCAACAATCCCTGATTCGCTGGCCCACCGGTGTTTATATGATCTGGTCACCCATCACCGGCAATACGCCGCTTAATCCAGGCGCCATGACACTACAGGGTATTGAGCAGCCAATCCTGCAACTGGACTTTATGGTGAGCCCCATTATTCCAAAACTGAGCGGACTGGTCGGCTGTCGTCATTGGTTTATCAACCCACCTTTTCAATTTGAAGCAAATGCCAGAGCACTGTTACAATACCTAAAACCCATCTTAAAAACGGATTGAGGTGTTTACATGATATCAGCAACGTTAATTCTTGAAACCGGCGAAACCTTCCACGGTCAAGTGCCAGAATGGCAGCAAACCATACAATTCGGCGAGGTGGTGTTTAACACTGGCATGGTGGGTTATGTGGAATGCTTAACTGACCCCTCCTATCGCGGCCAGCTATTAGCATTTACTTATCCGTTGATTGGCAATTATGGGGTACCGGCAAAAGAGTTTTGGGAATCAGACCGCATTCACGCCGCAGGATTAATCGTCTCGGAGCTGGCTGATTTTTACGCCCGCTCTACCGGTGAAAAATCTTTACTCGACTGGTGCCGCGAATATAAAACCGCCGTGATTACTGGTATTGATACCCGCGCATTAACCAAATGCCTGCGCGACAAAGGCGTAGTTGCTGGTGCAATTGTGGTTGGCAATCAATTTCCGGAAACGTTTCCTGATATCAACCAAGAACATTTGGTAAAAGCGGTTTCGATTCAAAAACCAACGGAATTTCACCCCTCATCCGGTGCTTCGCACCACCTTCCCCCACAAAGAGAGAAGGGAAGTCTCCCAAAAGTAATCGCTATTGATTGCGGCATGAAACAAAACATTTGGCGCAATCTCTCCAAATTGCCAATCCAATTGAAACGCGTCCCATTTGATTATGACTTCACTCATGAACAATATGACGGCGTCTTTATCTCCAATGGACCCGGCGACCCAGAGCGCTGCCAAGAAACCATCGCCATTTTGCGCAAAGTATTAACCCAGAAAAAACCTGTGTTTGGAATTTGCCTGGGCTCACAACTCATGGGGCTGGCTATTGGCGCCAAAACTTATAAACTACGCTTCGGTCATCGCTCACAAAATCAGCCGTGTTTAAAAGAAGGCACCGACCGTTGTTTCCTAACCTCGCAAAACCATGGTTATGCCGTTGATGAAACCACCCTGCCAGCGGAGTGGCAAGTTACCTATCGCAACCTCAATGACAACACCGTACAAGGCATTGCGCACAAAACACTGCCCTATTTCTCGGTGCAATTTCACCCTGAAGCCGCACCAGGACCGGTCGACACCACTTTCTTGTTTAACGAATTTTATCAACTACTGGAAGAACATAATGACTAACTTAGATGCCATTATTACCGAACCCTCCAAACCTGCTACCGCTTGCGTAATCTGGCTGCACGGCCTTGGCGCGGATGGAAGCGATTTTGCGGGCATGATTCCCGAACTGAAGCTGCCCAAAAATCACGGCATTCGGTTTATCTTCCCGCATGCGCCAGTGCGCCCCATCACCCTCAACGGCGGCTTTGAAATGCCTGGTTGGTACGACATCAACGGCATCGACCGTAATGCAATTCAAGACGTCGAGGGCATTCGCGACACCACCCGCGAGATTCACGCCATCATCGACACCGAAATCACTCAAGGCATCCCCAGCAACAAAATCGTTCTCGCCGGTTTTTCACAAGGCGGCGCCATCGCGCTATTTGCCGGATTGACTTACCACAAAACGCTGGCGGGCATTTTGCCACTCTCCACTTATTTACCGATTGCCGATGTGTTCCGTCAAGAACGCCACGTTGCCAATCAAAAAACCCCAATCTTGATGGTTCACGGCACCGAAGATAACATCGTCTCACTGGAATTTGGCCAACACTCCGAAACGGCACTCAAAGAAATGGGCTATGCCGTCACCTGGCAAACCTACCCGATGGCGCACAGCGTCTGCAAACCCGAGATTGAATTGATTAGCCAGTGGTTACAGCAAAAGTTAGCGTAGGAATTTTTATGGAAATTACCCATCTGCGCATCGCTACTCGCAAAAGCCAATTGGCGTTATGGCAAACTCATTTTATTCAGCAACAATTGCAAAAACTCTATCCTACTCTACAGATTGAACGGGTAGAAATCACCTCCACTGGCGACAAAATTCAAGACAAACCCCTGGCCGACATTGGCGGGAAAGCGTTATTTGTCAAAGCGCTGGAAGAAGCCTTACAAGAAAATCGCGCTGATATTGCGGTGCATTCACTCAAAGATGTACCTGCCGACCTAGAATCTGAATTCACCATCGCCGCAGTAACTGCCCGCGCCAATCCATTTGATGCCTTGCTTAGCCGTGACTATGCAGATCTGGATGCCTTGCCACAAGGCGCCAAAGTAGGTACCTGCAGCCCACGGCGTCAGGCACAATTATTGGCGTATCGACCAGATTTACAGATGCTATCGTTACGCGGCAATGTCGACAGCCGCGTTAAAAAATGCCTGCAGGGTGAATATGATGCGATTGTATTGGCATGTGCCGGCTTGGAGCGTCTGGGTTTACAAGGTCATATCCGCCAAGCAATTCCTGATATGCTGATGCTTCCCGCGGCAGGTCAAGGTGTGGTTGGTATTGAGTGCTTGTCAAAACGTACCGATCTCATTGAACTACTCAACCCATTAAACCATGCTGAAACCCATGCAGCCATCACAGCTGAACGCTCAATGGTACTAGAACTACGAGGCAACTGCCATTCCGCGATTGGCGCTTATGCCCATGTACACCATCAAATACTCCACTTGAGCGCCCTGGTCTCTGATCCAAATGGCACAACCGTGATTCGCACCCGCCAACAAGGGTTAGTCCTTGACCCTACTCGAGTTGGTCAACGCGCTGCAGAAGCATTACTACAACAAGGTGCAAAAAATTTATTAAAAAATAAAATGTAATTAATTATTAATTTATATTAATTGGCCAAAAAATGTGTTTATATACCGTGACTTTGCGCTATACTGAAAAAAACATAATAAAGGAGACCGCCATGAAAACCATGAATACTGGCATTAGTGAAAAAAATCGCAAACTATTGGCTGATGGCTTATCAACATTATTAGCCGACACCTACACGCTATATTTGAAAACCCACAATTTTCATTGGAACGTCACCGGCCCGCATTTCAAAAGCCTGCACCTGACCTTTGAAGAACAATATAACGAACTGGCACTAGCGGTGGATCTGGTAGCGGAACGCATTCGCGCATTGGGCTTCCCCGCACCAGGCAGCTATGCACAATTTGCTAAATTAACCAGCATCAAAGAAGAAACCAAAGTGCTAACGTGGGAAAAAATGGTAGCACAATTAGTCGATGGCCATGAAACGGTGATCCGCACCGCGCGTGGCTTGCTGGATATCGCCGATGCGGCTAAGGACGAAGTCACCCTTAGCCTGTTAAGCGATCGCTTGAATATCCACGAAAAAACAGCATGGATGTTGCGCAGCTTGCTCAATTAGCGATTTTCAAACGTAACACTACCTGGATAAGCAGCGTCATAATGGAAATAACCGTGGACAGTGACGGTTTCATCATAAGGTTTCACCATGGTGTAACCAAACCAATCTCGGCCATCTGTTAGGTTCGTACACACCAGATTAGCGGGTTGATTCGTCAACCCTTGCCCTTGCACAATTTCCTCAATATCAATCGATGGTGCATCACCCACTTTTACCTCAATATCTTTAGTGCGCACACCTGGTTGACCATAAAACTCCGTATTCACATCGACCATGCAATGAATGGTGATATCATGATCTGCGATATTATTCACCGCGATACTGGCCACCATCGGTCCGTCTGCAAAGCTGGTTCCGGTACCTATTGCCGTAAATACCGCCGCAGTGAGTAATGACTTCCATAATTTCATAAAGATTCTCCTTTTAAATTGATTGCTATAGATACAGGCGGATCGCATAATAACCCAATAAAGATCATTAGTAAACCGTTAATTCGATAATTTGGCGCATTGGCAACTGTGGTACACTATGAACAATCGCATCAACCAGGATTATCCATGTTCTCTTTATTGCAAGCCAAACTGCTCAGCGCGGTAATTATTTTTGTGCTCACACTGATCGCAGGCTACTATCCTTTTTATAAACGCTACCAAAGCCTGCACGACAATGAATTCCCTTTGGCAGAAGGTTTTGCCTGCGGTGTTTTCCTGGGTGCCGGATTGATTCATATGCTCGGTGATGCCGCACAACAATTTGAACAGGCTGACGCGCATTATCCCTGGGCATTTTTGATTGCAGGCATGGTTTTTTTATTATTATATTTTTTGGAAGAAGCCGGTCGTTATTACCAACGTCACCAAACTTCTGAACACATTGTATTTGCAGTGCTAGCAACAGTAATGCTGTCGATTCATTCATTGTTAGAAGGGGCCGCGCTGGGCCTATCCGGTGGTTTCTTAATGGCAGGGTTGATTTTTATTGCCATCATTGCACACAAATGGGCTGCGGGGTTTGCACTGGCGATTCACATCAACAAAAGCCCACTGCACTTGAGCAAACGTGCGGGGTTGTTTTTATGGTTTGCGCTCATGACCCCTTTGGGCATTTGGCTCGGTAATAGCATTCATACCGACTTGTCCAACAATCTTTGGCTGGAACCGATATTGAGCGCCATGGCGGCAGGTACCTTTATTTATTTAGGCACTGTGCATGGGCTACGCCATCGTACGGTGGCAACTGCCCATCGACTGTTCCTGCACTTGCTACTGGTTGCCAGCGGCTTTAGTTTAATGGCGATCGTTGCCCTGTGGACATAACCCAATAAACTGTTATACTCGACCAAATGTGCCACTGCTCAAGGGTAACTTATGAAAACAGAAACCAAAATTGCACTCACCAATGGCGTCGCGTTATTTGCCATGTTTTTTGGCGCCGGTAACCTGGTGTTTCCCTTATCACTAGGCAGCACGGCAGGTAGTGACATCGTCAGTGTCTGGCTGGCGTTTATCATTGCTGGTGTAGGTTTGCCATTTTTGGGCGTGTTTACCATCACGCTGTTTCGCGGCGATTACTGGAAATTTTTTTCACCGCTGAGCAAAGTATTGGCCTTTGTGGTGATTACCTTTTTGATTTTAATTATTGGACCTTTGTTCGCGGCCCCCAGAACTGAAACGGTAACCTTTGGCTCGCTACAAAATCTCATGCCAGGGTTCTTACAACACCATGCTGCATTCAGCGCACTGTATTTTTTAATTGTGTTTTTGATTACCGTGAAACAATCGCATTTGACCGAAGTGTTGGGCAAAATATTGGGGCCCATTAAAATCACCGTGTTTGTGGTTCTGATTATTGCAGCCATCTGGAGCGGCCATCACGCCACCTCGACACAACAATCGTCGATTGATCAATTCAGCAATTCATTATCCACCGGTTATAACACCATGGATTTGCTGGCAGCATTCTTCTTTGGCGGCGTGATTTATCAAGCCATCCTATTGCGTTGCAGTGAGCACTCAATTGATTTCAAAACCCGCGCCGTGCCCATTACCTTAAAATCTTGCGTGACCGGCGGTGTGCTGCTGGCGATTGTCTATACTGGCTTTATGGCGTCGGCATGGCTACACGCCGATGGGTTACAAGGTGTCCCCACCGCATCAATGGTCTCAGCCATTTCCATGTTGGTGTTTGGCCATGCAGGACAGTGGTTTGTTTGCCTGTGCATTGCACTGACCTGTTTAGCCACTGCTTCTGCATTGGCTGAAGTATCCTCGCATTATGTTTACCGCTTTATCTGCCGTGGCAAAGTACCACGTCTGGCTTGCCTGATCTTCACCTTGGTGTTTATGTATGCCATGTCGTTGCTTGGGTTTGACACCATCATCAACCTGGCATCACCGATTCTGAATTACCTTTATCCGCTGCTGATTGTGTTCTGTGTGGTTCGGTTGGTGAAGTACTTCTATGACCATCGTCGTAGCAAATCAGTAGTGGCCGTCTAGCGCAACACTGGCAACACTTCCGCAATCGGATTAAGCACCGATGCACCCAAGCGCTGTGAGCGTTCCGGTGACCAACCAAAGGTTTCATCCGGCGCGCTGGCGTTGTCTTTAAACGGCATTTCAATGGTGTACGCCACGCCGGCTTTAAATATTTCTGCCACATAGTTAGTGGCCATACTTAAATCACCAGCATTAGGGCGATCCGTCGGATACCCATACTGACCTTGCATATCGGGGTTGGCGCGGATAAACGCGGCTTTAAATTGCTCACACAACTGCTTTTGCTTGTCACTAAACGATGGCACCCCTTCTGCACCTGACAAAAAGTTATACGGCAATTGCTCATCGCCATGCACATCCAGGAATAAATCTACGCCAGTTTGGTGCATTTTTTCCCGCACCAAAAACACTTCTGGGCTTTTTTCCATGGTCGGGTTGAGCCATTCGCGATTCAAGTTGGCACCGCTGGCATTGGTACGCAGGTTGCCACGAATTGAGCCATCAATATTCATATTCGGCACCACATAAAACACCGCTTGGGTTAATAATTGTTTGGCAATGGCATCATCAGGATCGAGCAAGCGCTCGAGCATACCATCGATAAACCACTCCGCCATCGTTTCACCGGGGTGCTGACGCGCGATAATCCAGACTTTCTTTTTGGTAACCGTCGGCTTGCCAATCACCAATAAATTGAGGTCATGACCATCCAAGGTCTGCCCCAGATCTTTGACTTTACAGATGGGCGATTGTTGCGCATAGGCAATCAAATTTAAATGCCGCTCGAACGAGTATGGCGCGAAATAGGCGTAATAAACATCATTGAACTCTGGCGTATGCTTCACCAGCAGCTGCTTACCATCAAATTCGGTGGGCACGCGAAACCAGGTTTCCCGGTCATATGACGCCACGATGTTATACCCTTCCCACTTCGGATAAGAGCTCTCACCCGCATTGATCAAGCGAATTCGGCAGGCTTGATTCATTGCACCTTGCAAACGAAAATGAAACCATTGGCGAAATTCTGAATGCGAATCATGATCAATTTTTAACTGGATATCGGAAGGGTCTTTGGCTTTGACGATTTCAATGCGTCCTGAGTCGAATTTGCTACTTATTTTCATGAGAGCTCCTTATAAAAAATTTTATTGTAACCGACCATCGCGTATTAACAAAGTCCGATTCATTTTTTTCGCCAACTCATTATCATGCGTCACCACCATAATGGTTTTACCTTCTGCCAACAGCTGATCAAATAAGTGCATTACCGCCTGACCTGACTGGCTGTCGAGGTTGCCAGTCGGTTCATCGGCTAAAATCAACTGCGGCTGGGTAATGAGTGCGCGCGCAATGGCCACACGTTGCTGCTGACCACCGGATAATTCGCTGGGCAAATGGTTAATGCGCTCACCCAAACCCACCAGCTCCAATAGTGCTTTCGCCTGCTTGCGGCGCTCAGCCATACGAATACCACGATACAACAATGGCAAGGCGACATTATCCAGCGCAGAGGCGTGAGGTAACAAATGGAACCCTTGAAAAATAAAACCGATTTTGTGATTACGGATTTGTGCCAATTGACGGAAATTCATCTGGCTGACTTCCTCACCATCCAACACATAGCGGCCGGAGGTGGGTAAATCCAGACAGCCTAAGATATTCATCAGCGTACTTTTGCCTGAACCGGATGGTCCCAGAATGGCGATGTATTCGCCCTGATCCACACTAAAATTAATATCATCCAGCGCTTTGACTTGTTCGTCGCCACGTTGATAATATTTGCATAGATGTTCACATTGAATTAATTTACTCATGCCGCAACGCCTCCACTGGCTGAATTCGCGAAGCTTGCCGCGCAGGGAAAACCCCAGCCAACAACCCCACCATTCCTAAAATCACCACAATAATCACCAGCAACCCCCAAGACAAGGTCATTTGGAAGCCGGTCAACCCAAACAACGACACTTGCGCCAAAATTTGATTGGCGCCAAGCATAATCAACTCTGCTAAGCCCAATCCAATGGCACCACCAAAAGCCGTTACCAATAATGATTCAACAATGTATTGCGCGATAATATCCATGGGCAAGGCACCACAGGCTAATTGAATACCAATCGCAGGAATGGCACGACGCACGGCAATATACATGACGTTGGCAATTCCTAAACTGGCAATCAACAGGGTAACAACACCAATAATACTCACAAACACTTGCAAACCACGAAAGAAATCGGTGGTGGCCGTGAGCGCCTGCTGGTTATTGAAAAATGAAATCGCCGTTTTATCATCGACTTTCACGCCATGATGGTCAGCAATAACCTGGCGAATCTGCGACTTCAAGCTATCCATATCACTGTTAGCACGATAACGTAACACCAGCGTACTGATTGTGGTGGCGGGGTTCATACTTAAAAATACCGACTGCGGAATCCACACCATTTGATTGTCAGGGTTTTGAAAGTTAAACAATTGGGTATATTTTTTGCTGACGCCAATCACCCGAAACGGATAGCCCCCCAACACCACCTGCTGCCCCAACGGAGAAGCGTTCGCAAATAATTTATTCGCTACAGCTTGCCCCAACACAACCACTGCACGATGTTGCGTTTGATCGGTGGTGTTGATAAATCTTCCTAACGCCATCGGTACCGGATGCAACGGATAAAATACGGCATCAACACCATCGACGTTTTGGCTGGCGATATTTTTTTGCTGAAACTGCAGGGTCAAGCCAGTTTGATAAAGCGCGGTGGCGGATTGCACTGCGGGTAATTGACGGATTACATAGACATCGGCATTAGATAGATTGACTGGCCAAGCAGAAGGCAAACCTTGCGAACGCTCGCTGGTGACACCACTGTTCACCACCAATAAATCCTGCCCCATTTGATTGAGAAACCCAGTGAATGTCACCAACAACCCTTGCCCAACACCGAGCATCAAAGCAATCGCCAGGGTACCCCAGGCAATGGCAAAGATGGTTAGAAACACGCGCACCCGTTCGGCAAAAATCTCTTTCATCAAATAGCGCAATTCCATTGCCTAATCCCTCCGCGTTAGCGCATCAACCGGCACCATCAAGGCTGCCTGCCGCGCGGGAGAGTAACCAGCCAACAACGCCGTGGCCAGCAAAATCAACAAGATCCACATCATCGTCGTGATGTTGATGGTCGGCGTGCCCAGCCACGTCGGTAAGTTGGCATGCGCCAAACCGGCCAGGGTTAAAAAGACCAATAGCCCACCAAATAAACCGCCCAATCCAACCAACAACAACGTTTCCAACAAAAATAAGCACAAAATATTGAGAGGCTCTGCACCCAATGCCATGCGCAAGCCAATTTCATGACGCCGCTCGCGCACGACCAGATACATCATATTGGCAATACCGATACCCCCGACAATCAACGTCATCACGCCGCAAAATGCCAGAAACACACGCGTCGCCAGCAGGATATTGGAATACACTTGCGCAAACGACGTAAAATCAATCAGGGTTATTGCCTGCTTATCCTCCGCTGAAAAATGTAAATGATAGGCTAAGTAACCCGTTAACTGCTGTTTAAACGCATCCAAGTTATTGAGCTTATTGAGCAGCAATAAAAACGGCGTACTGGGATAATGCCATAACAGTTGATAAGTCGAGTAAGGCACATAACTGCTGCCCCAGGAAAATGACAGCCCGGTATTAACCTTAGACACGTAACCAATCACGGTAAAATAGATGCCATTGATGATGAGCTGCTTACCCACTGGATTCGTGCTATCACCAAACAATCTTACTTTGACATCATGACCAATCACAATCACCCGCTGATGCTGGGCGATATCTAGTGGTGTTAATACTCGACCGGCAACGGGAAAATTGGTCATGGTAAAGTAACTGGCATCAATCGGGGCGATTGGCGTGCTCATCGATTTACCACCATAAGACAAAGTCATCGAGGTACTACCAAACGGTGTAATCGATTGAATCTGCGGAAAAGTCTTCGGCAACTGCATCACTTGGTCGGGAGAAATCTGCACCAGCTGACCGGAAGCAACACCTTGATAGGGTTGACTGGTGTTGCCCGTGATCACCCACAATACTGGCTTACCGAGCTTCTGCAAGGTTTCGGCGTTGACGTTATACATACCCTGCCCCATCGCCAATAACAACGCAATGGCATAAGTACCCCAAATAATGCCAAGAATCGATAAAATACTGCGCATCTTGTGCGCTTTGATGGTGTGCCAGGTGTCGAGGGGCAGTTCGAGCCAGATCATGGCTACTGATCATCACTGGCAGTACTGGCATCCACATTCGGAATCACCACCATATCGCCCTGCTTCAAACCTGACAATACTTGTGCGTTTTGGACATCGCTGGCACCGAGTGTTAAGTTTTGCTGCACTGGTACTTTGTTACCGGGTTGCAACACCATCACATAAGGCTGACCATTATCGAAATGTAACGCCTGTTGCGGCACCACCAAGACGTTATCCAATTCCTTGGTAATAATGGTGGCATTGGCTTGATAACCAGCGCGCAACAAAGTATCGGCTGGCACCTTAAAGCCGCTGATCAAAATTTCAAACCCATTTTGCACGTCGGACTGTGACGGGAATAAGCTGGTGGAGCTGCCGCCTGCTGCTGCAGATTGATTGCTTTGGTCGGATAGCAATGCAATGCGCTCGATGGTACCGGTGAGCTTGAGATCTGGTAAGGCTGCAAGCTCAATCGACGCAGTCATACCAGGTTTCAATTGACCCACATCAATTTGATTTACATCGCCTTTAAAATATAATGCGTGCATATTCGCCAAGGTAAATAATGGCGTACCGGCTTGATACGCCGTCACGGGGACAATAGAATCGCCCACATCGACGTTGCGCTGCAACACATAGCCCGTGATCGGGCTGCTGACACGGTTTTGAATCACTTTACCGGCGATTTGCGCTTCGCCATTCATCATCAACGCCAATTGTTGATTGGCTAATTCCATGTCCGTCTTTGCCACTTGGTACTGACTCTTGACTTCATCGAACAGCTCTTCGGAAATTGCATGCTGCTGCACTAAGGTCTCATTGCGATGATACAGTAATTTCAGCTGATCATATTTTGCCTGCGCACTGGCGACAGCAGAGACTTGCGCAGCGTAATCGCTCGGTGTGGGGTTTGGGTCAATAATCACCAACTGCTGCCCTTGTTTAACCTGTTGACCTTCTTCAATCAACACCTTGGAGACAGTGCCAGAAATTTGTGATTTCACCTGCACCGCATGTTGTGGAATAATTTGACCGGTAATAATTACCGTCTGCTGAATCTTGCCCAAAACAATTTTTGCAGCTTGTGGCGCAACCGCGGATTTATGCAGCAATACGCCTAAACCCGCCATAATAACGACAACAACGACCACACCGATGATCCATTTTTTCTTGCGCTGCATAACACACTCTCTTGATTCCAATCCGTCGATTGTACTGGATTTACCCGCTTTATCGCAAATAACTTGAAACCTCACAGCGTTGAACGCTACACTATACCTAAATACATGGGTATAAAATGCATGACAACTGATCACCCTCATTCTTTCACCCTGGTTATTGGCCTGGGATTGACCGGCCATTCGTGCATTGAATTTCTCAAACGCCAGGGTCAAGCATTCGTGGCGTTTGATACCCGTAAAAACCCACCAGATGCACCAAAAGATGTCGAGTTTTATACCGAATTTTTACCTCCAGCGGTATGGCCCAAAGTCACCCGTGTGGTGGTCAGTCCTGGCGTTGACCTTGCTATTCCTGAATTAAAAGAAGCACAACATCGCAACATTCCGGTTATCGGCGACATCGAACTGTTTGCCCAACACGCCCAAGCCCCCATTATTGCCATCACCGGCACCAATGCCAAAAGTACCGTCACCACGTTAGTCAATGATCTGATCAACGCTGCGGGTAAAAAAGCGCTAATCGGTGGCAATGTGGGCATTGCCGCATTGGATTTATTCAAACAACCGACCCCTGATTATTACGTGCTGGAACTGTCCAGTTTTCAACTGGAAACTACCTACTCCCTAAAAGCGAAAGTGGCCGCACTGCTTAACTTTTCCGCCAATCATCTCGATCGCCATGTCACCATGGACCAATACTGGAAGGCCAAATCACGCATTTTTAATGGCTGTGAACAAGCAGTGACTAACGCCGATCTTGCGGATATCATAAAACCATTGGTAAAACAATTGATGGCCTTTGGGTTAACCATAAAAAATCACACCACTGGTGTTTACGCTCAAAACAATGTCATTCACTACCAAAACCAACCGCTATTGACCCAAGCAGAATTAAGCAATGGCCTGTTTGGCCAACACAATTTGGAAAATGTGCTGGCAGCATTGACCATTATCACACCGCTGGCATTGCCTGCTGAACCGCTTAAAAATGTATTGCAAAATTTCGTTGGCCTGCCCTATCGCTGCTGCTTATTGGGCACGTGGAATGGTATTCGTTGGTTTAACGATTCCAAAAGCACGACGATTGCCTCGGTTATCGCGGCAGTCAATGGCATCAAACCTCACGGCAAACAGCTGATTCTTATCGCCGGTGGTGTGGGCAAAGGCCAAAACTTCAAAGACCTGACCCCCATCATCGAACAATCCGTTGATCAAGTGGTGGTGTTTGGCCAGGATAAAGCAAAAATAGCGGATGCAACCTCCGTTAAACCGACTTACCTGGTCGATAATTTAAGCCAGGCAGTACACTATGCACGTTATCTCGCCAAACCAGGCGACCAAATTCTCTTCTCACCAGCATGCGCCAGCTACGATCAGTTTGAAGGATATCTGCATCGCGGTAGAGTGTTTGACGAACTGGTTAAAGCAGAGCATGCTGCCACTAATTAAAGGCCCACAGCTTGCTCAACGCAAAAGTAATGGGCGGCACCACCAGCAACACCAGCAATAATGCCACGATATACTCAACATGCCAAACCTGTAAAAATAAGGCATAGAAACCTTCGTTTAAAATAAAACTACCGACCGCCACCAATAAAAACTTCGGCCAGGAGGTTTTGGCAGAGCTTGTGGCTTGAAAAGTCCAATGATGATGCCCAAAAAAACTGACTTGATAAGCAATAACAAAAGCGATGATGTTCGCAGCCAATGGTGACCAATGGGCAAACTGCACCAGCAACACAACCACGATCATATTGACAGCTGCGGCAGCGCTACCGATGACGCCGAAACGAAAGAGTTGACGGAATAACATTTATAGTTGTTCCCGCTCAAACCCAATTTTCTCCGACACAATATACGGCGGACGGCGCTTCACTTCATTAAAAATCCGCGCGATATATTCAGCAATCACGCCAATCGAAATCAATTGAATACCGCCTAAAAACAATACGCCTACCGCTAACGTTGCCCAACCCGGAACATTGTTACCATAGGCCAAGGTATAAACCATAATCCAAATACCATAGACCATCGCCAGCAATGAAATCAATATCCCAATGAAAGACCAAATCCTCAGTGGCCAATCGGAAAATGAGGTAATGCCGGTAATCGCCAAATTCAACAAACTCATAAAATTAAACCGGCTCTTACCCGCCGCACGCTGCTGCACTTGATACGGCACACCAATACCTTTAAAGCCAACCCAGGCATACAAGCCTTTCATAAAACGGTTACTCTCTGGCAAAGTGCGAATCGCTTCCACTACTTTGCGGTCCATTAAACGAAAATCACCCGCATTCGCTGGTAAATCAATGCTCATCAAATAGCGATTCACCTTATAAAAACGATTGGCAAAAAAACGGTTCAGCATTGTCTGATCACGACGGTCGCGAATACCATAAACATTGTCATAGCCTTCACGCCATTTTTGCAAAAACTGACCAATCACCTCCATCGGATGCTGAAAATCCGAATCGATAATTAACACCGCATCACCCGACGTATTATTTAACCCTGCAGTAATCGCTTTTTCTTTACCGAAATTTCGCGAAAATTTCAACAATTTCACTGGAAACCGATCCACAATCGCTTTCACCTGCTCCGCCGTATGGTCACGACTGCCGTCATCAATCACAATAATTTCATAACGATCGGTCAACATCGCCAGGTGCTCACTTAGCGTTTGCACAAACTGCTGAATCATCTGACCTTCATTAAATGCCGGCACCACAGCAGAAATAAATGGATTGGGGTTGGTGCGTATCGAATGGGACATGGCGATGACTCGTTTGATGATCTGATCTCCACTATAACAAATTCACCTAATACTTTGACAGGAAAACATGAATTCCAGCAAAAAAACCAGTATAATGTAACATTAAATAATAAAGCTAAGCTTAAGTAAAAAATGTCTTACGCCACCTCCAGCCCCACAGTTTCCAGCATTGCCAAAGCGGTTGGCATTGCTATTTTAATGCTGCTCAACCCCACTGCAATAGCAGCTGCTGAAGCTACTCGCCGATTCTCTGGCGACGGTGCTGACGCAGTTGACTTACAGTCTATGAGCAGGCTGAGTGATGCAGCGCAACAAAGTATAATTCAACCGCAGGGATGGCATGATATTGCCAAACAACCGACCGAAGACTCGATCTGTCGGTCTGACACAAGCGCAGATACCACAAAAATTGCGCTAAATGAAACCATAGAGCGTGCAAAACTACTCATTGTTCACACCAAAGCAATGATAAGAGATCACTCAATATTTGGAGTGGCTTCAGAAGCGTTAGGAATAGCTAAAGACATTTTGGCCAAACTAAAAGATCATGAAGAAGAAGGGCGTAATTTAGTCAAAAATCTGAAAGACTTATCTGAAAAAAAACCCCAAGATTTACCGGCAATTGATGCCATACACAAAGCCATGTTAACACTCAGAGAAGCACTGATAGCAACGCAAGCTCAGTATCAAACAGAGGCTCTACGGCTTATCGAACAACGCGACAAACGACGAGGCGTGTTTAATTTTGCCACCCACACTGCGCCTACTCTTGATTTTCTTGGGCTCCAGAAAGAAGTACTGACAAAAGCGCTAAAGGATCTCAACCTTGACGCTACGATTTCTGATGCAGAATTGGCAGAAAGCCAAAGTAAAATAAATACCGCACTGGCGAAAATAGAAGAATATATCCGTTTTTTAGCAGCGCCTCAGCCAGATCCTGAAAAAGACCAAATGCTTAGTCGTGCCGTTGAAATTTCAATAGAAAACTGTAAACCGATCCTTGCAAAACTGAATGATGACGGTACATCATCCACAACACAATTTTCAATTATATCTCCTGCTAGCGAAGCAAAAGCAGAAGCAGAAGCCACTGAGAGTGCACCTTTTTATAGCGAAGCGCGTTTCTTCAAAGAAATAAACGCTAACCCAGCCTATGAAAAGGCTGCGTCCACATCACCCAATTTTGAAGCTTTCAAACTTAGGATCCTCAAAAAAGCACCTGATCATATTGAAAATATTAATAATTTTTCAAAAATCCTCGTAGAGCACCAAAAAAGAATTGATGGATTAAGTAAATTACTGGAAAAAAGCAGCGCTGGAAAAGCATTCTATGAAAAAATGCAGCAGGCAATCCAGCTCGCACAACAATTTGTGATTTTCTCACAACAATTCTACCAACAACTTCTCTCCATAGTAAAAGACGCTCCTGAAACACTGATACTTAAACATAATAAACAATGGCAGTTAATACAAAAAGAATTCTCGAGATTAAGTCAAGAAATGCAAGATCTATCTGCAGAGCTACCTACTCATATCCCCCTTGACCATAGAATCTCCAGCACATTACTCGACTGGCGGGCTCATTGGAGGGCTGTGACTGAAAATCCATGGACACCCCTATTACTTCTTCCCGCAGTGGGCTATGTATTACGTAAATTTTTCCCTGGGCAAAATCCTGTAGGGATGGGTCCTAGAATAACCCGGGGCTCGAGAGGAGAAGTTGTAGCAGTTAACGCAATGGAAGGAACCGTTTTTCGTCGGTATACTGCAGGGGGTGCTGTACAGCATAAGGATGCTCAAACCCCAACACCTAAAGCTGTTCCAGTCCAGTCAGCAAAAACTAATGCTCCAGTCCAGCTAAAAACTCAAGAGGAAAATGCCTTTGAAGAGGCTTACAAAACCAATCAAGCAAAGTTTAAAGCCATGGAAGCACACTTAGAGAAACGCAGAGCGGTCTACCAAAAATCTCTTTTAAAAGATGCGAAAACGCTTCTTAACGTATTAAATGCCGTAAAAAAGACTGAAAGAAACCATCAGCATATTGCAAAAATACTAGCAATTCAGATAACGCTAGCAACTCCTGTTTTAACAGAAGAGAAACTTAAGGAGTCCGAGAAAGAAATGCACGAAATACGCACTGATATAGCTCGGAAACAACAACTACAGCCAAACATAGCGTGCACCGAAGCTGCAGCTGCCGTAGCATTTACTGACGCCCCTCCCGAGACAGCGTCAAGCGATGACGAAAAAGCAAGCGAGATTGGCACGGATGACGACGAGAAAGTTGAAAGAGTAGCAGTTGCCGCCAGGGCTGCTGGCGCTCCTAGCCCTGTCCTTGAACCAGCATTTATCACTCCCTTCGCCGCGGCGGCGGCCAGCACTTTATCAAAGGCGATGTTCGGTGCGACGGGCATTGCACCCACTGGCGAATTAGCCGAAGCAATGGCAACCCGTAGTTATCTGGAAAGCGGCGTCCCACTGGCAGCCAGAAGCAGTGTTGGTACGGCAGCAAACATAGAACAATTCTACACTGGGCTTATCACATTTTTCCAAAAATACCCGCTTACCGCAACCGACAACCTTCACGGAGTTAAGAAAACTGCAAGACATCAGGTAGCACACCATCAATGTGCTTTAGAACGTGCGCAGTCTGGCGTATTACAATTATTATTTTCTGAAGAAGGACTTAGTCAAGCACAATGGTTTTCAGAATATTTTAGTGCCTTACAAATAAAACCTGCCGCTGACCAACTCAACCAAATGATTGGCCGCAGAATGGTGTTATTGAAGCATTTTTCTGAAAAATATCGGTCTGACACAGATCGCAACAGCACAAGATCTCTAACCGTATTGCTCGGCTTAATGTGGGATATTGCAAGTATTTTTACGGAAAACGCTATCAGCACCCCTCTTGCATTTTGTAACGAAATGACCACAGTTCGCAACGCACTGAGCCATATCACCACCATTACCACAGATACCGGCCCTCAACTTACCACTTCTGGTATCACCATTCCTGACATCTTAGGCATTGTTGGCAATCTGGTTGAAGCAGCAGGAACCTATCGCAGCATTTGGAACGATTATCAAGCAACATTATCAGTTGACGAACAAAGCCGCTGGGCAAGAGTGCTTGCACCCTCTCCCACCATGACTGTTTCTGATGCAGCAGCGGCATCTTCTCGATATATTGATCGTGGATTAGGTTTTTTGTTTCCTGAATAATGGTGGATTACGCTGTGCTAATCCACCCTACGCATTGTCAATCTGCCAACTCAGTCATTAAATATAAACGATTCAAAATAGAGTGCAGCTCTTGTTCCGTTAAGGTAGCCAACCGGGTTGGTACCATTCGGTGACGACTGATGGAACGACAATGCTCTACCAATGCATAGCTGGTTTTTAATAATCGATCACGCGCCGGTAATTCAACATGTAACGCAGCAACCTCAACATCTGACTGGCTGCTCAACGGGCAAACAAAAACCACTGGCACATGCGGTAAAAAGAAATCTGTGGTTAACACTACCGCAGGACCAACCTTTGCAATCTCCCCTTTTTTGGCGGGATTAAGCCGAGTTAGGTAAACACCTCCCTGGATTAATTCTATTTCCACCACTTGCCTCCTTTATCATTGATTTCAAAAACTTCATCATCCAATTCTTCTGATAATTTTTGATAGGATTTTGTGGTCTTTAATTGTTGAAAAGCAGCCAGCATCTCTTCTTTTTGCAGACGATGTTTAATTTTTTTAATCTCGTCTTCTATCGCCATGCGAATAAATGCGGTACGCGACATATTCAGTTGCTTGGCCAATTGATTACTTTCTATCATTAACTGTTCTGGCAGTCGTAATGCTAATGCGCTCATAACCATCCCCTAATTGATATCTTTAATTATATCATATTAGATATCTTTGATAAAATGATTTTTCAAGAAACCATTTTTGTAAGGATGAAACTCCAATAAATGAGGCGTTAAACCGGTAAGATTAATACAACGTCTGTTGCTTCAACTGGTTAATTTGATCGCGTATTTTTGCTGCTTGTTCAAACGCCAAATCTTTCGCCAATTGACGCATCTGTTTTTCCAGTTTTTTGATTTCTTGTGCCGTTTGCTGCGGTGTCAGTGCATGGTAATTGGCGGGACGTTCAGCCACTTTCAAAAAGCTGCTGTCTTCCGAGGGTCGATCATAGGCGCCCTCCATCACATCATGAATTGCGCTTTTGATCGATTGCGGGGTAATGCCATGTTGTTGGTTATAGGTGACCTGTTTGGCACGACGGCGATCGGTTTCGTCAATGGCGCGACGCATCGAGTCGGTGATGCGATCAGCGTATAAAATCGCTTTGCCTTTGATGTGCCGCGCGGCACGACCGATGGTTTGAATCAGCGCCCGATCCGAACGCAAAAAGCCTTCTTTGTCGGCATCAAAAATCGCCACCAGCGAGACTTCGGGCATATCCAATCCTTCGCGCAATAAGTTAATACCCACCAGTACATCGAATTTACCCAGACGCAGGTCACGGATAATTTCGCTACGCTCAACGGTTTCAATATCGGAATGCAAGTAACGCACTTTTATTTTTTGCGCTTGCAGATAATCGGTGAGGTCTTCGGCCATTTTTTTGGTGTGCGTGGTGATCAACACCCGCTCATTCACTGCAGCACGTTGATGGATTTCCGACAATACGTCTTCCACCTGCGTTGCGACTGGCCGCACCTCTACCGCAGGGTCAATCAATCCGGTCGGGCGCACCACTTGTTCAGCAATGTTGCCCGCCAGTTCCAGTTCATATTTACCCGGCGTGGCTGATACATAAATGGTTTGCGGGGTGAGCTCAACAAATTCTTCAAATTTCAGCGGGCGATTATCCAAGGCAGAGGGTAAGCGAAAACCATAATTCACCAGATTTTCTTTACGCGCACGGTCGCCCTTAAACATACCGCCAATTTGCGGCACGGCGACATGCGATTCATCAATAATCAGCAAAGCATTTTTCGGCAGATATTCAATCAACGTTGGCGGTGGCTCACCGGTTGCTCTGCCGGACAAATAGCGCGAATAGTTTTCAATGCCGGAACAATAGCCCAGTTCGGTAATCATTTCCAAATCGTAATTGGTACGCTGTTCGAGACGTTGTGCTTCGACCAATTTGCTTTGGCTTTTTAATTCAGCCAACCGATGCTGTAATTCCACTTTAATGGATTCAACCATCCCATCCAACACTTCTTTGGGCGTGGCGTAGTGAGTTTTGGGATAAATGGTCACCCGCGGTACTTTGCGCAACACCTGGCCAGTCAAGGGATCAAAAAAACTCAGCTGCTCGACTTCATGATCAAACAATTCAACGCGCACCGCTTCTTTGTCAGAATCAGCCGGAAAAACGTCGATGACATCGCCACGCACGCGATATTGGCCACGCTCCAACACCATGTCATTGCGGGTATATTGCAACTCGGCCAAACGGCGTAATAATTGACGTTGATCGACCGTGTCACCGCGATTAATGTGCAATAACATCTTCAAGTACGATTGTGGGTCACCCAAACCGTAGATTGCTGAAACCGTTGCCACAATAATGGTGTCAGGCGATTCCATCAAAGCCTTGGTGGCAGACAAACGCATTTGCTCGATATGTTCATTGATTGATGCATCTTTTTCAATATAGGTGTCGGTTGAAGGCACATAGGCTTCGGGTTGGTAATAGTCATAATATGATACGAAATACTCCACCGCATTTTTCGGGAAAAACGCTTTCATCTCGCCATATAACTGCGCCGCCAGGGTTTTATTGTGCGCCATAATCAACGTCGGCCGCTGCACTTGCTGAATAATATTGGCCATGGTAAAGGTCTTCCCGGAACCGGTCACCCCCAGCAACACCTGATGCGCCAGGCCATCGCGCAGACCTTCCACCAGCGACTGGATGGCTTGCGGTTGATCGCCCGCCGGCGCATAAGGAGTTTGCAATTGAAATAATCGACTCATGCGCTTATTATAGCGCGATGTGTTATTAAATCAGAAGTGAATATGTCGATTCGAGCATCGGTGATTGTTTCCACCTATAACTGGCCCGAGGCTTTGCGCGCCGTTTTATCTGCATTAGAAGCACAAACTTACGCTAATTTTGAAGTCATTGTTGCAGATGACGGTTCAAAAGAACCAACACGAGAAGTCGTACAGTATTTTCAAAATCGCAACAAAATATCGATCAAACATGTCTGGCAACCCGATGACGGATTTCGCCTGGCACAAATTCGTAATAAAGCGATTATGGAAGCCTCAGGTGACTACCTCATTTTTATTGACGGTGATTGTATCGCGCTGCCTCGTTTTATTCAAAACCACATTAAATTTGCGGAACCTGGCTGGTTTGTAGCTGGCAAACGAATTCTCACAACCGCATCATTTTGCCAGCATGTTTTAGAAAAACAATTACCCATACACACCTGGCCACTTAAGGCTTTTTATAAAGCATTTCGTGCAGGCGCACTCAATCGATTCTATACCCTACTTCCAATTCCATGGACGAGGTTAAGTAAATTAGGCGCCGCCAGCTGGAAAGGTATAAAAGGTTGCAATATGGCATTCTGGAAAGAGGACATTATCACCGTCAATGGATTTGATGAACGGTATGTGGGTTGGGGTTATGAAGACTCTGACATGGTCCTACGTTTGTTACATCAAGGGGTACAGCGCAAAACTGCGCGCTTTCAGATTCCTCTCATTCACTTATGGCACCGAGAAAATGACCGTACCACCACCAGCGCTAATTTAGGTAAGTTGAATGAAACGTTAAACAGCACAATCACACAGGCACATATTGGCATTAACCAATACTTGCCCCGTCCTTCTTTTAAGCGCTATCCTTTAAGCGTCACCATTATCACCTTAAACGAAGCAGACAAAATTCGCGAGTGTTTAGAATCAGTGAAATGGGCAGAAGAAATCATTGTTCTAGATTCTGGTAGTACCGATGATACCGTCAAAATCTGTCAAACCTATACCGACAAGGTCTATCAAACCGACTGGCCAGGATATGGTGTACAAAAAAACAGAGCGATTGAAAAAACCTCGCACACTTGGGTCTTATCCATTGATGCCGATGAAGTCTTAAGCAAAGGGCTGCAGCAAGAAATTCAAGCGTTGATTGAAGATCCCGCCCCCAAAATGACCGCTTATCAAGTTCACCGCCGATCAACTTTTATTGGAAAACCCATCTATTATGGCGATTGGCAGAACGATTTCATCGTTCGATTATTTCAAAAAAGTCACGGTCACTATACGGATGATGCGGTACATGAAACGATCTTGGTTAATGGCAGCATTGGCAGCCTAAAAAATATTATGTTACACCACACCGTAACCTCTCTCGAACAAGCCATCAACAAGCTCAATCAATACTCTTCGCTCAATGCGCAAAAACGGTTTGCAAAAAACCAAAAAGCTTCTTTGCTACAGGCGCGTCTACACGGGTTTTGGAGTTTTGTGCGCAGCTATTTTATTAAACGCGGATTTCTGGATGGTCGCGAAGGTTTTTTAATCGCCACCATCAATGCCCAAGGCAGTTTTTATAAATACGCTAAATGCTACTATTTACACAGAAGGAACCGGTTATGACTTTTTTATCCGATCGTATCAACACCATTCAACCCTCGGCAACACTGGCGATGACCAGCAAGGCCAAAATGTTAAAAGAATCGGGTTTGGACATCATCAGCCTAAGCGCAGGCGAGCCGGATTTTGATACGCCAGAGCACATCAAGGCGGCTGCCATCAACGCCATTCAACAAGGGCAAACCAAATATACCCACGGCGATGGGACGTTAGCCTTGCGCAAAGCCGTGGCCACAAAGTTTTTACGTGAAAACCAACTTAGCTATACTGCGGACCAAATTCTCGTGTCTTGTGGCGCCAAACACAGTTTATTTAATTTATTTCAAGCTGTTTTAAATAAAGGCGATGAAGTGGTCATTCCTGCGCCTTATTGGGTATCTTACCCCGACATGGCCAAACTCTGTGAAGCAACCCCGATTGAAGTGCCCGCAACCTTAGAAACACACCTTAAAATTACGCCTGATCAATTGGCCAAGGCAATGAGCAATAAAACCAAACTGGTGGTGTTTAACGCCCCCAACAATCCAAGCGGCATGATTTATAGCCACGCAGAATGGAAAGCATTAGCAGACGTGTTATTAAACTATCCTCATGCACTGATTGTCACCGATGATATTTATGAACATATATCCTGGACCACCGAACCTTTCAGCAATATCCTGAACGTCTGCCCAGCCCTATATGACCGCACCATTGTGGTGAATGGCGTCTCTAAAGCGTACTCAATGACCGGTTGGCGCATTGGCTATGCCGCAGGGCCTAAAATGATTATCTCTGCCATGAGCAAAATGCAATCGCAAAGCACGTCCAATGCCTGTTCAATTTCCCAGGCAGCAGCACTGGAAGCACTCAATGGCGACCAGTCCTGTATTGAGCCTATGCGTCAAGCCTTTAAATCGCGTCACGATTACGTGGTCAACCGCTTAAATCTAATTCCGGGGTTTACCTGCTTATCTGCACAAGGTGCGTTTTATGCGTTCCCGCATATTGAATCCGCCATGAAAGCCATTGGCATAAAAGACGATGTGGCCTTTGCTGAATATATTTTAGAAAAAGCGTTGGTCGCTGGAGTTCCCGGCTCTGCGTTTGGCATGCCAGGGTATATCCGGTTTTCATATGCTACGGACATGAAGTCACTAGAAACTGCACTGGATCGTATTGAACAATTGTTTAAAGGGAAATAAATGAACCCATCCACTCTTTCTGGGCAATATAAAATCGGCGAATGGCTTGATCGTACTAATCTATACCTGGCCTGTTTGGTCGCATTTTTTATTCCCGTTTCTGCCGCAGGTAACAACATTGCTTTTTATACCATGTTGCTATTTTTTTTACTGTCAGGTAATTGGCAACAAAAATGGCAATGCATCAAACAATCGCGTTTATCACAAGCGGCTCTGTTGCTATGGCTATTAACTTTTATCAGCATTCTGTATTCTATTGCGTCGTATCATTACGCATTTTCAATGGCAACCAAATACGATAAACTGCTGTTTATCCCCATGCTACTTTACACCTTACGCAGCGACCGCGATATCAAATGGTGTCTCAATAGTTTTTGGGCGGCATTAGTACTAACGCTGGTGTTAGGATATCTTTATCGATTCTTACCCATTCATTTACAAAATTTATACTTCATGATTAATACGCCGTTTATCATGCATATTGAAACCAATATGATGATGGCTTTTTTTGCGTTTTGGCTGGTATACCATTGTTTACGTAAAGGCGCAACCATCAAAGGTCGTATCGGCTGGGGCATTGCAGCACTGATCACCATTTATTATGTACTCGCCATGAGCCCCGCACGATCTGGCTGGGTGACTTTTTTCGCCTTAATGGGGTATCTGATTTATCTGTTTATCCGCCAAGGGCAATGGCGCAAAAGTCTGTTGATTATATTACTCGGCATTACTGCTTTTGGGGTGGCTTCACAGTCTCATGAATTTAAAATTCGCGCGGCAGAAGGTCAAAACGATTTACAACAATATGCACAAGGGAACCCAGCCAGTTCTCTGGGAGATCGGATAACCTTTTATCGCACCACTGCCACCATCATTAAACACAAATGGTTAATTGGCACAGGGATTGGCGGATATGAAGTGGCTTATCATCAGCTAGCAGAACAGCTGCATTTAGTCGATTTCATTTCCAGCAACCCCCACGATCAGTATCTAGATGTCACTGCTCAACTGGGTATTACTGGACTGGCATTGTTATTATGGCTTTACTTAAGCGTCTGGTATTCTCGCAATTGGAATAATCAACAACAAGTGCTTCTTGCGCAAGGCATTTGCATCACGATAATGGTTGGATGCTTATTTAACTCCTGGCTGATGGATATCCACGCTGGCTTTTGTTTTTGCTTATTGGCGGTACTGGGAACCTGGAAAGAGGAAATCCAATGACACGCTATCGCATTGCTTGTTTGTTCCCGGGTATTTATCGTGGTGGCTCTGACCAGGTGTTATTTAACCTAACACAAGGGTTGCAAGAACTCGGACATCATGTTAGTTATTTTTCTTCAAAAACCCCAGCCATCCAAATGGCCAGTGGCTTACCCGAAGTTCACATACCTCGCCAATGGTTGGGCAAATCCATTAAACAACTGACCCTCTGGCAATTAAGCAGAATGATCCGCCAAGAAGAGCGGTTACAGGGGGACTTTGATTTAATTTTATCAAACATTCAAATGCGCAAAGCCTTATCGGTGAAAAATCCTGAACGGTTGTTTTATTTTTTGCATATGGATGCTTGGGCAAGCATACAATGCCAGTATGCGAATGATCCAAAAAAACTCAATCATGAAAAAAAACGACTACAAGATTACTACCGCAAAAAAAATGTTATTAGTGTCTCTCAAGGTGCCACTTATTCTTTACTCAACAACATTCACGCCAGCCCCACTCTGATCAAAACCATTTACAACCCGTTTGATTTTGCATGGATCCAACACCAATCTGAAGCTTACAAACCAGACATCACTGAACCTTACCTCATCCACGTTGGACGCTTTGATCCGCAAAAACGTCATGACTTATTGTTTGATGCTTATCGCCGCCTACA
>CANJVU010000023.1 GCA_947478525.1 Thiotrichales bacterium
AGGTAAGCACCCGCTGGAAATGCTTGATGACTTTAAAGGGTATGTTCAAAAAGATGGTTATGCCGGGTATGATCGACTGTTTACAGGCACAGACCGCATTTCTCTGGGCTGTATGGCACACGTTCGGCGTAAATTCACCGACGTTCAAAAATTGGCAGGTAAAAAATCCAGATCTCCTGTGGCAGATCATGTGGTCAATCTGATTGCGAAGCTTTACCATATAGAAAGTGTTGCTAAAAAAGAGAAGCGAACGGAAACAGAGATTTATCAATTGCGACAGGAAAAGGCAAAGCCGATACTGGATAAATTGCACCAATACCTCAAAGAGCAATCTGGCAAATCACCACCGCAAGGCCAACTGGGCAAGGCGATTCAGTACGCACTTAATCAGTGGGAGTATGTGATTCGCTATATTGACCATGGCATGCTGAATATCGACAATAATCCAGCGGAACGCTGCATTAAACCCTTTGCGGTGGGCAGAAAAAACTGGCTGTTCTGTGGCAACACCAAGGGTGCTGTTGCCGCAGCCAATCTCTACAGTCTGATTGAAAGCGCGAAGTTGTATGGCCTGAAGGTGTTTGATTACCTCAAATTTATCTTTACCGAACTGCCTAACGCCGATACACCTAGAAAAATGGAGCAACTGCTACCGCGCTATGCACAGGCACATCTGCCAAAAATCAAAAAGCCCAAATCAGCATAGTTTATCCGCCAGTCATACTAAATCGTAGGTGTGATTCGTGGAGCGGTCACGTTGTGGCTATAACCATTGGCTTGATATGCTTTTTGAAGAAGCCAAAGAAGGCTCAATAGAACAAAAAGAAAATTACTTAGAGAATGCTAAAGATTTATTAGAGAAGGTTTTCCTTGAAAAAAGAATAAAATTTGAAGTAAAAGAAGATATAGCAACAATAGAAAAGCTTTTAGCTAAGCAACTTGCTAAATCAAAATAACTGTTAAACAGGAAAAGTCAGTGAAACATACATAAAAAAAAATATAAAAATTTAGATCGGTGTTTTGAGATGGTTTTGATTCAAAAAAAACACAGTCCTTTCCTCGCACCATCTAAAAATTATTCAAAGCAACTGCAATTTAAGGGTCTTTCCCACTTTAGGGGGCACCTTTCACTAACCACATAGTACTCTAATTTGATCTTTTTCAAGATAAGGGGCCAGTCATATAAACGCTTCCAGATAAATTCACCACCTGGGGAAAACCCGCAACCAGTAGCCCGTTTCTGTAATATAGCCCAAAAATGGAGTTGCTTTATTTCTTTCCTTTTGGCAACTTACCAATTAGTAAGTCGCCACTTGGTGAGTTAATAGTAAGGAGCAGAATATGGAATACTTTCCCCTTGGATTGGCTGAAGGTAAAGCATTATGTAATTTACTTGGCTTGAGCAACCACCTCACAAACCTGCCTCGCCCCTTGCAAAATCCTTGGATCATTGCGCGATAACAAATCCGCATCAATCACAGCCATCCGCTTTGATTGCACTGCGGGCAATTCTGGCCACTGCGACCAGTCGTTTAACGACAATGGTGTTACCGCAATGATTACTTGGGGATTGGCTTGCAACACCGATTCCACCGACACCATCTGCGCTTCGCCGGGTAATGCTTGAAACGCATTGACACCACCGCACAGTTGAATCACTTGCGATTGCAGGCTGTTGGCGGTGGCAACATACAGCGGATGATCGGACAGCTCGATCATCACCGTTCGATGAGAAGGCTGTTGTGCATAGCGTTGCGACAGCTGCGTGAGCTGTTGTTGAAATTTTTCCGCCGCTTGATATGCGGATTGAATATGGTTCGTCGCAGCACCGAGCTGTTGTAGGGTTTTGCCAATATCAGCCAACGTTAATGTATTGACCAACAATACGTTCACACCCAGACGCTGTAAACTTTGAATTAACTGTGGCGAATTACCACCCTGCCAACCAATTACTAGGGTTGGGTTTAACGCCAAAATCGCTTCGACGCTGTTGCTGGTATAGCCATCAACTTTTGGTAAGGTTTTGACAGAAACGGGATAATCACTGTCGCGATCGACTGCGACTACGTCATCACCTGCGCCAATATCGTAAAGCATTTCAGTAACATTGGGCGCAAGGCTGATGATGCGTTGCGATTGACCATACGCAATGTTTATCAAGCCAAGTGTCAATAGCAGAAAAAACCAGCTACGCATCACACTGCAGCCTTATACCGCTGCCATTCAAAACACGGCCCCGGGTCGGTTTTACGGCCAGGTGCGATGTCGCTATGACCAGTGATATGATCGGGTGTGATTTGCGGAAATTGCTGACGAATCACATGAGTGATTTCAATGAGTTGTTGATATTGTTCATCGGTAAACGGCAGATCATCGGTACCTTCCAGTTCAATGCCGATAGAAAAATCATTGCAGCCGCTGCGACCTTGAAACTGTGATACGCCAGCATGCCAGGCACGGTCGAGCAATGAGACAAATTGAATAGTATCACCGCTGCGTTTGACAAATAAATGCGCCGAGACTTTAACGTCTTTTAAATGCTCATAAGTGGGATGTTTGGTCAAATCCAGTTGGTTGGTAAAGAATTGCTCGATATCATCAGTGCCAAAGCGACTCGGTGGTAGACTGATGTTGTGAATTACTAACACATCAACGGCCATGGCTGCGGGTCGTTGGTTAAAATTGGGGGAATCAACGCGGCGTATGTTGGCGCCAGAGATCCAGCCGTTTTGATAGGTGAACATGTTTTACCCCGTATTCTTCATCGCCGCAGAAATGCCGGCAATGGTCAGCATTAACGCTTCATCTAACATGACATCCGATTGCCCAAGATGCAAGCGACACAATATTTCCGCTTGAATAATATTGAGCGGATCGGCATAGGGGTTACGCACTGCGGTAGAAGCACGCAAAGCTTCGCGCTCGCGCTTGAGTCGCGTATTACTCTGCAAAATCTGTTGCGTTACCTCATCCATGGTATGCAAACGCCCGCGCAACGCGCGACCCAGCTGACGCAACTTCGGCTGCGCCAGGCAGGCATCGTAATGCGCGGCGACATGGGCGTCAGCATGCACCAGCACCATATCGAGCATATCCATCATCGCCTCAAAAAACGGCCATTGCTCGAGCATTTCATGTAATAAATCCGCTTTACCTTCTTGTAATGCTTGGCTTAACGCTTCATCCATGCCTAACCACGATGGCAACAATAATCGCGTTTGGGTCCAGGCAAAAATCCACGGGATAGCGCGTAAACTTTCAATGCCGCCACTGGCTTTGCGTTTCGCGGGTCGACTGCCAATATACAATCTCCCCAACTCCTGCTCCGGCGTCACCTGGCGAAAATAATCGATAAACTCAGGCTGCTCGCGTACGACGTGACGATAGGATTTAACAGACACTTCTGATAAATGATCCATCAGTTTACACCAACTGTCTTTGGGCTTGGGTGGTGGCAATAACGTTGCTTCTAATACTGCCGAAGTATAGAGCATCAAGTGATGGCGCGCCAACGCTGGTAAGCTAAATTTTTGTTGAATAACCTCACCCTGCTCGGTAACGCGCATCCGCCCTGCCACTGACCCCGGTGGTTGCGACAATAACGCCGCATGCACTGGCCCGCCTCCACGACCGGCAGAACCCCCGCGACCGTGAAACAGGGTTAATTCAATCTGATGTTGTGCACACAGTGTTTGTAACGCTTCTTGCGCGCGATACTGTGCCCACGATGCAGCAAGCTTACCCGCGTCTTTGGCGGAATCGGAATAGCCAATCATAATTTCTTGATGGCCAGTGATATGCTCGCGATACCAGGGCAACTCAAACAATTGCCGCATCACGGTGGGCGCATTGTTTAAATCTTCCAGCGTTTCAAACAACGGCACCACGCGCATCGGCTGCTTAACACCGCAGATTTTTTGCAGCAAAATCACCGCCAACACATCGGATGCTTCAGCGGCCATGGAAATCACATACGCCCCCATCGCCGCCGGCGCCTGCTCGGCAATTGCTTTACAAGTATCGAACACTTCTTGCGCTTCTGGCGCACATGGCATATCTACCGCCAACAGAGGGCGCTTACTTTGACATTCTTGCAACAGAAATTCGATTTTTTTGGCTTCGGACCATTCCTGATACGAACCCATATTGAGGTATTCGGTAATGACATTAATTGCCTCAAGATGGCGCCCCGCTTCTTGCCGAATATCGAGCTTAATCAACGTTAAGCCGAAACAATGCAGTTGCCGCAATAAATCCAACAAACCAGCATCGGCAATGTCTTGCGCGTTGCATTCGACCAAAGAGTCATAACATAATTGAATGCTAACAATCACCTCCTGGACGTCTTGATAAATCGGTAGCTCACCCACATAAGGCTTATGGTGCAATGCCGCCTCTGCCCAGGCTTTGGTGGCAAGCATACGTTCACGTACTTGCCGCAATAATACGCGATAGGGTTCATGCGCATCGCCCACCACCCTGGCCAACGCTGGGCTGCAGCGATTCATCGACAAATGTTGCGCCAGGCGATCCACATCACGGGCGTATAAATCAGCAGCCATCCAGCGTGCCAGCAGGCATACTTCTCGAGTTACTGCCGCGGTAACATTGGGGTTGCCATCGCGATCGCCGCCCATCCATGACGCAAAGCGAATTGGAATCACGTCCATCGGTAAACGTTTGCCCGTATGTTGCCGCAATGCATAATCCAGCCGGCGCAAATAACGCGGCACGGCTTCCCAGATGGTTTCTTCGATCACCGCAAAACCCCATTTGGCTTCTTCCACGGGAGTAGGCCTCACCCGACGAATTTCATCGGTCAACCACATTCCCATCACCAAGGTTTTTAACTGGTTTTGATTAGACTGTTGCTCACGCAACGTCAAGCGCATGCGATCGCGCTGTTCCAACAATTGACTCAAACGATTATATTTTTGAATTAACGTGCGACGCTTCACTTCCGTGGGATGCGCGGTCAATACCAACTCAATGTGCATGTTGGTAACGGTTTGGTACAGCTGCTCCGGAGTAATACCCGACTGCAACAACCGCGGCAACAACACTTCTAACGCATTATGATTGCAAGTATCCAGCGATTCATCCGATTGCCGCAACACCCTGACGCTCTGATAGGCTTCAGCAATATTCGACAGATTAAGAAAATGACCAAAGGCGCGTGCCAGCAAGGCCATCTCCGCAGGCGACGCAGCTTGAATGATATCGAGAATTTGTTGGTATACCCCATCGTCTTGGCGCTGGCGATAAGTTTTGGTTAAGCCGCGAATCTGTTCGATTTTATCAAACAAAGCACTCCCTTCCTGAGTTTTCAACACCTCGCCCAGCAAGGTGCCCAATAAGCGAATGTCATCTCGTAGCGGTGCTTGTAGATCTTCAGTACTCATGGCAGTCTCCATCGAGGGTTAACTTAGTATACTCAAAGCAACCCACCAATACTACTGTACGCGTTTTAGCACCTTGCAGCGCAACCGCCCCTTTACCGACTCCAGCATCTCGCTTACAATGTCAACACCATCAGCTTGGGGCTCTGTGTATGGCCAAATTACATTTCTATTATTCGGCGATGAATGCCGGTAAAACCACGACCCTATTACAATCCAGCTACAACTATCAAGAACGTGGCATGACCACAGTGTTGTTCACGCCGGATTTTGACAATCGTTATGGTATCGGCAAAGTCACCTCACGCATTGGCTTGGCTGCCGATGCAGAAATGTTTTCTCGAGCAACCAATTTGTTTGAACAGGTCGCCACAAAAATGCGCCAACAACCGATTCATTGCGTGTTGGTCGATGAAGCGCAGTTCTTAACAAAGGCGCAAGTAATGCAACTCACGGACATCGTCGATGAACTGGATATTCCCGTGCTGGCGTATGGCCTACGCACCGACTTTTTGGCCAATCCATTTGAGGGCAGCCAATATCTGATGGCGTGGGCTGAGTCGCTCAGCGAAATCAAAACCATTTGCCACTGCGGCCGCAAAGCCACCCACACCATGCGTATTGATGAGAATGGCGAAGTGATCACCAGCGGTGACCAGGTCGGGATTGGTGGTAATGATCGGTATGTATCGGTTTGCCGCAAACACTACAAAACCAAACAGATTGGTCGTAGTCCAAGACAAGTGGGAATGGACTTGTAATGCGCCACCAACCAGTCTTCTCACAACCCAGACTGAAACTCATCCCCAACCAATGGGACATTCTGGCGTTTCTGTTGGTATTGTGTCTGATCATCATGCTGGTGTGGACCGGCAGTCATATGTCGCTACCGTTCCAACTGGGTGAAATCATTCCCATTTCACTAGACCCTTGGATGCTGCCACAATACGCCTTGCAAACGGTAGTACGCATGTTTATCGCGTTGTTTTTCTCGTTTGTGTTTAGCTTAGGCGTGGCGACACTGGCCGCCAAAAACCCGCGTGCTGGTCGTTTGATTATTCCGTTGATTGATATTTTACAATCGGTGCCAATTTTAGGGTATTTATCGATAGCCGTAGTTGGCTTTATCGCGTTATTCCCAGGCTCAATGCTCGGCCCGGAATGCGCCGCGATTTTTGCGGTATTCACCTCGCAAGTGTGGAACATGACGCTGAGCTTTTACCAATCAATGAAAACCATCCCGCTGGAATTAACCGAAGCCACGCATGTGTACCAACTCTCAGCCTGGCAGCGCTTCTGGCGCCTGGAACTCCCTTTCGGCATGCCTGGCCTGCTGTGGAATGCGATGATGTCGATGTCCGGCAGCTGGTTTTTTATCGTCGCCGCCGAAGCCATTTCCATCGGCAACCAAAACATCACCATCCCGGGGATTGGCTCCTACATCGCGCTGGCGATAACCCAGGAAAGCATGGCGGCGATTGCTTATGCCATTGCCACCATGTTGGTGGTGATTATCCTCTACGATCAACTATTCTTTCGCCCACTGGTGGCCTGGTCCGAAAAATTTCATTTATCGACCATTAACGAGGGGGAGTCTCGCTCGTGGGTATTAGATCTGTTTCAACGAACCCGTTTATTTCAACACGTCACCGACTGGCTCTCTGACATCAACGATGCGTTTGTTAATATTCGCTGGCTACGCAAACGCAAAAATCATTCGCATTATCTGACCCTGGAACAGGATTACAGCACCACCCACAATATTCTCTGGTACAGCTTAATTGCCATCCTCGCCGTGACTGGCATTGCGCTCTTGTGGCGCTTTATTTATCACAACATTCCGCTGGGTGAAACCTGGCAAGTCGTGGTGATGGGCTTTTACACCGCGTTGCGAGTATTTATTTCCATCATCGTTTGCTCACTGATCTGGGTGCCAATCGGCGTCTGGGTTGGTTTGCGACCCCGCGTCACACAATGGGTACAACCGGTGGCGCAGATTCTGGCCGCGTTCCCCGCCAACCTTTTTTTTCCAGTGATTGTATTGATGATTTTGCGCTATCATCTGAATATTGAAATCTGGTGCTCGCTGCTGATGGCATTGGGTACGCAGTGGTACATTCTGTTTAACGTCATTGCCGGTGCCAGCGCCATTCCCAAAGAATTAAAATTGGCTGCCGAAAACATGCAACTCTCCGGCTGGCTCAAATGGAAGCGATTCTTATTCCCCGCGATTTTCCCCTATTACGTCACCGGCGCCATCACCGCTGCCGGCGGCTCATGGAATGCCAGCGTCGTCGCTGAAGTAGTGCAATGGGGCCACACCAAACTCATCGCCAATGGCCTGGGCGCGTACATCACCCTCAACACCAACGCCGGCAACTTCGCCGCCATCGCCTTAGGCATTGTGGTGATGTGCACCTGGGTAACCCTGGTTAACTTCCTGGTGTGGCGTAAACTCTACCAATTCGCGCAGGAACGTTATCGGATGGGGTAGTTTTTATGTTAATAAAAACGGCGGGGAATCACAAAAAACGAACGTTTATTGTGGAAGAAATCACATTTTCCAAACATAATTGTATTAATTTTTCTGCAGCAGCATATACCGCATCAGCGGATCAACCAGTGTCCAGTGATGCTCGGGAGTGAGCATTACCAAATCAATAAAGTTTATAAACACGCCCGGGCAAGACTGTGACAATCTTCCCCAGACGCGACATCAGATGACTATTTAGAGGGGCTGAGTACCATAACCTGACTGTGGACTATAAACAGACGTATCCATAAGGCGAGCCTCTCGCATCTGTTGTTGGCTTGGCGCAAACGCATATGCGCCGGCTCTTGTGTCAGCCGTTGGTGAAGAAGCGTTATTCATAGCTACACCAGCTACCCATGCCGCATTAGAGCCGCAAAATAGACCCGCTGCAATAGGTCCAGCAACCGCTGCAGCAGCAGGACCCACAAGCAGCCCGGTCGAAACACCAGTCGCCACCGCCACGGCACAACCGACAGCCAGAGCCTCTTGGGCAGATCCACCATTACAAGCTGCAACAGCTGCAGCGGGAACACCTGTAGCCTCTGCTACAGCTGCGCCTAAACAAACAGCACCAAGAACTGGAGCTGCTGACCCAGTTACCGCTCCCACTGCAGCAGCTGCGGCAACTCCCGTTACTAAACCAGCTGCACCAGCTACTACAACTTGCGTCGACTTAGAATCGTTATCTCCATTCATAATATTCTCCTCATTTTATTTTATCATCAATTATGATTTTCATAATTGTTCTTAATGATAGCATAAAATTTGCTATAAAAATATAATTTAACTATAATTTCAATATATAAAAAATTAATTAGTCACTTAAAACGTTCGAGTAACCTTTTTATAGTGGTAGCAACACCCCCTACCTGGCAATGCACGCGCTTTTAGCCACGGTCAAACAGCTTCGGATGGTACGGTAAATCATACGATGGTAACAGCTCAAATACCGGCTTCTTTTAAGCGAAGTGAGCAGTCTGGAGGTCTGAAGCTCTAGCGGACAAGCTGAAGTGGACTTTATTCTCAGCCACGAACGCCAGGTATACCCGCTCGAGGTAAAATCCGGGACGGGAGCGCATATAAAAAGCCTACAGGTTTATCAACAACGCTACACGCCCCCGCTGTTGACGCGTGTTTCACCACAGCCCTTAGAACAACGAACACAATTTTTGAATTGCCCGTTGTATTTGATTCGGCGATTTTTGCCATTGCTGGTTAAAACGCGGTAATCGCAATTTGCGTGCTGGCACCCAAAGCAGCCGCAGCTTTATGCAAGGTTTTCAAGGTAAGATTCTTGCCCTTTTCAATATCAGAGTAACGCTGCTTGGTCATGGTGAGTAGTTTGGCAACCTCGGTAATGGTCTTACCTTGCTGTTTGCGCAGCAGAAACAACGCCAAAGGTGCTGCCACTTCTGGAAAAGGTGCAATTTGATAACGACAATTAACCGCCACGCTCGCTACGGGAAGCGGCTCGCCTGCTTTCACCATAGACACTAACATTGTACCTAATAAATCTTCTGCATTGTGAATTGCTTCCGGCAACGTCACGCCATAAGTAAAGGCGTTTTCGATATCGGGAAAATGTACCTGAAACGCTTCACCGTCAAATTCAATAACGGCTGGATAACTGAATTGAATATTCATGATAATTTCACCCCTGTTGCTTTTTCAATGGATTTTAACGTTCCGATGGGAATGTCTCTGCCGCCATGAACCGGTACTGGAACTCGTCGCTTTGCTTTGATCATAATCACATGTCGACCACCAACGTCTTGCACCCAACCTGCCACTTTCAACACCTGAATTACTTGTTTTCCATTCACGATTTACTCCCGCAGTATGAAACTTATCTCAATAAAAGTCAACAAATACATTGACACATCATGATTATTTTAAATACTTTTTGATCAAAAGTAAATCTGTTTTTGAGCAATCCTTGCCTCAACTTCAACCACCAACCCATTATATAAAGTTACTTAAAAATCAAGTATATATAAATACCAAACCTACTAAATGGCACTCGAATTAAAAAAATATTCAATAAAATCAAATAGATGCAACAACCCGCCCAAAACGAGAAAAGGCAAACCTTAAAAAACCGTTATTTATAAAATAGTTAAAAATGAATCACCAGGGAAATTTAGTGATACACACCAGAACAACCCTGGTCAGTTTCGTAGTCTTGCACAAACGGTATCAATTTGCGCAAGAGCGAGATCGGATGGGGTGATTACATATTGTCAAAAACTTGAGCAACTTCCTTTTTGTCTAACACTTTTCCTGGATTTGCACGCTGTGCCAACTCCATTATTCGCGCTTCTTGTGCAGCATCTTTAAACATAGTGAGAAACTGTGGATTAGATGGCGCACTTACCTCACCAGTTGAGAGTGTTGGAGTAGCTGAAATTGTCACTGAGCTTAAAGCATCAACAGAAGGTGCTGGAGCAGAAACAAAGGGAGCCAAACAATCTCTAGTCTCACCCGATGAGGAACCAAAACCTCTCAAAAGAGGTGTAGCTGCTTTACTAGACTCAATTACTGTTGCAGCATCTTCTTTTGATAATGCTACGCGATCCAAAATACTTACAGCTAATACTCTAATTGTTTCTAACGATGGATCCTCAGAGACCCTCCCTATCCAAGATTTTACAGAAAAAATCTTTTTGATTTCTTCACTAAACATCATTTTAGCAAATAATTCACCAACAGCATTATTTTTATTACTCTCTAAAAGTTGCAAAAGATCACTCCGTAGCGCTTTACAGACTTTTTTCTTAACATCTTCTGGCTTAGCATCTTCTGGCTTAGCATATTCGTAAGACCTAATAACTTCAATAAAAGGAAATTTCCTAACGAGGATATTGAATGGACAATCGTGTGGATCCCAAGCTGGGTATCCGTTCGTGCCTTTGCGTGAGCCTCTTTGATGAATTATATCTACCTCTTGAATAAAAGGATTTACAGGAAACTGCCATGCAAAATTTTCCGCCTGTTTTAACAAGTATTTACGGTCTTCCAAAGGGTTATTTACAAGCTTGGTTAAAAAGCTACCATCAAAAGTGTCATGGAGACCGTCACCAGGCGTATAAGCTTTGTGCGAACCTTCACCTGACATATTCCTCTCCTTTTTAAAAATCATTAATTAAATTAGCGTTTATTCATTTTAATTATATGCCAATATTTGCATAAAATCAATTATTTTTATGTGTTTATAACATTTAAAAATGTGATAACTAATAAAATCAAACTCACAACCTGAATCCCCACCTTCGCGGGGACACTACTTTAACAGACACTACGCTATGTTTGATCGAGAATTGGTATCAGCGTATAATCCGCTTAACTTTTATGGATGGAATCGCCATGACCACCCCCATTCTGCTCGATGTGCGCAACGTCAAAAAATCGTTCAAAAACCCGGACAAGCAAGAGTTGCTGGTGATTGATAACGTCAATTTAACACTACGTGAAGGTGAAATTGTGGCGCTACTCGGTCAGTCAGGCTCAGGAAAATCAACGTTATTGCGGATTATCGCGGGGTTAACCTCCCCTTCTACGGGTGAAGTATTTTATATCAATGAACAGGTCAAAGGCCCGGTGCCAGGTATTTCGATGGTGTTTCAAAGCTTTGCGCTAATGCCATGGCTGACAGTGATGGAAAATGTCGAATTAGGCTTAGAAGCCCGTGGCATACCGCGTAAAATCCGCCGTGAGCGGGCATTAAAAGCGATTGACATGATCGGGATGGATGGCTTTGAATCGGCCTATCCAAAAGAATTATCCGGCGGGATGCGCCAACGCGTTGGCTTTGCTCGCGCGCTGGTGATTGAACCGGAATTGTTGTTGATGGATGAACCGTTCTCAGCGCTGGATGTGTTGACCGCGGAAACCCTGCGCAGTGACTTAATGGAGATCTGGCACGATAAAGACAGCACCATGAAAGGCATTTTGTTTGTTACGCATAACATTGAAGAAGCCATTTTAATTGCGGATCGGGTGTTGGTGTTTGCCAGCAACCCAGGGTCGATTGCGGGTGAACTCACGGTTGATCTGCCCTATCCACGCAACAGTGACGATGCTAAAGTACAGGCGTTGATTGATGAAGTGTATACGCTGATGACCTCAGCGCAAAGCCGTGATCGCACCCAAAAACGCAAGGCACCCAAACCGTTGGGATTGGAGTATCGTTTACCCGACGTCGGTATTGCCGAGTTGATTGGCTTGCTGGAAGAGGTCAACGAATTACAAGAACGCGGCCCGGTCGATTTGCCTGAATTGGCGGATGAGATTCGCTTAGATGTCAGCGACTTGTTCCCGATTCTCGACGCCCTTTCGGTGCTGGGGTTTGCTAAAGTCTCCGGCGGAGATATTGCGATGACCAGCAAAGGTAAAGAGCTAATTGCGGCGGACATTACCGATAAAAAAGTGATCTTCGCGCAGCAGTTACGCGAATCGATTCCGCTGGCCAAAACCATTGTCGAAACCATTCATCAACGCACCAATCATCGCGCCTCTGAACAAGATTTTATTGAGATGTTGGAAGACCACTTCAGCCCTGAAGAATCCGAACGTGTGCTGACCACCATGATTGATTGGGGGCGGTATGCAGAATTGTTTGCGTATGATTATAACTCAGGAATTTTGAGTTTTGAGGATGAAGAGGCTTAAAACCCCGTCACCTTATACAACAACGGATGATACTCGCCATACTGCGGAATGCCGGTATTAACGCCCACATACAACGCCGTACCGCTGGCCTCTTGCGCCACCGATAACTTCATCGATTGCGCCCACACCAAAGATTTTGACTGCAGCAGCGGCGCTTGGCCGGACAAGGGCGTATACACCCAACCATTGGTCAAACTAAAGGTGATTTGTGCTTCTTGCACATAACAGTCGGCCAGATAGCTGTTATGCGAACAGAACACCAGCGCGTAGGTTTGTGGCTGTGGTAATGCAATAATGCTCATCGGCATTACGACGTTAATACCGGCTTGTACCGCGCCATAATGCAAAGAATCCATCAACGCCGGCATGGTGCCGTTATTGGCGGTTGCGGGGATGGGTACTGGGTTCCACAGCTTGCCAATATAGGTCGTGGTGCTGGCAAATAATCCTGAACTACCGCTGCCATTGGGTAAAATCGCAATCACATCGGTAGTATTACCATCGGCCTCATTGGAAGCCGCTAAATAATTGGTATTATCTTGGTTAATGCCAAACAGTAACCCAAAATCAAAACCCGCATTAGGATAGGGTTGATTGATGTGTGGGGTTAATGCATTGACATTGCCCGTGGTATCGATGGATACGAGGGAAATGGGAAATTGATTAGGACCTTGCGGACAATCGACCACCGCAACCGCGCCGGTTGATTGGTTATCCAAAATTGGCCAGATCATCGTCATCGCGGGAAAAGGCTTACCATACGCACACCATTGTTGCGGATTGCCATAGCTCAATGGTGCATTACCAGAAATTTGGGCACTCATGTATCCTTGAGGCCCTGTACTAACAAGCGTTACCGGCGCAGCAATACTGGTGGACACGAGAGTGGATGACGTTACGGTCGGTGGTAACCATAAATTCCAAACGGCTTGCGGTGCATGATAAATTTGCAGTGCGCCCGTAGCCCCTTGTAGCACTGAAATAGAACCGGGATGATCAAGAGAAGAAAGATTAATACTAGAAAAATATAAGCTACCGCCCTGATTCACCATGCCGGTAATCACACCGGTGGTGTTATTACCATAAGCCATGTCAGTGGTCCATTGCTTATCGTCACTAGAATGATATAGCGCGGATACTAATGCTGGCTGTCCCGCACCATCTTTGGCTTGCGTCAATGCAATATAAACGCCATTGCTGGGCATGTCATTAATCACGTTTAAGTAGGCATTATCATTGCCAACAGGAAGAGTCAGGGGCGTGACCGTCAAGGTTGAATCTGCCCACACGGTTGAAAACATCAATCCAGAAAGGGTTGCAACGATTAATCTTTTCATATCAGCATCCTTTTATTTTAAAACCCTCCACCCTAACCCTCCTCCGCAAGAGAGGAGGAAATAATATTGAGCTTACGGGTTCATCAAACCTGCCAAAAATTCAGTACTTTCACGAAATGATTGTTTCCACGCCATTCCAATAATCGGCTTACCAGTAATTGAATCGACAAACCCGGCATCATCGCCTTCATGAATGATATGACGATAATCCATGGTCAACTCGGCACCGGCTGGAATATCCTTCATCGCAAACACAAAACCTAAATGCCATTGACCATTGGGACTGAAGGAATGATTGATATAACACTCATCGGTCCACTCTGGGCAAATGGTATAACCATTTTCAAACCAGCGGATATAACTTTGATATTCAATGCTGTTACGGTCAAACTGCTCAATTTCTTGGTAGGTATAAACGCGTTTGATGTCGTCGGGAGCCACCATCAATGTGCCGCGTTTTACTGGAGACGTCAGAAATAATCCCTGTTGAGCGCCAGGGATGAGTGAGGGTGAGACTTTGTAAGGGATTAGAAACATGTTAATCCCCTATTAAACATTCAACAACAATCTCGCCGGATCTTCCAAGTACTCTTTCATGGTCTTCAAAAATGACACCGACTCACGACCGTCAATAATGCGATGATCATAGGACAATGCCAGATACATGATCGGACGAATCACCACTTGGCCATTGATCGCCACCGGGCGTTCCACGATATTGTGCATGCCTAGAATCGCGCTTTGTGGGGCATTCAAAATCGGGGTCGATAACATTGAACCAAAAATACCGCCGTTGGTGATGGTAAAGGTACCACCCTGCATTTCTTCCAAAGTTAATTTGCTGTCGCGGGCTTTAATTGCTAAGTCGCGAATCTGGGCTTCAATATCGGCTAAGCTTAAACTTTCGGTATTACGCACGATCGGCACCACTAAACCACGCGGTGAGGAAACGGCAATCCCTACATCGTAATAACCGTGATATACAATGTCATCGCCATCAATTGAGGCATTTACCGACGGGAATTGTTTCAACGCTTCGACTGCTGCTTTGGTGAAGAAGGACATAAAGCCGAGTTTCACGCCAAATTTTTTCTCGAATTGATCTTTGTATTTGGCACGCAAGTCCATTACCGGTTTCATATCGACTTCGTTAAAGGTGGTCAACATCGCGGTGTTTTGTTTTACTTCCAACAAACGATTGGCAATGGTTTTACGCAAACGTGTCATCGGTACCCGTTGTTCAGTGCGTGCACCCGACACTGCTTTGATCGTCAACTGCCCGCCGGTTTCCGCTAACTTGCGGCGTACTGAAGGGCTGGCATCAATGGGGGCATCTGTTTTTTTGGATTCTGTTTTGACTGCTGGCGCTTCTACTTTGGCTGCAGGTGCTTTGGCCGCAGGCGCTTCTGCTTTAGGTGTTGGCGCAGCCGCTGGAGCAGATGCCGCAGCACCTTCTGCGATGGCGCCAATCACTTCTTCGCTTTTCACGGTATCACCGGCTTTTTTCAGCAGTTTGCCAAGTACACCGTTAACTGATGCCTGTACTTCCAACACCACTTTGTCGGTTTCGATTTCTACCAGCACATCGCCAGCTTTCACCGCATCACCTTCATTTTTACGCCACGCAGCGATGGTGCCTTCTGAAATGGATTCAGGGAAAGTCGGTACTTTTACTTGAGTTGACATAGGTTAATATCCTTTTGTTCTTAAGATTGAATTCCAAGCGCAGCATCGACCAACGCCGCTTGCTGAGTTTTATGTAATTGTGGATAGCCAACGGCTGGTGTAGCAAATGATTCACGACCCACATAGCTAACGCGCAGATCAGCGGGTAACAGCTCTGCCAAAAACCACTCCATACGCCACCAGGCGCCTTGGTTTTTGGGCTCTTCCTGACACCAAACCCAGTCTTTCACACCGGCGTATTTTTTCACAATGGCTTTGATCGCATCGGTGGGCAATGGATACAATTGCTCCACGCGCACCAAGGCAATATCATCCATTTTGGCTTCGCGACGCTTGATCAATAAATCATAATAAACACGACCCTGACAAAACACCACGCGTTTTACTTTTTTGGTGTTGATGGGATCGATCTCATCCAATACCGGTTGGAATTCGCCTTGTGCCAATTCCTCTAACGTCGATGTTACCAACGGATGGCGCAATAAACTTTTCGGCGTCATCACCACCAAGGGTTTGCGGTATGGCCGCACCATCTGACGACGAATCAAATGAAAGTGCTGTGCCGGTGTGGTTGGTACGCAGACTTGCATATTGTCATGTGCGCAGAGTTGCAAAAACCGTTCCAAACGTGCCGAGGAATGTTCCGCGCCCATGCCTTCGTAGCCATGCGGCAAAAACAACACCAAGCCACTTAAACGACCCCACTTCTCTTCCGCAGAAGAAATAAATTGGTCAATCACCACTTGCGCGCCATTGGCAAAGTCACCGAACTGCGCTTCCCAGATCACCAGCGCTTTGGGCGATGAACAGGAATAGCCATACTCATACGCCAACACGGCTTCTTCCGACAATACCGAGTCAATGATCTCAACCCGTGGCTGGTCTTTTTTAATGTGTTGTAACGGCAAATAAGTTACACCGGTTTCATAATGATGCAATACCGCATGACGGTGGGAAAAGGTGCCGCGACCGACATCTTGGCCGCATAAACGCAATGAAAACCCTTCATTCACCAAACTGGCATACGCCAACAATTCGGCATAACCCCAATTCACGGCAATTTCACCTTGGGTCATTTTTTGTCGATCGGCTAACGCTTTCGCCACTTGTGGTTGCAACGCAAAATTCGCGGGCAATTGTTCCATATTTTTGGCTAAGTCGACCAAGGTTTTCTTGGCAACTTGAGTCGAGCAAGCAATATTCCAGGGCACGCCCAAATAGGGCGTCCAATTCAGTGGTTTGGCCACGTCATGATTGTCGGCCAAATTGACCACCGGCTTGCCGGCTTCCAGGCGTTGACGGTAATCTTTCACCATTTGTTCCGCTTCAGCAGCAGACAACACACCCTCTTGTTGCAATTGTTGCGCATAGCGCTGATAAGGCGGCAAATGCGCCTTGATCGCTCGATACATCACAGGTTGTGTGCCTGAGGGTTCGTCGGATTCATTATGGCCATGCAAACGATAACAAACCAGATCAATCACCACGTCTTTTTGAAATTGCATGCGATAGTCTAACGCCAATTGCGTGACAAACAACACAGCTTCGGCATCGTCTCCATTGACGTGAAATACCGGTGCTTCCACCATTTTGGCGACATCGGTACAGTACGGGCTGCTGCGCGCATCTTCCGGATTAGAGGTCGTAAAACCGACTTGGTTGTTAATCACCACATGCACCGCACCACAGGTATTAAAACCGCGGGTTTGCGACATGTTAAACGCTTCCATCACCACGCCTTGGCCGGTAAATGCGGCGTCACCGTGCATCAAAATTGGCAGCACCTGGCGACGATCATTTTGGCTGCGATCTTGACGTGCACGTACCGAACCAGAAACCACCGGTGCAACGATTTCTAAATGCGATGGGTTAAACGCCAATGCCACATGGATCGGGCCGGTGCGGGTTTGCGCAATTGCCGAAAAGCCGTTGTGATACTTCACATCACCAGACAATAAATCTTTATGATGTTTGCCTTCAAATTCGCCCACCAGATCTTCAGGGGATTTACCGACGACGTTAACCAACACGTTCAATCGACCACGATGCGCCATGCCAATCATCACATCTTGCCCACCTTGTGCGGCAATCTGTTGGATCAGGTGGTCTACAATCGGAATCAAGCCATCGCCCCCTTCCAACGAAAAGCGTTTTTGACCGGCAAATTTCATGCCTAGATATTTCTCCAACCCATCGGCAGCAACCAAGCGTTGATACAACCATTTTTTCAAATCAGCTGCAATCGCGGGGCGTGCTTTGGTTTCAATCCGCTCGCGCAACCAGTTTCTTTCGGTTGCCGTCATGATTTGCATAAATTCAATACCCACAGTACCGCAATAGATACGTTGCAAATCGGCAAGGATATCACGCAGCTTGGTGGGTTGGTTTTGATAAAAGTCATCCAGTGCAAAAGTTTGGTCAAGATCCGCAGCGGACAAGCCATGATATTCCAGGGTTAATTCCGGCATGTCCGGTTTTACTTGTAGCTTTAGTGGATCAATCGTGGCATGGCGATGCCCGAGTTCACGATAGGCGTACACCAGGTTCATTACCGCAACTATTTTTTTGGCGTCACCATCACCACCCGAGGCAATACTGACGATCGCTGGTCGTTGTGCCAACTCGATAAATGCCTCACGAATCGGTTCATGTGCTACATCGGTTTTGCCTGGCAGCTGTTGTTGCAGACCATTAAAATAAGTGCGCCAGGAAACATCGACACTGTCAGGATTTTCTAAATAAGACTCGTATAGTCCATCCACATAACCGCTGCTGTCGCCATTAAGTTCAGAGGTTTTCCAGGCTTGTTGCATCGAAGTATTTTTATTTGCCATAGTCATTAAACCGCCTGTTGTAATATCAAAGAACGCAGTTTACCAATCGCCCGCGTTGGGTTCAAGCCTTTGGGGCAGACGCTGACGCAGTTCATAATGCCACGGCAACGGAATACGCTGAATGGGTCTTCTAAATCTTTTAAGCGTTCCATGGTTTTAGAATCGCGGCTGTCCGCGACAAAACGATAGGCTTGTAACAATCCAGCGGGGCCAATAAATTTCTCTGGGTTCCACCAGAAAGATGGACAAGAAGTGGTACAGCAGGCACAGAGGATACATTCATACAAGCCATCCAATTCGGCACGTTGTTCTGGGGTTTGTAAACGTTCTTTCGCGGGTGCAGGTTCTTCACCTTGCAAATACGGTTTGACGCGTTCGTAATTTTTGTAGAATTGGGTCATGTCGACGACCAGATCGCGCACTACCGGCAAGCCAGGCAACGGACGCAATACAATGGGTTCGCTTAGTTCAGACAAATGGGTGATACACGCCAAACGGTTTTTGCCGTTGATGTTCATGCCATCGGAACCGCACACCCCTTCGCGACAGGAGCGACGCAGCGCCAGGGTTTGGTCTTGTTCTTTCAATAATTCAATCGCCGTTAACACCATCATGTCGTGCCCCTTGGGAATATCAAGCTCAAAGGTTTGCATGTACGGTTTTTTATTAATTTCTGGGTTGTAACGATAAACTTCGAATTTCATGGCTCACCTCTTAGTAAACGCGGGCTTTTGGTGGGAATGGCTTCACTTCTTTCGGGGAAAAATTCACCGCACGGGTAGAAGTTTTCGCCGCTTCTTTAAAGTACAAGGTATGTTTCAACCAATTCACATTATCATGATCCGGAAAATCTTCACGACTATGCGCACCACGGGTTTCTGTACGGAAGTTCGCACACACCGCGGTTGCCAAGGCCACTTCCATCAAGTTATCTAACTCTAACGCTTCAATACGTGCGGTGTTGAATACTTTGCTCTTATCCGGCAGAGATGCATGCGCCAAACGTTCTTGTAACAGTTTCAATTTTTCTAACCCGGGCGCCATGAATTCACCTTTGCGAAACACACCAAAATCGGCTTGCATTACGCGCTTCATCTCTTTGCGGATGCTGATAATACTTTCGCCTTTGCTGCTGTTTTCCCAACGGTTTAAGCGCGTCAATGATGCTTCAACATCGCTGTCGGTAATTGACTGCAATGTTAAGCCTTCGTGAATACTGTTTAAGACATGCCTACCGGCAGCACGGCCAAATACCACAAGGTCAAGTAAGGAGTTGCTGCCCAAACGATTTGAACCATGGACAGAAACCGACGCACATTCTCCAATCGCGTATAGACCATGAATAATTTGGTCTTTGCCATCCGGCAATTGCGTTAACACTTGGCCATGCATATTGGTCGGCACACCGCCCATCATGTAATGGCAAGTAGGCACGACCGGAATCGGTTGTTTGACCGGATCCACATGCGCAAAGGTTTTTGCCAATTCGCGAATGCCTGGCAAGCGTTGTGAAATAATATCTTCTCCCAAATGGGTCAAATCTAACACAACATAATCTTCCCCTTCGGGATTAAAGCCACGACCTTCGCGCATTTCCATCATGCTCGAGCGCGAAACCACATCGCGTGAGGCCAAATCTTTCGCGCTGGGCGCATAACGCTCCATAAAGCGCTCACCCGCTTTGTTCCGGAGAACCCCCCCTTCACCGCGGCAACCTTCTGTCACCAACACGCCAGCGCCCGCGATACCGGTCGGGTGGAACTGCCAAAATTCAATGTCCTGTACTGGAAAGCCCGCACGCAACGCCATGCCAATACCATCGCCGGTATTGATAAACGCGTTGGTCGTCGATTCGTAAATTTTACCCGCACCACCCGTAGCTAAAATCACCGCACGCGCGCTGAACACCACGACCTCGCCGGTTTCTATACACATGGCGGTGACGCCGGCAATGGTATTCGCGTCGGTTTTAATTAAATCAAGTGCAAACCACTCAGTAAAGAAGTGGGCTTTGTGCTTTAAATTACCTTGATATAAAGTATGCAACAGCGCATGTCCGGTTCTATCTGCTGCAGCACAAGTACGCTGCGCCACTTTGGAGACGTCGTATTCACGAGACATCCCGCCGAACGCACGTTGATAAATGCGGCCATCGTCTAGACGCGAAAACGGCATACCCATGTGTTCTAACTCGTACACCACTTCCGGTGCATTTTTACACATATATTCAATGGCATCTTGGTCGCCAATATAGTCCGAACCTTTAACCGTGTCATACATATGCCAACGCCAGTCATCTTCGTGCACATTACCCAAGGCTGCTGCCATACCACCTTGCGCGGACACCGTATGCGAACGCGTTGGAAACACCTTCGACAACACCGCCACTTTCAAGCCGGATTGTGACAGCTCCAGTGCCGCACGCAAACCGGCGCCACCCGCGCCGATAATCACTGCATCAAATTCGTATTTTGCCATTCCCATCGGTTAACTCCATAAAATCAAAATGCCCCAGACGATGCAGGCGATAAATCCAATGATGATCAACGTTTGAATAAACCCGCGAACCACCGCATTGTGAACATAATCGGTCAAAATCGTCCAGATGCCTACCCAGGCATGGGCGATCATACTCAACAGTGCCAGCAGGCTGAAAATTTTCACCCACGTCATGCAGAACAATTGCAACCATATCACATAGGTTAAATGCGGATAGGCAATGAATATGCCAATGATGAAAAACACATACAGCAATAAAATAACCGCGCTGACCCGCTGTACAAAGAAATCTTTTACGCCACTGCGCGTCAGCGACAAAATGCTGCTTACCATAACCACACTCCTAAACCAACGATAACAATCAGCGATAAAACCAATACCACAATGCTGGCAGCTTTGCCGCCTTTTATGGTTTCCATATGTCCCAAATCCATCAGCAAGTGCTTAACCCCCGCAATGACGTGATACGCCAAAGCAGATAACACCACCCAATAGATAAAATGCATACCGGAACAAGAAAAGAAATGTTTCACGGAGAGGAACCCAGCCTGTGAACGTAGTGATAAATCCAACGCCCACAACCAAAAGGGAATCGAAATGACGAGTAACACACCGGTGACACGATGAAAAATAGAGGTGATGGCGGTTAGCGGGAAACGATAACGAATCAAGCTACCAAGGCCAATGTTGCGAGGTCGAGACATAGACAAATCCTTCTGAAAGTAACGCCGGGTCATTATAGCAAAATATTTTCAGTTCAGGAAGCAATCCGCTTGTGACAAATAAAAGAGTGGAAATAATCCAACGCATTGTCTACAATCTATCAGTGTCCATTAATTTTATTCAGGAGTGATGTTATGAGTACCCGCAACGCTACGCTCACCTTAGACAGTGGAAAATCTTATACTCTGCCTATTTACTCTGGCAGCCTTGGCCCAGATGTGGTTGATGTCGGATCGCTGGCCAAAGAAGGTTTTTTCACCATCGACAATGGCTTTATGTCCACCGCAGCATGTGAATCTAAAATCACTTTTATCGATGGCGATAAAGGCGTTTTACTCTATCGTGGCTACCCTATCAAAGAATTGGCTGACAAAGGTGATTACCTGGAAGTGTGCTATCTGTTATTAAACGGTGAGCTACCCAACAAAACCCAGAAAGCAGCGTTTGAAAAGAGCATTCGCTATCACACCATGGTACACGAACAATTGGTCTATTTCTTCGGTGGTTTTCGTCGCGACGCCCATCCGATGGCGATTATGGTAGCAGTGGTTGGCGCTCTTTCGGCGTTCTATCACGACAAACTCAACATTCATGATCACGACAATCGCGAATTGGCGGCGCATCGCCTGATCGCCAAAATGCCCACCTTGGCTGCGATGTCTTATAAATATTGCATGGGCCAACCGTTTGTTTATCCGCGCAACGACTTGAGCTATGCTGGCAACTTCTTATATATGATGTTCAGCACGCCTTGCGAAACCTATACCCCAAACCCCGTATTCGTGCGCGCCATGGACAAAATTTTCACTCTGCATGCGGACCATGAACAAAATGCGTCAACCTCAACCGTGCGTTTGGCAGGCTCTACCGGCGCCAATCCATACGCTTGCATGTCTGCCGGCATTTCCGCATTATGGGGCCCTGCCCATGGCGGCGCCAACGAAGCGGCATTAAATATGCTGCGCGAAATTGGCTCGGTGGAAAACATTCCCAAATACATCGCCAAAGCTAAAGACAAAAACGACCCATTCCGCCTGATGGGCTTTGGTCACCGCGTTTATAAAAACTATGACCCCCGTGCTGCGGTAATGCGCGAAACCTGCCAAGAAGTACTGAAAGAACTCGGTCAATTAAATGACCCCGTATTGCAAGTTGCGGTTGAGTTAGAAAAAATCGCCACCAGCGATGCGTACTTTATTGAGAAAAAACTCTATCCCAACGTCGACTTTTACTCCGGCATCGTGTTAAACGCGATTGGCGTCCCATCGAATATGTTCACCGTGATCTTCGCCTTGGCACGTACCGTCGGCTGGATCTCACATTGGAACGAAATGATCGGTGACCCACAATCCAAATTGTGTCGCCCCCGTCAATTGTACACCGGTGAAAAAGATAGAGCGTTTAAGACAGTAGACAAACGCTAAAACGTGTCATTCCCGCGCAGGCGGGAGTCCAGAAAGCGGCTTCGGCCGCTTTTTTATTGCTTTCAATTCACCAAACCATTACAATGTAACTATTGTAAACATTAATTACAGGAATCTTTTTATGTCACACGTGATCTCCACCCGCTTACAAGACCCCTTATTCAATGCGCTAGAAACCATCGCAGAAACGCGCCATCGCAAATTTTCTGAAATTGTTCAAGAGGCATTGCGTTTCTACGTCAGAGAATATGCCGATTACAAAATTGCACTGGATCGCCTGGAAAATCATACCGACGAAGTGATTGATGAAGCAGAGTTAAAAAATCGCCTGGGATGGGCATAATGCCCTATCAAATTAAGTTCAAAGCCTCGGTTGAAAAAGATCTGCGCCATATCGGCCAGCAAGAAGGCGAACGTATTTTAAAAAGCATCCACCAGAAATTAGCCACTGATCCACGCAAAGGCAGCCCACTTAAAGGCAATAAACAAGGTCTCTGGCGCCATCGTGTTGGTGATTATCGCGTTGTTTACACATTCAATGATCACGAACTTTGGATTCTGGTGGTGGAAATCGCTCATCGCAAAGAGGTGTATCGTTAAACACACCTCATGATCATTTATCTCACACTTCCCTCGCATGATTCATCCACGCCGTAATCACGGCTTTGACCAACGTCGCCAAGGGGATGGCGAAGAACAATCCCCAGAACCCCCAGATGCTGCCGAAGAACAGGACAGCGGCGATGATCGCCACAGGGTGGAGATTTACGGCTTCCGAGAACAACAAGGGTACTAATAGATTGGCATCCAAGGCTTGAATCACGGCGTATACAACAAACATATACACAAACTCTGGAGTCACGCCAAACTGGAGCAGACCAATCACCGCCACCGGTATGGTAACAATGACCATACCCACATAAGGAATAATGACCGACAGGCCGACACAAAACGCCAGCAAAATGGCGTAATGTAAATCAAAAATGCGAAAGCCAATGTAGGTAATGACGGCAACCACAATCACTTCAATCACTTTACCACGCACATAATTGCCCAGCTGCCGTTTCATCTCGTGACCGACATTATCGAGCAAGCCGCGTTCACGCGGAATAAATTGACTGCACCAATGCAAAATCGATTGCTTGTCTTTTAAGAAAAACAGCACCAATAATGGTACCAAAAACAAATACACCAACCAGGCAAAAATATTGGGCAGGGAATTCACTGAATACGACACAAATGTCGCGCCAATCGAGGCCAATTTACCGGTACCAACCTGCGTGCTGCTCAACAAACTTTGCACCATGCTATCAGAAATATAGTTCGGATACTGCTGTGGCAAGTTAGCAATCATTGCTTGCAACGCGCGAATCATTTGCGGCAATGCACCAATCATCTGCATAAATTGCTTCCACAGCAATGGCAACAATACCAGAACCCCTACCACCACCAAGCCAATAAATAAGGCATAAACAATGGTCACCGCCAACCAACGTGGGAATTTAAACCCACGCTGTAATGGCTTAATGATCGATTCCAACAAATAAGCAATCACCAAACCCGCCAGCAACGGCGCAAAGATCGAGCCTAAAAATACAATGGCCAAGACACCCAGCACCACGCACACCAAGAGAATACTGGCTTCTGGGTTAGAAAAATAACGCTGGAACCACTGTTTAACAACGGTTAACATTGTAATACTCCATCCTGCATCCGATAGATAACATCCATTTTTTTTGCCAACTGCTCATCATGGGTCACCAATACAAATGCCACCTGCAGATCGCGGTTCATTTCTAGCATCAGCTCATATACATTGGTGGCATTAGCGGAGTCCAAATTACCGGTCGGTTCATCGGCCAATACGCATAATGGCTCTGTTACTAACGCACGCGCAATCGCCACGCGTTGGCGCTCGCCACCCGATAATTCTGTCGGTTTATGTCCCAAACGCTGCTCCAACCCGACGCGGGTTAAAATCTTCTGTGCCTTATCACGCGCTTGTTCCACAGTAACACCGCGAATTAACCACGGCATTGCGACATTTTCCAACGCAGTAAATTCCGGCAGCAAATGATGAAATTGATATACAAAACCTAAATAACGGTTACGCAGGGTACCGCGTTGATTATTGGACATCGTGGTAAGTGACTGTTCGTTGAGCCAGACTTCGCCTTGTGTCGGCGTATCAAGCCCCCCCAAAACGTGCAACAAAGTACTTTTACCTGAACCCGAGCTGCCGACAATCGCCACCCGTTGTTGCGCAACAATCGACAGATTCACGCCCTTTAATACCATGGTGGACAACTTACCCTCTTGATAGGTTTTGCAAATATTTTCACCGCGCAGAATTATTTTACTCATAACGCAATGCCTCCGCTGGCTTCACCCTTGACGCACTCCAGGCTGGATACAATGTTGCCAGCAAACTTAACACAAAAGAAATCACACAGATGCGCCAGACATCGCCAAACACAATCTGTGATGGCAAGAAACTGATGTAGTACACATTCGCATTTAAGAATTGAACGCCGAGCAAGGTTTGCAAATGATTGACGATGGTGGTGACATTATCAGCCAAGAGCACGCCGCACACCAAGCCAATCAAGGTGCCGACAAATCCAACCGTTGCACCTTGCACCACAAAGATTCCCATAATCTGGCGCGAACTGGCGCCCAGCGTACGCAAAATCGCAATATCAGATTGCTTATCCGTCACCACCATTACCAACGACGACAGCATATTGAAAGCGGCAACTGCAATGATCAGTACCAGCATCAAAAACATCATCAGCTTTTCCATCTTTAACGCTTTGAAAAAATTGGCATTTTGCTGGGTCCAATCATAGACATGATAGTTCACCGGCAACGTTGCACTTAATTGATTGACCACCGCTGGCGCCAAAAACAAATCGGTTAATTTCAGTTGTAATCCGGTTACCGTATCTTTGGGCATCATCATCAATTTAGCGGCATCTTGAATATTAATCAACGCATAGCCGCTATCATATTGATAGCCCACCTGAAATACACCGACCACGCTAAATTGCTTGAGCCGCGGCAACATACCAATCGGTGATAACGTTGCTTGTGGCACATAGACAGTAACTTTATCACCCACCCCAACGCCAAGGGACTCAGCTAAACCAGAGCCCAAGATAATGCCGAATTTACCCGGCTGTAACGCCATGATATTACCACGAATCATTTTACTACCGATGGGGGAAACGGTGTTTTCCAAGGCGGGATCAATACCCTCGAGCACACCAAATGCGGGCTCACCAGAATTGGTGATCATCGCTTCGCCTTCCACAAATGGGGCCATGGCAGTGATACTCTGATCAGCCGATAATTGTTGTTTTAAGCCTTGCCAATCGCGCAATTGTTGACCCCACTCGGTTACCGTCACTTGCGGCACCATGCTTAAAATACGTGTACGAATCTCTTGATCAAAGCCATTCATCACCGATAACACTGTGATCAACACCGTCACTCCCAAGGCAATACCAACCATCGAAATCATCGAAATAAATGAAATAAAATGGTTGCGGCGTTTGGCGCGGGTGTAGCGTAAGCCAATATATAAGACCAGGGGTTTAAACATAAATAAGCATGATCCACATTAAGTTGGCGCCATTGTAGCAGAATTTTTATTTTTCGCGTACACTATATGCTAATTGATCAACCAAAAGGGTGTCTTATGTCAAAGCGTTTAGCGTACTGGATCAGTAGCATAGTGTTGGTAATTATTTTATTGGGTGCAGCTTATTTTGTTTCCACACTTTATCTGCAAAAACAAGTAGAACGCACGTTAAATGAGGCGATTGCTAAGACCAAGCTAGATTACCCGGCAATCAGCAACATCACTTACCATAACGTCGATGTTTCACCTTTCTCGTTATGGACCCATCATTACCAGATCAATGGCGTGGTAATTACGCCGCAAGATGCCACCTATCAAGTGAACATTAAGCATATTCGCATTCGCCACTATACCTTGGGCAGCGACCAAGTACCCACTGAAATGGCAGTACAACTCTGTGATATTTCCGCCCCTCAACTAACAAAAACCTTACTGTCATTAACTGGCGTATCACCCACCCAAACTTTCTGGAAAAATCAACTAAACGCGCTGCACTTAAACATGATGTTCAACTATCAACGCACTACCAAAACGCTCACGCTGAAAATAGCGCTTAAACGCCATGATGACCTGTGGATTCGTTACCAGGCAGTGATTGCACAATTTGTGATTAATACGCCCTTGCAAGCACGCGCATTTACCGACGCCCTACCAGAAATACTCAACAAAGCCTATCTCTTAAGCGCCAATAGTGATATCAACGTTCACCTTAACCCAAATTCAGCAGTGCTTGCCAAACAAGTACCTCAACTCTCAGAACCCTTGAATCTATTGGGTTACAATGCATTGGATGTATCCATTACTGGTACCGGCAGCTACAGCACCACAACCCAAGCAACCATCACCAATTTAGCTTTCGCCTTGAAAAATGCTGGCGTATTGAGCGTGTACAGCAAAGAAATACAAACCACACCCGTAACGCTGGGCGCTTTGGTTAATTTATTCTCCACCTCGATGAACAATACCCCAAAAAATGTTCCTCTCTTGGGGGAATTACGCATTCAATACCAAGACCAAGGGCTGTTCAATCATCTGTTAACTATTTATGCTGCTCAAACACAGCAACCTGCCGCTCAACTGCAAATGGAACTGGCTACCCTGCTGACTGTGTTACCACAAATACAACAAGTACCACTGGCCAAACAAGCGGCCGCAGAGGTGGCGAGCTTTATTGAAAAACCAGGAACATTAACGTTAGCATTAAAACCCAACAGTCCCATCAATGTGGCGCAAGTGTTGCAAGACTATCAACACGCCCTGGAAAACACTCCCACCTTTACCACCGCCAAAACAAGCACCGTAGTAATGTCATCAACAGAAAAACAAAAACTGATTCAGCGATATCAGAGCCGCATGACCAATAATATGCTGAAAAAACTGGGATTTTCGCTGACGGCGAGTTAGTAAACCAATTCAACCGACATGCCTGCGCTACGTAATCCAGCCAGGCATTCACCGGTGGGATTGACCATCCAGGCATTGCCTAATTTCAACACACTGCCAGCCGTGGCATTTTGATAATGAATAATGACTGGACAAGTGCCGCCAAGATACGGTTTAAAAAACCCTTTTAACCCTTCGACACCATTCAACGCCGCCAATTGAGTATGATTAAGCGTCAATCGCAAGGCTTTAGCATAACGCCCTCGCGCCTGGTCCAAAGACATGATATCGCGTGCGCCGACACGCAAACCCCCGCTATACTGATCTTCACTAACTTCAGCTTCGATCAGCAAGATTTCATTCACTTTGGGATCAAACTTCAAGCGGTCGGCGAGATCCGCAAATACCGTCACTTCACAACGACCTTTGCTGTCTTCAAGCTGCAGAATACGCATCCAATCACCACGCTTAGTTTTCAGGCGGCGAATTGAAGTAACCAACCCGGCAATGCGAAGAGTGCTACTTTTTTTGGTAGGAGATAACTCTTTCAACGACTTGACTTGCAGGCTTTTTAATTCATGCTTTAACTCGGTGAGCGGATGGTTTGACATAAAATGTCCGAGCACCGCTTTTTCCTTAAATAAACGCTCCATCATAACGACAGGTGCAGGTACAAACTGCGCCGTGACGGCTGGCATCACTGGCGTATCACCACCGATGGCAAACAAATCATTTTGCCCACTTTCTTGATCACGCCCGGCTTGCTCAGCGATTTGCGTGGCTTTATCGAGCGATGCCAAGGCACTTTCACGGCTTGGGGCTAATGCATCCATCGCGCCCGAATAGATTAATGCATCCATCACGCGTTTATTGACTTTACGCAGATCAACACGCTGGCAAAAATCAAAGAGATCCTTGAAGTTGCCGTTTTTATTGCGCTCAACAACAATCGACTCAATCGCCGCTTCACCGGCACCTTTGACCGCGCCTAAGCCATAACGCACCTTCCCATTTTCAGCGGTAAAGCGAAACTGGCTAATGTTGATATCGGGTGACAACAGGCCAATGTTCATTAACTCACAGTCTTCTACAAAATTAACTACTTTGTCAGTATTGTCCATATCGGAGGACAACACCGCTGCCATAAACGCATCGGGATAATGCGTTTTGAGCCAGGCGGTTTGATACGACACCAACGCATACGCCGCCGAGTGTGATTTGTTAAAACCATAACCAGCAAATTTTTCCATCAAATCGAAAATATAAGTCGCGGTCGCTTCTTCCACACCACGCCCAACAGCGCCTTTAACAAAGCTCTCGCGCTGCAAAGCCATTTCTTCAGCTTTTTTCTTACCCATGGCACGACGCAGCAAATCGGCAGCACCCAGACTAAACCCCGCCAGAATTTGAGCGATCAACATCACCTGCTCTTGGTACAAAATAATGCCATACGTCGGTTTTAACGCATCGGCAATGTCGGGATGCGGGTACTCCACAATGGCGCGGCCGTGTTTACGATCAATAAAGTCATCTACCATCCCTGATTGCAACGGTCCGGGACGAAACAATGCTACCAAAGCAATGATGTCTTCAAAAGTATCCGGCTGCAAACGGCGAATTAAATCTTTCATGCCACGTGACTCAAGCTGAAACACTGCCGTGGTTTCGCACCGTTTCAATAATTTAAAAGTGGCAGGATCATTCAACGGAATCAGGTTAATATCGATTTCCGTTTCGCCTTTATTACGTTTAACGGTATTGACGATTTTTAAAGCCTGATGAATAATGGTTAAGTTACGCAGACCCAAAAAGTCAAACTTGACCAAGCCTGCAGATTCCACATCATTTTTATCAAATTGCGCCACCAGATGGTTGGTGCCTTCTTCACAATAAATCGGACAAAAATCGGTAAGCAGCGTCGGAGCAATCACCACGCCTCCGGCATGTTTACCAACGTTACGTACGGTGCCCTCGAGGGTCAAGCCCATATCGATGACAGATTTAACATCGTCTTCATTTTCATAACGCGCTTTCAACTGTGGCTCGTCTTTTAACGCTTGATCCAAAGTCATACCCAAATCCATTGGAATCAATTTAGCAATGCTATCCACAAAGCCATACGGGAGCGCTAGCACGCGCCCGACATCACGCACTACTGCTTTTGCGGCCATGGTTCCAAAAGTGGCAATCTGGGACACGCTGTTACGACCATAACGCTCAGCGACATAATCGATCACGCGGTCGCGACCATCCATACAAAAATCGATATCAAAGTCTGGCATCGATACCCGTTCAGGGTTTAAGAACCGCTCGAACAGTAAATCGTAAGGCAGCGGGTCCAAATCGGTAATTTTCAAGGCATACGCCACTAAGGACCCCGCACCTGAACCCCGCCCAGGACCGACAGGAATATCTTGGCGCTTTGACCATTGAATAAAATCTGCCACAATCAAGAAGTAACCGGAAAAGCCCATTTTGATAATCACGTCGAGCTCAATATCCAACCGCTGACGATAGGTGTTTTTTTGCTCTTCATTGAGATGCATCGCCGTAAAACGCTCATCCAAGCCAGTTTTGGAAAGCTGGCGTAAAAAATCACCTTCGGTCATACTTTCTGGCACAGGGAATGCAGGCAACTGCGGTTTATCCAGGTCCAATTTAACGGTACAACGCTTGGCAATTTCCACAGTATTTTCAATGGCTTCCGGCAGATCGGCAAAGCGCTCGATCATTTCCGTTGACGACATCAAATATTGACAGGCACGATATTTTTTCGGACGGTTGCTATCATCCATGGTATAACCATCGTGAATCGCCACACGAATCTCATGGGCGGTAAATTCTTCTGTTTTCAAAAATCGCACATCTTGCGTCGCCACAATCGGCACTTGGTATTGCACCGCCAATGGCAAAACTGCTTCGGTATAGACTTGTTCATTGGGTCGATCGGTGCGCTGCAACTCAATATAAAAACGATTTTGTGGAAACAATACCAGCCAATTCTTCAGCCAAATTTCCGCACGTTTGTCTTGGTTATGCAATAGCGAATAGCCAATATCACCTTCCTGCGCACCCGACAAGGCAATCAACCCTTGCAGTGAATCACGGGTTAGCCACATGCGCTGCAAAATTGGAACTCCCTGGTCCCGCTCACCACTCAAATACGCTTTGGAAATCAACAGCATTAAATTATGGTAGCCCTGGTAATTTTGGCATAATAATGTCAGGCGATAATGACCTTCTTTTTCCTCGCCTTCGATCCAGATATCCGCGCCGATAATTGGCTTAACACCCTGCTTAATCGCGGCTTTATAAAACTTAATGACACCAAATAGATTACTTTCGTCGGTCAAAGCAACCGCAGCCATCCCCGAACTTTTGACCGCCGGCATCAGGTTATCGAGGTTAATCAACCCATCGACAATGGAATATTCAGAGTGTAAGCGCAGGTGGACGAATTCAGCAGACATAATCAGCAATCATGTTAAATCAATTGGCGCCATTATAACGCGAATATGATAGTATCGTTACTCCGTTTTTGAATCAATTTTAAAATGAAGATGAATACGCTTAAAACGTGGTTACCGCATACACAACAAATCTTAAACAACCGGTTAGAATTAGCGCTACTGCTGTTGCACGTCTTGAATAAACCCCAATCCTTTCTGTACGCACATCCAGAATACGAATTAACATCAGAACAACTGCAACAATTGGAAACACTGGTACAGCAACGCGTGAATGGCAAACCGATGGCGTATATTCTCGGACAAAAAGAATTCTGGTCGCTAAATTTCACAGTCAATGAGTACGTGTTAATTCCCCGCCCAGAAACCGAATTGTTGGTGGAAACGGCATTGCAATTATTACCAAACGAACCCATTCACATCGCTGATCTAGGCACCGGTTCTGGCGCCATTGCCATTGCCTTGGCACATGAGCGGCCGAATTGGCAAGTGATCGCGACCGACCACTCAATACCAGCGCTACAAGTCGCACAGCACAATGCGAAACAAAACAACATCTACAACATTCAATTTAAATTAGGCAGCTGGTGTGATGCACTGCCCAAACAAAAATTCCACGCCATTCTCAGCAACCCACCCTATATTGCAGAAGAGGATCCGCATTTACAACAAGGCGATTTGCGTTTTGAACCAATCTCCGCGCTGCATTCGCCCAATAACGGCATGGCGGATATCGCAACCATCGCTACTCAAGCGCGCGATTATTTGCTGCCGGGAGGTTTATTGATGCTGGAGCATGGCTACCAGCAAGGCGCTGAAGTGAGAAGTTTATTGCAAACGTTGGGTTATCAACACATACAAACCAAGCAAGATTTGGCCGGGTTGGAACGGGTGACGTTTGGAATTTTATTTAAAAAACACTCTAACTACCCCCGCCACGGCGAACAGCAACAGAATCACGCCGCCGGCTCGATTGAGCCAATGCATTAATGTTTCAGAAATTCGATGCTTGGTAAAATGTAGCACGGTGTTAAACCCCAGTGCCCAGCTGTAGGTACCAATCAACACCCCCGCGCCAGTAAACACCCAGGCATGTGGGTTGATTTCAGACAATGCCACAATTTGCGAACTCACCGATGCCCAGAACAAAATGGTAAACGGGCTGGTGATGGTCATCAGATACCCTTGCACAAAATCCTTGCCAGCAAAGCGCTTGAGAATATCTGGACTCACATTCAACTCTGCATTCAGTGGTTTCATTTTAAAAGCGCCCCAGGCAAACCATGCCAGCACGAAGGCACCACAAATACTGATGATATTAAAAACCACCGGGTAATGTAAAAATGGCAAGGCACCCAGCGACAACAAAATCAAATAAGTCAAATCGGCACTACAAGTACCCGAGCCAAAAGCAATACCATAGCGCGTGCCAAAGCGCAGGTTGCGACGCATAATTTCAATGTTCATCGGACCGATAGGAATGGCAACCCCCCAGCCTAAAACCAACCCAAATAACAAATCGTGCAGCATGATATTGTATTCTCCATTTTTTGCAGGCAGTATATAGCAATTTACGGAGCCAATGCCATGAAATCCCTCTTGCTGTCTGTATTACTGCTGTTCAGTTTTGTTGGTTATGCTGATCCTTTACTGGTCGCACCCAAATTACAACCGGGCGATACCGTTGAGCTAATCTCTTCCGGTTTTCGCATCGATACTTTTTTCCTGTTTGAAGCGGCCAAACATCGCTTAAAAAAACTTGGATTAAAAGTGGTGGTTGGTAATGCAGTAACCGGACATAGCGGTTATTTTGCCGGTGATGATGATGCCCGTGCTGCCGATATCAACGCCGCTTTTGCCAACCCCAACATCAAAGCCATTTTTGAAATCCGCGGCGGCTGGGGTAGCGCACGCTTGCTCGATAAAATCAACTATGCGCAAATTCAACAACACCCTAAAATCTTTGTTGGTTTCAGCGATATCACCACCCTGCTGCTTGCCATTCATCATAAAACTGGTTTAGTGACGTTTCACGGCCCGATGCCGGGTAGCTTTACCTGGCCAAGCTTTACTACAGACCAATTAAAAGCAATGCTATTTGATACCAAACCCGTCACGCTGCAAAACCCGGCGCATTATCCGATTATTACCATTACGCCCGGTACAGCAACGGGAACTTTACTGGGTGGCAATCTGACAATCCTTACTACGTTACTCGGCACAGCGTATGCACCCACAGACTGGAAAGGCAAAATCTTGTTTGTTGAAGACACCCATGTTGATGCCTATGAAATTGACCGCGCCTTAACACAATTGGAACGCGCCGGTGTGTTGCAACAACTCTCAGGCATTGTGGTAGGTACCTGTGTCGACTGCACCCGCCAAATCCCTGGCTCACCGACGATTGAACAAGTCTATGAACAACACCTTAAACCGCTGCACATTCCGGCTTGGACTGGCGCCATGATCGGCCATCAGTCGATGATTTGGACGGTGCCCGAAGGTGTGCCAGTAACGATTAATGCCAATAAAGGTACGATTCAACTACTACAGGCCGCGGTTAAATAATGGGTTAGAATTAAATCGCCCCCAACGCCTGATCCAACCGTGTCACGCCAATCATCTCCACACCTGCCGGCAATGGCTTTGGCATATTTTGTTTAGGCACGATAATGCGTTTAAAGCCTTGTTTGACAGCTTCGCGGATCCGTTCCTGACCACTTTGTACGGGACGAATCTCACCAGACAAACCCACTTCACCAAAGGCCATGGTATCACGGGGGATAATTTTATTTTTAAGGCTGGACACTGCCGCCAATAATAGTGCCAAATCAGACGCAGTTTCGTTGATGCGCATGCCACCAACAATATTAACAAATACATCCTGATCATAGGTGGCAATACCGGCATGGCGATGCAACACCGCTAATAACATCGCCAAGCGGTTATGATCCAAGCCTAAACAGACACGACGTGGATTGGCAACATGCGAGGTGTCGACCAGGGCTTGCACTTCGACCAACATCGGCCGGCTGCCTTCCCAGGTAGCCATGACAATAGTGCCGGGCGCTTGCTGGGTATCCGCAGATAAGAAAATGGCAGAAGGATTGTTGATGGGTTTTAGCCCTGCATCACTCATGGCAAACACGCCCAGCTCATTCACTGCACCAAAGCGATTTTTCACGGCACGAATCACGCGAAAACGGCTGTCGGATTGGCCTTCAAAATAAAGTACGGTGTCGACCATATGTTCTAATACGCGCGGACCCGCCAAGGCACCCTCTTTGGTAACATGACCCACCAGAAACACAATGGTGTGGGTTTGTTTGGCAAAACGCACCAACTGCGCGGCAGTTTCACGCACCTGGCTCACTGAACCTGGCGCGGATTGCAGCATATCGGTATAAATAGTTTGAATCGAATCCACGATCAATAATTTTGGATTTACTTGCTGCGATGAACCGATAATCTTTTCAACTTGGGTTTCTGCCAATAACTGAATAGGGTCGCCGCTCAAGCCCAAACGCGAGGCACGCAAACTCACTTGCTGCAAAGATTCTTCCCCTGTTACATACAGCACAGGGTTATGACGACTAAACACACACGCGGCTTGCAGCAACAGCGTCGATTTACCAATCCCCGGATCGCCACCTAACAACACCACGCTGCCAGGCACCAGCCCACCTCCCAAAACGCGATCAAGCTCACCAATTTCAGTGCTATGCCGCGCGACGTGTTCTTGTGGTACCGCCTGCAACGCTTTAACACCAGAATCGACCAAGCCGGCATAGCCTTTAAAGCGCGCGCTTTTACCTTCGCTGACGCCCTCCATTATACTTTCGATCATGGTATTCCAGGCGCCGCAATCACCGCACTGCCCTGCCCATTTGGGACTGAGCGCACCGCATTCGGTACAAGAATATTGAGTTTTGTTTTTTGCCATGGCTGCATACCTATTCATAAAAAAATAACCGTTTTTATTATAATACTGATTGACGGCTTGCACCATTTTTTATTAGTATCGAGAGAATGTGTTTCAAATTCAACAACTTTTATTGACCGCGGCCACCAGCATCATCACGGCTATTATTACCATTGCCAATTGGAGCAAACTCAAAGACCGAGCGACTCCACTGGCGCTGGCCGTTGCCAAATCGCGTAGCCAATGGCTGAAACGCCTGGCACTGGGTCTGGTTATTATTGTGATTATGGTTCCGGTGATTACCTGGTTTTTGCATCACTCCAGTTTACGCAATGCCTTGTTACTCACCATCGGTGCGGTGATGTTGCTGACCATTCTCACACTGATCATCTTGCAGCAAGACCCCATGGCACGCAAAAAAATGATCGCGTATCTGATTTTACTGATCGGCGCACTCAGTTTCTGGATCATTTACGCCATGTTACCCATGGGCTTAACGGTATTTGCACAATATAATGTTGACCGCATTGTCTGGGGTATGACCATTGCACCACAGTGGTTCCAAAACATTAACGCCGTGGTTATTGTGATCGGCGGCCCCCTGATGATTGTATTCCTCAAAAAAATCTGCAAGCACATCTACTTTTCAGTACCTGCGCAATTTAGTTTTTCACTATTAATTACCGGCATCAGCATGTTACTGCTGCCGATTGGCATTCATTTTGCCAACGCACAAGGGTTAGTATCGATACACTGGATATTCTGGTGTTATGTGCTACAAAGCACAGGCGAGTTGATGATTGGACCAATCGGTTACGCCATGGTCGGCCAACTGGCATCACAACGCCTGCAGGGTATTTTTATGGGCACGTGGATGATGATGGTGGGAATCTCCGGCGTATTGTCGAGCTACTTGTCCAATTACGCTGCTGCTAATGTTATCGACAATAACCCATTGAGCACCAACGTGAGCTATAGCCATACCTTTATGGGTTTGGGTATTGCTTCACTGGTGTTCGGGGTGATTATGGTGTTATTGATTCCGTTCTTGCGTAAATTAATCAACGAACACAGCCATGAAAATATTGAAGGTGAGATCACACCCCCCTCGGTTTAGCAAAATTTAAGCATGCCGAATGTAAAAATGGACTACAAAGCAAACCATCATTTTACCCAATGACTGCTTTTACTTGCCACCACCAAACCCATAATAAGCAGCAGCGTCTGAAGGATGCCTCGCTCCCTTAAAGGCTAACGCTGTAGGGCCTGCCAGCATTATCTCTCCAAGCTCTTTTTGCAGCGCCTTTAATTTTTTGTCACCCTTAAATACATTAAGCCCCTCGGATGCCACACGCAAGGCGTTGATTGGATCATCACTGTAACGATAAGAACGCGCCAAACCATGGTATGCCTGTGCAGATGCTCGTTGTTCTAAGCTATTTTCAAAATATGGAACCGCTTCCTCGTTTCTACGCAATAGCTGAAGACACCAGCCTAACCCCAAAAGAACTTCGCTATTCGATGCCTCACGTGCCAACAACTTTCTATACTCTATTTCTGCTAGGTCGGGTCGACGGTCATCATATGACATACGACGTGCATGCTCAATTTCTTCACGTGTTACCTTTCTGACGGCTGCAACTCTTGCTGGCAAAGCTGGAACCACCGGATTTGCGGGTAAACAAAATTGAGGTTTTGTGGCGGCGGCCGTCACCCAAGGCGAAACGAGTCGCTGAGGTGCAAAGCCAGGTGGCGGTGCAACCATCGATGTTGCGAATTCCGCCACAAAACCAGGCTTGGCAACAACAGCACTCCATGCACTGCCAGGCCTCAGTGTAGCAGATTTTTCGACTAAAACTTCTGGGGGTAAAAACGCACCAAAAGTTAATGCAGGTCTTGGCGCTGAAACTGAAACGCATGACACACCAATTCCAGGATTTGGCGCTGAGGCGGCTAAAATGGGTCTGGCAATTCCCATTTGCTGCTCTAGTTTACGCTTGATATCGATGATGGTTTTGGACCAAGGGAAATCATCCAAGCATTGACAGGCAAGATCCAGTGCTGTATCAAATTCCCGAAGATAAATTTTACATTGAATTAATCCTTGGTAAGCCAGTGGATTGCTACTCAACTCCAAACTCCGTTCAAATTCACGTGCTGCTTCAACGTGTTTTTTCTGTTTATGTAAACACCACCCTAGCCCCAATAGCACTTCAGAGTCACCCGGCACATCATCTCGTAAATCACGATAGGCTTTTTCTGCCTTAGCGAATCGATTATCATTCGATAGTATCCTTGCCTCTTCCAACCGCTTTTTAATGGATTTAGTACTGGATTTTGCACTACGCCACACATCTACTGATGAAGCAATAGGATCCTGCAGCAGCAATGGCCGTGAGGCGGAAGCACTAGAAGAACCACCGGAAGCTGCTGCAAGTGCAGCGACACCTGAAGTCTCTCGTAAATCGCGAGCAATGTCACGCATGCTGGTGGCTTGATCTGTCTCACCGATTCGCTCGTGACAATCGGCAATCTGATCATAAAGGTCAGGCCTAATTGGCTCTCGCTCTAAAACCTTCCGGTAACAATCGATGGCTTTTTCATACTCCAATTTATAAATATAACGACCTGCCTGTGCCATCAATTCTGCGACAGAATAAAGGCCAAGCTCAGACTCAGGTTTTCTTTGTACGGCATGCAATGCCCTGGCTTTTGGTTTTGAAACAGCTGTTGGATCCGGAATTGCAGAAACGGCAGGTAATGCTTTGGGACGCACAGGTGCAGCAGCATGATGCTCACCGCGCAACTGCCGCAATGCTTCTTCTGGTGTTTTAATCACTTTAGTTTGATGCTTGTGAGTGACGAGTTCTCCGTGTAATTATTTCTCAGCCACTAACTTTGACTTTAATTTTCCCAAATCCGCAGCAAGCGCCTTCCACTCCGTAGTGAGTTCAGTAAATTTCTGATAATTGGCAACCTGCTTTTTTATCTCCGGCAACT
>CANJVU010000024.1 GCA_947478525.1 Thiotrichales bacterium
ACTGATCCTGTCACAGAACTGCTTACACTATAAGTCGTGCTGCCTGTTTCTGTATTTGTACTCGTTGGTGTCAACGTTACCGATGGAGTTGCAGAGTTCGTTGAACTGATCGTGATCGCGGGACTACCACTGGGGCTAGCCGTCGGCGTCATCGTCGCGGTTTGCGTCGCTGTCAACGTCGCCGTGGCTGTTACCGTCGGGGTTCCTGTTGAAGTATTCGTTAGGGTAACCGTCGAAGTTCCACTCACTGTTGAGCTTGGGCTTACCGTCATCGATACGCTAGGTGAAGCAGTGTCCGTCACTGTGATCGATGAACTACCACTGGCCGTCGGCGTCATCGTCGCGGTTTGCGTCGCTGTCAACGTCGCCGTGGCTGTCACGCTTCCTGTTGCCGTATTGGTCAACGTTGCAGTCACTGTCGGTGTGCCGCTGGTGCTGGTGCTTGGCGTTACTGTCATTGTCGTCGTTGGTGATGCCGATGAAGTCACGCTAATCGATGGAGTACCAGTTGCTGATGTCGTCGCACTAATACTTTGAGTAGAGGATACCGTCACTGAAGCTGATGTGCTTGGTGTGCTTGTCGGTGAAGCGGAAGTCGTCAGCGATACGGTTGTACTGTTAGTTGTAGAAGCAGTAATGGTTGCCGTAACGGACGAGGAGTTAGATGAAGTAATCGTAAATGAATTGGAACGTGTAGAACTTAAACTTTGTGATCGTGATAATGTCACCGATACCGAAGCAGAGGTTGAGCTGCTTACCAAAAACGTCGCTGTACCAGTAGCACTGTTTGTTGCTGTCAACGTCGCACTCACCGTCGATGAAAGCGATACCGATTCCGTTGGAGTTATCGATTGCGAAATCGTTGGTGTAATGCTTATTGTTGGTGTTGGTAAAGCAGAACGAACCATAATCTGCAACTTATTGCTACAAACAACATTACCCTCTGCATCTAAGCAAATCTGGACATCTAATTCTCTGATATCTTCAACTTCACAGTGCATTCCCTGCAGTTGAGTTTGCAGTGTGTTAACATCACTGGCTGAAAGGGTAATAACATTTCCTTCGCCAACATTACCACGAAGATTGCCACTGGCATCAAACGAAAAACGATACTCATGGCCTTCTACCGTACAGATCAACGCTGAAGAGGAGCCGATGCCTCCTGCAGAGAATTTTACATTGGTTGGGTTTAACCCAGCCGTTGCTAAGTGTTTTGTTACCAACCCGGTAATGATTGCTTGTGAAACGTCTGGATCCATTGCACCTGGACCCGTTATTAAAACGCTGGGGGCAGGACCTTTTCTAGTAAAATACCAACCAAGAATACCAGCAAGACCACCCGCAGCTAATAACACCGCAGCAACAAGAGCGATTTTTTTTCTGCGGCTACCACCCCTCGGCTGCATAAGCCCAACTTCACAATGAACATCAGGAACTTGCGGAACCCCCTCTCCTTCATGATCTTGATCCGAGCTTCCAACATCCACAACAACTTCAACTGGCGCAATAGTAGCATCTACACCCATTACTTGAGAAGCGACATTTCCATGAACATCATCGTGAGCGTGCGACCCATCGGTAGAGCCAATACCAGTACCCGATGCGGCCAAAGAGAGTCGACCAGGACCTTCCCCCCGAGCTTTCCCTGAAGATGTTGCAACAAAAAAAGAAGGAGACTCTGAGACAAAAGCAGCAGCTACTTCTAAAGCACCAGTAACACAATGCCCTTGATCCCAAATCTTACTATCCGTAGAATCAGATGAAACCCGTAAGGAATTAAGATAGCGATCTTCAGCTTCTTTTGCATGCGCTACTGCAACTTTTACTCTTTGAAGCGCAACAAAACCTGTTTGCAAGTTATCTTCTGGTGCTCCGACTGGAGCGCCCACTGCCACGGGCTCAGAACTTTCGGCGAGAGCCTCTGAACGCTCAACAACCCAATTTACTTTTTCAGAAAGCGTTTCTTGAGTTAATTTCAAACGAAGGGCTATCACACCCAAAAATTTATCAACATCACCACCAATTTCTTCTTCGGGAATTAATAATTTTGTGAGTTTTTTTAACGTGAGAATAATGAGACCATCTAAGTCAACAACACCCTTAACTTGATAAGAAAGCCCTACAGTGTAGGTTAAAAAATCACACCAATAGACCTTGAAATTATCGACCCTAAAACTTGCAGAATCAATTTTACTAGCGTCCATAAGATAGCGGCGCGCGACGTCTTCGTTCCACTGTAATTCATTTCCACTGCCACTCACTCATTTACCCCCAAATACTAAAATTTCAGAATCTCCATGGGAGATTATATAATGCTTATTAAATTAAGTCAACGTAATATCCACCTGATTTAGGCAAATAATAACCACTAAAAATAATCGCTATAACATAAATTTAAGCTGAAAAAAATTTCACTGCTTGGTTAGTAATGGTTCAACAAAACCACTTTTCGATCTGCTCTACTCACGACCGTATAAGCACAATCATGTTGCGCAAAATTATTTAATGCATCTGCTCTGGCAAACACCCAAACACGCTGGGTACTACACCACAACGACCAAAACTGCTCCTCATCGAGCAGCCATTTTTTTGCCTTTGGATCTTGCTGCACACCCATATAAAACATCTGCGGCCAGCCATCATTAGACATGATTTTATGCACATCATTCCACTGCCCCACCACCAGCACCTGACGCTGCAAATAGAGCGGCACACCCCAAAAATAATTTTCATAAGAAACCACCTGATCGGTCGGTTGAATTTGATGACGCACCACTGCGGTCAGTGTTTGATCGGTATTAATCGGAAACCAACGCATACAACCCATCACCGCAACCAGCGCAACGGCAAACACAAGAAACACCGACCAAAATGCTTTGCGCCAGCACGAGGAGGCAAAACGCGTATCAAGATAAGTGCCCAACAATAAAGCCAAAGGCGGAAACACGGGTGCAATATATCCCGGCAGTTTTGATGCAGGGATCGAAAAGAAAATTAAAATGAGTAACGGCCATAACAATAAAATCGCCGAACGATGATTACGCGGCTCTTTGTGTTTGACCTGCAGCCAATGCATTTTGATGCTTTGACCAAAAAACCAAATCCACGGCGCAATGCCCGCCAGAATCAACATCAGATAATACCAAACCGGTTGAGTACTGTTGAACTGATCCCCTATAAAACGAGTAAATTGTTCGTAGATAAAAAAATAATGCAAGAACGTTGGATTATTTAGGGAGACCACAATAAACCATGGCAACACGATGGCCAGAAAAATAAGAATACTGATGGGCAATGATAACTTAGGAATGTATTTCCAGCGGTTCCAGCCGATGATCCACACGCCCAGAATCATCATTGGAAACACGATGGCAATCAAGCCCTTGGTAAGAAACCCTAAGCCAGCAAAAACAAATGCCAACCACATCCAGTGGCGACCGGCAGTTGAATCTGCCTGATCAATGGCAATTAAGCCACACCCCACGGCACCCGTGATAAAAAACGCGACTTCGATGTCCATATTGGCAAAATGTGCCACGCCAAAAAACATCGGCATCACGGACAGAATTAGTGCTGACAACAAGCCACTACGGCGACCAAATAATTTATTACCAATCACATAAACCAGTAAACAATTACCCACTCCAGCCAACATCGGAAACAGACGAATACTCCATTCATTGATGCCAAACAACACCATCGACAAAGCTTGTAGCCAGTAAAATAAAATCGGTTTATCCAGAAAAGGAACGCCATCAACGTGCGGGGTGATAAAATTACCCGTGACCAACATTTCACGCGCTGCGTCGGAATAACGGCCTTCGTCAGGACTAATGAGCCCGTGACTGCCAAGGAATAGTAAGTAGAAAAGACCGATAGTAATCAATAGCGCAAAAAAATCACCATAAAACGTTTTGCCTGTGGCAGAATTTTTTTTAATCATACCCCAACGACCTCAATGCACGTTCATCATCCGACCAGCCTTGCTTAACCTTAACCCACAGCTGCAAGTGTACCCGCCTGCCCAGCAACGCTCTAATATCAATCCGTGCTTCGCTGCCAATTTCTTTTAATTTTTCGCCGCCTTTGCCAATAATAATCGGTTTTTGACTGTCGCGCTCAATAAAAATAGTGGCCGCAATATAGATCTGCTCTTCGGCGGGATCGTCTTTAAAGATTTCAATTTCCACTGCCAACGCATAAGGCAACTCTTCGCCCAAATGACGCATGAGTTTTTCACGGATAATTTCGGCGGTGAGAAACTTGGTGGAGCGATCGGTAATCTGATCTTCTGCAAACACAAAGGGCTGTTCTGGCAAATGTTTGGCAATTAAGGTCTGCAAGGCATCCAGTTGCGTACCCTGTTTTGCCGAAATCGGAATCACATCAACAAAGGGCATTTTGTTATAAAGCGCTTTTAAATGCGGCAATAAGGTACGCTTATCCTTTACTTTGTCCACTTTATTAAGCGCCAAAATCACCGGAACTTCGGTGGTTTTGAGGCGCTCTAGAATATAATCTTCTTCATCAGTCCAATGCTCATCAATTACCCAGACAATCACATTCACATCATGCACGATACTGGTCGCTGCTTTGTTCATATAACGGTTTAATGCTTTACGTTGCTGACGATGAATACCGGGCGTATCGACATAAATGGTTTGCACATCACCTTCGGTTTTTACACCCAAAATCTGATGGCGTGTGGTTTGTGGTTTGCGACAGGTGATGCTGATCTTTTGCCCCAGTAAATGATTCAACAGGGTTGATTTGCCCACATTAGGTCGACCGATAATGGCGACATAGCCACATTTTGTGCCACTTCTAGGCGTGGAGAAGAAATTCATCACCACATCATTCGACTCACTCATTCCAACTCCAATTTTTTTAATATTTGCTCTGCCGATTGTTGCTCGGCGCTTTTTCGGCTTAACCCTTGTGCCTCTTCTATCAACCCTAGTACCTCTACCGAACAGCGCACCCAAAAGGTTTGATGATGTTCTTCACCTTCGGTACGAAAAATCTGATAGATCGGCAAAGCCAGACCCTTGCCTTGCAAATATTCCTGCAGACGACTTTTGGGATCACGCACATTGTCTTGCAACGATAAATTTTGTAACCGACTGGCAAACCACCGTAACACAATGGTACGACAGGTATTAAAATCCGAATCGAGATAAATCGCGCCAATCAAAGCTTCCAGTGCATTTTCCAAAATTGAATGACGGCGATGGCCACCACTACGTAACTCACCAACCCCCAAAGTTAATTCATCCCCCAGTTGAAATGACTGCGCCAGGGTGACCAGGGTTTCGCCTTTCACCAAGCTCGAACGCAAGCGGCTTAACTGCCCTTCTTGAGCATAGGGGAATTGTTGATATAACGCTTCGGCAATGATCAGCCCTAATACTGAATCGCCTAAAAATTCGAGGCGCTCATTATGCGTTGGCGCGAAACTTCGATGCGTCAATGCCAACTTAAGCAGTTCAGGATGGTTAAATTCGTAGCCTAGGCGTTGCGATAAGGTGATCATGTTATTTCCTATGGCAACATTGTACCCAAGCGATTCCAACGCACGCTGTCGGTGGTGCTGTCCCAACTCATCCATACCATAAAGGCTTTACCGACGAGGTCTTTATCGGACACAAAACCCCAAAAACGGCTGTCATCACTGTTATCGCGGTTGTCACCCATGACAAAATATTCACCCGGTGGCACCACCACATCTTTAAAATCAAATGCCGATGCAATCGGGCTATTGTTAATCGTATGAACCGTTTTACCCAACGTTTGTTGATATTGCTTAACCATGGTGGCAGATACCGCACCCTCTGTTGGATCAATGCCAACCAGATTACTGTTGGCCGGTTCAATGGTGTTATCGATCCATTTTTTTGGCGCCAGTTGGCCATTGATATACAGCTCTTTATTGACATAGCTGATTTTATCACCCGGCAAGCCAACCACGGTTTTGATATAATCTACTCCCGTAAACACCGGATAGTGAAACACTACCACATCCCCCCGCTGCGGAGTACCGATGGGGATAATCAGTTTATCGATGACCGGCAAACGGATACCATAATCAAATTTATTAATCAGCAGAAATTCGTTTAATTGAATGGTCGGCAACATTGAGCCACTGGGAACACGAAACGGCTCCACAACAAAAGAGCGCACAAAAAAAACAATCAAAAATACAGGAAATAATGAACGCGCATAATCCGCCACCAAGGGTGCTTTTAGACGCTCTTTTTTGGCTTTTTTATTTAACCCGGCAAAGCCCTCTTGTTGCATGACTTTTTGCTTGCGTGCTTTGGCAAAAAACAGAATATCAATCAATGATACTACGCCAGAAGCAACGGTTAAAATCACCAGTATAATTGCAAAATATTGTCCCATGAATGCCCCTTATTTATCTGTCTTCAAAATCGCCAAAAACGCTTCCTGTGGCACTTCTACGCTACCAATCTGTTTCATACGCTTCTTACCGGCTTTTTGTTTTTCCAACAGTTTACGCTTACGCGACACGTCCCCACCATAACATTTTGCCAACACGTTTTTACGCAACGCTTTCACGGTCGAACGCGCAATCACCTGCCCGCCAATCGCCGCTTGAATCGCCACATCAAACATCTGACGTGGAATCAGCTCTTGCAAGCGCTCCACCAAACTGCGCCCCCGAGACACCGATTGATCACGATGTACAATTGCAGCCAACGCATCGACACGATCACCATTGATCAACACATCCAGGCGCACCATATCGGCGATTTGATAACGAATAAAATGATAATCCAATGATGCATAACCACGACTGACCGACTTTAACCGGTCAAAAAAGTCCAGCACCACCTCACTCATCGGTATCTCATAAGTCAGCGATACTTGTTTACCCAGATACTGCATATTTTTTTGCACACCACGACGCTCAATACACAAAGTGATCACGTTACCGACATAATCTTGCGGCGTGAGAATCGTGGCTTCGACAATGGGTTCACGCATTTCTTCGATGATGCCAATGTCCGGCAATTTCGACGGGTTATCCACATAAACAATGTCACCGGTTTTGGTCACCACTTCAAAAATAACAGTCGGTGCCGAGGTAATTAAATTTAAATCATATTCGCGTTCCAGTCGCTCTTGAATAATTTCCATATGCAACATACCCAAGAAACCACAACGAAACCCAAAACCCAGGGCGTGAGAAGTTTCTGGCTCATAAAACAAAGACGCATCATTCAAGCTCAATTTGGCCAGCGCTTCGCGGAAGGCTTCGTAGTCATCTGAACTGACGGGGAACAAGCCCGCATAGACCTGTGGCTGCACTTTTTTAAACCCGGGCAATGCTTCTGTTGCCGCTGGTTTAACGTGCGTCAAGGTATCTCCGACTGGCGCACCATGAATGTCTTTGATGCTGGCGGAAACAAACCCTACCTCACCCGTAGATAATTGATCGCGATACAGCCGTTTTGGGGTAAACACACCAAGACCTTCCACCTGATGGCTTTGACCGGTGGACATTACCAAAATTTTATCGCCTTTTTTCAGCGTGCCATTTTTCACCCGCACCAGCGATACCACCCCCAAATAACTGTCAAACCAGGAGTCGATGATTAATGCCTGTAATGGGGCATTCGGATCGCCTGCAGGGGGGGGGATTTGTTGAATCAAGCGTTCCAGCGCATCTTCAATACCAATGCCGGATTTAGCGCTGACGCACACAGCATCTTGCGCTTCGATACCAATAATCTCTTCAATTTCTTTAGCAACACGCTCAGGCTCTGCTTGCGGCAAATCGATCTTATTTAAAATCGGCACCACTTCTAAGCCTTGCTCAATCGCGGTATAACAGTTGGCAACGGTTTGTGCTTCCACCCCTTGCGCTGCATCCACCACGAGCAGCGCCCCTTCACACGCTGACAGTGAGCGAGAAACTTCATAAGCAAAATCCACATGACCCGGCGTATCAATAAAATGTAAATGATAGGTATGACCATCACGGGCTTTGTAATTCAACGCCACGCTTTGTGCCTTGATGGTAATCCCGCGCTCGCGCTCGATATCCATGGAATCCAAGACCTGCGACTCCATTTCCCGTTCGCTCAAGCCACCACAGTGCTGAATAAAGCGATCCGATAACGTTGACTTACCATGGTCAATATGGGCAATAATAGAAAAATTACGAATATACTTCAATTCACTCATTCATCAACTCTCTTAAGCTTTGTGCAAAATATAATGGGTACTACAATACGGACAAGTCGCTTCACCGGTTTTTTCAAACGACAAAAACACCCGTGGATGCTCGCTCCACAATGCCATATCTGGCGTTGGACAAGCGATAGGTAACTCTTGTTCCTTTACCACACGCACTTTGGGCTGCTGAGATTGTGCTGCATTGATCATAACACTAACGTCCTTCTATTAAAGCGATCATCGCGGCATTGTACCGGAAATGAATGACCTTGTCTTGCCTGGTGTAACCATGCTAAAACAGCCTACTTTGTCAGCAGGAAAGCTGCTATACTTTACAAAAAATGAAGCAAGATTCTTTATGCGTTGTATTGCCTGTAAAACAAAAGTATCTAAAGATGCGACCTACTGTTCGCAGTGTGGCGTTGTTTTTGAAAAACACCTTATCACGCATTCACCGATAGATCATGGAGTATATTTCTTCTCGCCACGCTATCTGTGGTTCCTGTTTTTTTCATTTAAAGGCCGGCTCAATCGAGAACGTTACATCACGGCGCATTTTTTTATTATGAGCTGCTTTTTGATTTATTTTGCAGGGTGTATTGCCTTCGCGATTTATTGGGGCCGCCACACACAGTCTGTCCCGCGGGGTTTTGTTGCATTGTGGATCAGTGTATTAGCGGGAGCGGTGATCAGTTATTTGTTTACCATCCCCATTAAAATCAAACGCGCGCATGACATTGACCATTCTGGGTATATTTATTGGGTATGGTTCATTCCCGGGATTTCACTATTCACCGCGCTGTGGTTAGCGTTTAAAGTAGGTACACATGGTGTCAATCGTCATGGCTTGTGTCCACGGGGGAAAAATGAGGAACACACCAAAGAACCTATTCAGCCTTAGCCACCAATTCCAACGCCAGTTTTTTAGCGGCGGTAAAGTCAGATTTACCCGTCCCCAACTTTGGAATCGCCTCAACTTTAAAATAAGAATCAGGCTTCATTAGATTGTTCATTGATGAGGAATTAACTATTTGTTTTAGTTGATCAATATTGGCAGATCCCGCGACCAAAACCACCACCACTTCGCCTTTGCGAATATCAGGTACCGCGACGGTGAGAATTTCCGTTTCATCATCTTTGAGCAAATCCACGATTTGATTTTCAACCGCAGTCAAACTCACCATCTCTCCACCCAATTTGGCAAAACGTGAATAGCGATCGAGAATGGTGACAAAACCATCCGCATCCATCATCGCTTTGTCGCCGGTTTTATAGAAACGCAATCCATCTTCTTCAAACACCACTTCTGACGTTTTACTGGGGTTATTGAGATACCCTTTCATCACATTAACGCCGGTAATGGCCAGCATACCCGCCTCACCTTGCGGCATCAGCTGATGGGTCTGCGGATCGACAATCCGCGCCATGCAACCCGGGACCATTTTGCCAATGGTGCCCTTCTTAAAGTTGACCTGATTCGGTTTATCCGGTCGATTGGCCGACGCGACTGGCGTTAATTCTGTGGTGCCGTAACCTTCATAAATCGTTTTTTCAAATTTCTCTTCAAACATCTGCCGTACTTCAGGTTGCAGGCGCTCTGCACCTGCGACCACATAACGTAGCGACTTCAACATCTCTTTGGTCAAACCACGACTCTTAGCATACAAGCGAAAAAAAGTCGATGTGCCACACATAATGGTGCCATGGTATTGCTGCACCAAGTGACCAATCGCCACGGCATCTCGCGGATCAGGGTGACACACTACCGGAATACCCTCAATAAGTGGCAACAGCGTGGTTGCGGTTAAGCCGAAAGCATGAAAAATGGGCAATAAACCCAACATTACATCGTCGCCATTGGCTTCCATTAATTCCGCGGCTTGCTTAGCATTACCAATAATATTTTTTTGCGTTAACTCTACGCCCTTTGGCTTGCCTTCACTGCCGCTACTGAACAAAATAGCCACGACACTATCCAATGATACTGGCGCGATCAACATACCTCGCAACCGATTGAACGAAAACAACTTTACTTTCACCAGGTTTTGCAACAATGTCAATTTATTAATGCGACGACGCACATCTTCTAAGTGAATAATCTGGCTTTTGGTAAACACCTCACCCACATCAAAGCCTTTTTTCTTCAAGGTTTGCACAAACAAATGCGAGGTAATAATGGTACGCACGCCAGCTTCTTCAATCGAACTTTGCAAGGACGCAGGCGCTGCGGTGTAATTGAGATTGACCAAGGTTTTACCCAAGGTGAGCAACACCATTAAAGTGGTACAGCCGGCCACACTCGGCGGCAAACAAACCCCGATGCGATCTTGCCCTTCGAGCATAGGGCCTAACTGTTCCTGCAAACTCATCACCGCCACCAGAAACCGATGATAACTCAACGCCACTCCGGTAGAATCGGCAACACTCAAACGCGCGCCACCCAGTTTAGCATGAGACAACCATAATTCGGTCAAGGGAGGCAGTAAGTCGACATACTCATCCCAGGTGTGCACGCCTAAATGTTGCATCTCCTGCGTGATCAATTCTGGGGTACGTTCCAGCGAGAATTTTTTCAAGCGAATATAAAGCTGTTGACGGGTTTTACGGCCATCGGCATGACGCACATGATTAGCGCCACAAACATAGGCTAATACAGCGGTTTCTTTGGTTTGCATCAAGTATTTGGTAAAATCTTCTTGTTTGAGCAGAATCACGCCTTTGCCTTGGCGTGATATAACTTGGCCACGGCTAATCAAGTGCACCCGATTGCGCCACAATAATTGTTTAAACCAACGGCTATAAACGCGCTGATCTTGTACCACATAAACGGCACGATGCGTGGCACGACGCAGCAGAACTGCCAATAGAATACTCGTCTGCGAACACACCACCACGCAGGGGCGCTGAATCAACCCAACATCGCCGCCCACCCTACCACTATAATAGTGTTGTTCGCTAAATTCTAAAAACCACCATAACAAATGGCGCGACCAGATCATCCACAAACCCATAAAAATCAGCACAACCAGGATGATTACCAATAAAAATACTGCCAGCATCGTCTAACTTCTCTATTGCTACGATTAACGGATAGAGTACACCAGTCGATTGAGAATGCCAAGATTGCTATTAGGCTAGCATTATTTATCCCATGCGGTATAATGTCGGTGATTTCAACCAACAGCGAGGCACATAACACATGTCACACAGTTATTTATTTACATCCGAATCTGTATCTGAAGGTCACCCCGACAAAGTCGCCGATCAAATTTCCGATGCGGTATTAGACGCCATTTTAAAACAAGACCCCAAGGCACGCGTTGCCTGCGAAACCCTGGTAAAAACGGGTATGGCACTGGTAGCAGGTGAAGTAACGACTTCCGCATGGGTTGATATTGAAGACCTGGTTCGTAACGTGATTTTGTCGATCGGCTACAATCATGCTGACCTTGGCTTTGAAGGTAATTCCTGCTCCGTATTGAATGCCATCGGCAAACAATCGCCTGATATTGCCATGGGTGTTGACCGCGCGGATCCAGAGTCACAAGGTGCCGGCGACCAAGGCTTGATGTTCGGCTTTGCCAGCAATGAAACCGATGTATTGATGCCCGCGCCGATTACTTATGCGCACCGCCTGATGCAGCGCCAAGCCGAGTGCCGTAAAAATGGCAGCTTAGGTTGGTTGCGCCCAGATGCAAAAAGCCAAGTGACCATGCGTTATGAAAATGGCAAACCTACCGCGATTGACACGGTTGTCATTTCGACGCAACACGCACCAGATGTATCACACAAAACCATTCGTGAAGCGGTGATTGAAGAAATCATCAAACCCGTATTGCCCGCAAAATTATTGTCCAAAGATACGCGTTATTTCATCAACCCTACCGGCTTATTTGTAATCGGTGGCCCACAAGGCGACTGCGGATTAACCGGCCGTAAAATCATCGTAGATACCTACGGCGGATCTGCGCACCATGGTGGTGGCGCGTTCTCCGGCAAAGACCCCTCCAAAGTAGACCGTTCTGCGGCATACATGGGTCGCTACGTCGCTAAAAACGTGGTTGCCGCTGGCTTGGCCGACAAGTGTGAAATTCAAATCTCCTACGCCATTGGTGTGGCAGAACCGACGTCGGTTTATATCAACACCTTCGGCACCGGTAAAATCAGCGATGATAAAATTGCCAAATTGGTGGCCACGCATTTTGATTTACGTCCTTATGCCATTACCCGCCAATTAAACTTGTTACGTCCAATCTATCAAAAAACCGCTGCGTATGGTCACTTTGGTCGCGAACTCCCTGAATTTACGTGGGAAAACGTCGACAAAGCCGAAATCTTACGTGCCGATGCTCATATTAAATAAAAGGAAACCAACTCTCATGGCTATTGCTAAAAAAACCACTGCCGCTAAAAAACCAGCGGCAACCAAAACCAGCAAATTCAACGACTATAAAGTAGCCGATATTTCATTGGCTGCCTGGGGTCGCAAAGAAATCAATATTGCACAAACCGAAATGCCTGGCTTGATGAGCTTACGCAAAGAATTCGGCAAGAAAAAACCTTTAAAAGGCGCTCGCATTGCCGGTTGCTTACATATGACCATTCAAACCGCTGTTTTGATCGAAACCTTGATCGAACTCGGCGCTGAAGTACGCTGGTCCTCCTGCAATATTTTTTCCACGCAAGATCACGCGGCCGCAGCCATTGCTGAAGCCGGCATCCCAGTGTTTGCCTGGAGAGGCGAAAGCGAAGAAGAATACATGGACTGCATCGAGAAAACCATTCAAGGTCCCAACGGTTGGGCGCCCAACATGATCCTGGATGACGGCGGTGACTTGACCATTCATATGCACGAGAAATATCCCAAACTATTGAAAAACATCAAAGGCATTACGGAAGAAACCACCACCGGTGTAAAACGTCTGTATGTGATGCAAAAAGCGGGCGAATTAAAAGCCCCTGCCATCAACGTGAACGATTCCGTGACCAAATCAAAATTCGACAACCTCTACGGAATTCGTGAATCGATGATGGACGGCTTGAAACGCGCCACCAGCGTGATGGTTGCTGGCAAAGTGGCTGTGGTTCTCGGTTATGGCGACGTCGGTAAAGGTGCGGCCCAAGCACTGCGCGGCTTAGGCGCAACGGTAATGGTTACCGAAATCGACCCCATCAACGCGCTGCAAGCCGCAATGGAAGGCTATCGCGTTGTCACCATGGAATCTGTAGCCGACAAAGGCGATATCTTTGTCACCACCACCGGTAACTGCGATGTAGTCACCCATGCACATATGGTCAAAATGAAAAACGAAGCTATATTGTTGAACATTGGTCACTTTGACCATGAGATCGATGTCGCATCGTTGAAAAAATACAAGTGGGAAGAAATCAAACCCCAAGTCGATCATATCATTTTCCCCAATGGCAAACGCATCACCTTGTTGGCCAAAGGTCGCTTGGCCAACTTAGGTTGCGCCAGCGGACACCCTAGCTTTGTCATGTCCACCTCCTTCACCAACCAAGTGTTGGCGCAATTGGAACTGTGGCAAAATCACGGCAAATACAAAAATGAAGTGTTCGTATTGCCTAAACATCTGGATGAACAAGTGGCGCGTTTGCACTTGGAGAAAATCGGCGTGCAATTGACCGAGCTCACCACGAAACAAGCCAAGTATATTGGCGTGAAAGTCGAAGGCCCTTACAAACCTGAGAATTATCGTTATTAGTGTCATTTTCCCGCGCAGGCGGGATCCAGCAAAAGGGATCTTCGGATCCCTTTTTTATTGCCCTTATTTATAATATCACCGCCGCTCACGCGTATGCCAAATACGCAAAATCACCAGCGCCTCTTGGGTAATTTCATAGCGCATCTCATAGTGCCCCACCAAAACATCTGCCAATGCTTCCAACGTTAATTGGCGTCGCTCTTCTTCTTGACCCACCCACGCCGTCAAGGCTTGCTTGACAATCCAGCCACGCGGCCGCTCTATATGAGCAGCCAGTTGGTCAATCTTATCTGCCAAACCCATCGGAACGTGAGCAGTAAAAACCTTGGTGTGCATATGACATGCCTTTAATCAAATTTAATCATAATGCCCTTGGCTGATTTAAACAAGGGTCTTCGCCACCGACTCTGCGCTCATTTGCAACGGCGAAATCACCCGCGTTGCTCCAGCCCGCTTAGCTTTGTCAAGGTTATGCATTTGCTCAATACGAGCAATCAGTTGCAGAGATTCATTCTTAGTTTCTTCATTCAATGATTGCGCAGTCATCATCACCAGGATATTTTTGCTGTCATCATCGTACGCGCTAACGATACAGATGGCTTTGTGTAAATTAACCTGTTTGAGCTCTGTCGCGTTTTCTGGGTTGATGTGGACCACGTTAAATCCATCGGTTTCCAGTGCTGCGGCAATGGTAGTATCCGATTCCATAAAAAAACAAATTTTACCTTGAGCAGTCAACGATAATGCCAACTGGCGGGTTAACACATTGTCTCCACATAACAAGACGTGTTTATCTAAACGGCTGAAACTCGACATCATTTTGTATACTCCCGTAATATTACGTTGAATCAAAGGTCCCAATAACATGCTCAAAGCGGTCAAAAACGACACCACCCCAATCACAATCATTGACACGGTAAACATTTTCGCATCAGGCGTCAGCGGCAAAATATCACCATAACCCACCGTGCTATAGGTTTCAAAAGTATAATAAATCGCATCAGTCCAGGTTTGAATACCATGAAACTCACCGCGCAACAAATAGCTACCGATGATCCCATACGCCAATGCCAGGAAAATCGATAACCAAGCCACCACTTTTTGAAAATGCAGCGGATCATTTTGTAATTTGTGAAAATGACGCCGATATATCAGCAATAGCACAATAAAAATTGCCGATAAGATACCGGTGTGCCAGACATGAGCAATGGTACTATTCACCAACGACAAGGCCATAATCACTAACGACCAGATCCAAGAGGTGTGTTTTTGTTGAAATAAGCCGCGACCCAACATCACCAGAATAAAGCCTAACAGAACCATCGCCAGGTTACTGCCTAACTCAATCCGCGTTGCCTGCTCAAATTCGGCGTACACATTACCGCTATCATAACCTTGAACATGAAACATCAATAACAGACCGGTAAGTACATCAATGATGCCGAGCAAAAACAACAACCCGGCCATTATCTTGGGAATCCAACGATTTTCTGAAATCATACACATAATCACTCATTTATGGTGTAAACAGTGTAGCACAATTGGAAAAAAGTATGCGATAATCCTCTCGAATAAATGAACAGGTAACCCATCATGGTATTACAATTAAGCTTCGAATTTTTCCCGCCACGTAGCGATGCCGGCTTAGCCACCATTCCCAGTATCGCCAACCAATTTGTGGAATATCAACCCGATTTCTTTTCGGTGACTTTTGGCGCAGGTGGCTCGACCCAACAAAAAACCCTGGAAACCGTACAAGCGGTACGTCATGCCACCAGCATTGACACCGCACCCCATATTTCCTGCATCGGCGCCACTCATGCGGGCATTCGTGAAATGATCCTGAACTACAAACAACTCGGCATTAATCGCTTGGTGGCATTACGCGGCGACGTACCCTCTGGCACGCACAACGATGGCGAGTTCCGTCACGCCAATGAATTGGTCAAATTTATCCGCGAAGAAACCGGTTCACATTTTCATATTTCCGTTGGGGCTTATCCTGAATATCATCCGCAGGCGAAAAATCCGGATGCTGACTTCAATTATTTCAAACAAAAAGTCAACACGGGCGCCGATATGGCCATCTCCCAATACTTTTTTAACCCTGACGCCTATTTCGAATTTTGCGATAACTGCATCACCGCAGGCATTACCACACCGATTATTCCGGGCATTATGCCATTAACCAACTACCAACAAATCGCGCGTTTCTCTGATACCTGTGGCGCCGAGTTGCCGAAGTGGATTCGCCAAAAATTGGCGTATTATGATACCAAAGGCGACAATATGGGCTTGCAAGAGTTTGGTGAACATGTCGTCACCCAACTCTGTGAAACCCTAATCAATAATGGCGTACCCGGTTTACATTTCTACACCCTCAATAAATTTGAACCAACGCATCATATTCTGCAAAACCTGAGTTTATCGGTGAACTCGTGAGGGTTACGCGGCTTTATCATGCCGGGCCAATAACTTGCCCACAAGTGTTGGCGTTGAACGCCGATACCAGCCACCATTTAGCCACGGTCTTACGTGCCAACGTTGGCGATGCCGTGGTAATATTTAATGGCGATGGCGCGGAATATTCTGGCACCATCGAACAGACCCATAAAAAACAAGTAATGGTTGCCATTACCCATCAAGTCTTGGTGCAGCGTGAATCCTCGATTCAAATTCATTTAGGGCAAGGCTTATGCCGTGGTGAAAAAATGGATTGGGTGATTCAAAAATCGGTGGAACTCGGCGTGACCGAAATCACCCCGCTGATCACCGATCACAGTAATGTTAAGCTAGACGCTGAGCGCAGCGATAAAAAACACCAGCACTGGCAACAAGTGATGATCAGCGCGTGTGAACAATCCGGTCGCACCGTGGTGCCAAAATTACACCCCGTCAAACCCTTAGCTCAATGGATCCTGGAAACCAACGCTGAACTAAAATGGCTGCTCAATCCCAACGATAATCAATCGCTCAAGAACCAAACTAAACCGAATTCAATTGCCCTATTGATTGGACCAGAAGGCGGCTTGAGCAATGTCGAAATCGCTGCTGCACAAAACGCTGGTTTCAACAGCATTCAGTTAGGTCCACGCGTCTTACGCACCGAAACTGCACCGATTGTGGCGTTAAGCGTGGTGCAGACTTTGTGGGGCGATTTTTAACCTGTACCTTCAGGTGAACCAGCTTCCTCGACACGATCATATTCGGCGAGCAGATCTGCTCGTGAAGCATCAAACAAACCACCAACCCCCACAGATAGCACTGGAACAGCAACACTCATTACAGCAATGGAAGTGGTCACGGAAGCAGACGTATCAACAACAGCTTCAACAGCTACACTTTCACTGCCTGCAGCAGATGGGCTAACAGTAATTGACGGTAACGCAAACTTTGGCTTTTCTCTGGCAGCAACCGTATGTAGCGGCAACAAATCTTCATAACCAGCCGATGCTTCCGACGGTTCCTGCTTTTCACTACTCAGGGTTACCAACGCTTTGCCAATTTCACCACCAAAAGTTCTGCTCACCAAAGCCAATAACGCTTTATATTCTTTAAGTTTATCTCCCCCCACACCTTCAACAGCAAGAACAAATTGCCGAGTGGTTAATAACTGAGTCAATATGGCTGACAAAAGCGCTTGATCAGATTTGCTCTGAATCCGTGCTTTTATCTCATTAAGAAGCATCGACTTACTTGCACCATGGAATGTTGACTCATCATGCACCGCAGTCTTTGCCGATTGTATCCCAATTTTTTCAACCTCGACACATAACTGCCTAATAACCATACCTATTGTTTTCACACAAGTCTTAGGGTGCTGAACAGGCTTGGTTCTTATTTGAACTTGAAACCTATTAAGCATGGAAAGTGTTTGACCCCCTGTTCCTACCAAAGTAGCTACGCGTTGATAGCCTGAAGCAGTGTCACTTGCAGAATGAGCTGAAGCAGCAGCAGGGTAAGCAACTCCAATCAAAGCGCCAACCACCTCTGCTACTGGCCCTTCAAATTTCACAGCCGCTGATGATGCAGCAGCTTCACTCGCACTAACGTCACAGCCGACATAAGCAGTCGGATTTGATATATTGAATCCGGCTGTTACCAATCGATCTGCTACGGATGGAGGTAACTGAACATTGATCAATGCTACGCTTTCAATAAAAAGCGCCTTACCCCTCAACGCTACTTCAATGGCATCAACATCTTCACCAGTAAGTATTGCACCATAGCCATTAATCACAATATTCTGCAGCTTTACTTGAAGATCCGGATGCACCCCAAGTTCTTCCTGTGCCAGCCCAACAATACTGTTAAAAAGTTCCCAACTAATGGATTGACTCTGATTATCCTGCATAGCTTTTTCAATAATAACACGAACGGGAATTGCAGCGGCAACCTTAGGTTGTATCTTAGAACTAACTGTACCTGTATCAGATCTCATCGAAGTGCTAGGACTAGCCACAGACACAGCAGATGCGTCAGCCAAGGTTTCTAGTAACGGCGAGAAAACCATCAAATCTGGATTTTCCTCTGAACACTCAGTTTTTACGTCACATGAAAACTGCCCATTGTGGGACCACAGCGTGGCATGCTGAATGGTAACACCCGCCCTAACCAACATCTCCAAGCCATGTGGACTGAGCTTCCCCTCTACTACAGCAATCGAAGGACTTACACCACCTTTTCCCGCTAAATGACAATCGACTCCATCTGGTGATGAATAGCGCACATCAAAATGATCCACAAATGGGGTTAATGCTTCCAGTATTGGGTGTGCAATCTCTCCCGTCACACACAATCCAACCTCTGTGGTCTTTAATTGACAAGAATCGTAAATTACCTCAAAGTCGAATTTAACTGTGCAACCATCGCGCACTGCGCACAACTCTCCCAACCCTTGTTGATTCAGTGTTCCTTCAATCTTCAGGGCACCATCCTCTTGGGTGGTTAAAGTGCAGGCTCCTTCAGCAAAGGTGTAGGTTATGCCACTGAACTGTGTAACACCAAGCGTCAGTAATTGTTGTAAGCCCTGTTGATTCAACGCACCTTTGGTAACGGCCAAAATCCCTTCACTATCGCAGTTCAATACACAAGTTTTGAGCGGTTCACCTGCCTCGTAATAGAGTATAAACTCAGTGGTACCAGCCGCCAATAATCCATGCAAGGTTCGATAATCAATGGTGACAGCTTTGATAAAACGCCAGTCTGGCGCATGGGTCATATCAACAGAAATTGGGCGCCCACTTGCAGCAACACTTTCTGGCATACCCTGTAGTGACATTAACCGGGCACGTTCAAATCTACCACCCGTGATACTTTTCCAGGCAACCATTGATCCGCTTAAATCAGCTCCTCGGCAATACAAACCAGCCACCACAGCATCTTTAAAATTAGCCCCAGGCATTTTTGCTTTTTCTAATGTACAACCAATAACCGTCAAACTCGAACAATTAATTCCATGGGCATTGGCTTCGGTAAAATTAACGCCTACCAATTGACCATCCTTTAGCGTGGTAAAATCAACACGATTGACAGTGGCTTTTGTCCAACTTGAATGATCCAGAATACTCCCTGAAACATTCATCGCTTCAGGTGCTGTTGCACCATCAAAACGAGCCCGGGCCAAAGTTAATTGGCTCATCTTCGCAGGTAGTTTGGTATTTCTCACATTCGCATCTGCCAATGAGGTGCCATCTGCAAAAGTGACAGTGGAAAGATCACAGTTTGGAAATTTGGCACGGTCAAATTTACCCTGCAAGGTCACTGCACCCTCAAACTTCACAGCAGTGAAATCAGCACCAGTGAAGTTACCTTCTAATACAACGCCATCTTTGAAAATGGCACCGCGGAAACTGATACCAGGATACTTACCCATTATCTTAACATTGGTTAACTGAGTACCCGTAAAAATAACCTCAGAAATGGGGTTGCCGTCTAATACCAAATCTTGCAAAGTTGCATTAGTCAAATCGGTGCCAACCAAAATCGCTTTTGTATCACCACTTTCGTTTTGAAATTGAGTACCGACAAAAATTGCGCCTCGGCAATTGACTCGAGTCAAATTTCCAGCAATTTTACTACCAGTAAAATCAGTGCGTTCTAATACAGTTGCTGAACTGAACACAACCAAACTCATGTCCAAGTTAAGGAATTTAGCATCAGTGGCATCAACGCCTTCGAAATGCGTTTCTTCTGGGAAGATTGAGGTTGCAATATGGGTACCGACCATTATTGCACACGCCCAGTTGCCGCTGATGGCAGAATCTACAATGCTGACACCTCTGAGCACCGCTCCTCTAGCAGCCGCAACACCAAGCAATTTACTCCTTGTAATTCTTGCGCCGCCCAGTTCAATGCCGTTAAGTGTTGCGCAACTAAAATCGCTATCAACTATCTCTGACTGAGGCAGCTGTACCTCAGTCAAATCCGCTTCAATCAATGCCGTGCCACCGATCAATGCATTGTGTAAAATGGCGTGCTGAAATTGTCCTTGATAGAAATCACTCACAATCAAACTAGCTTTTGCCGCGGAAAAACCTTGCGCATCAACTCCTGGCGCAATGACTCCGCCAAAATATGCTTTGCGTTCTGCCACTTGTAGGCCAGCTATGAAAAGCCCAGGTAAAAACGACCGCCGTAATACAAAAACGCTTTTCTCTTGGTCAGCAACAAATATCGCATTTGCACCCGATAAATTTTCATAAGCAATTGGCTTAATATCCTGACCAATGCTCACTGCACAACCCACAACACTAAAATGGCGAACTAAAAACTCAGAAGATCGCCCTTCATCTAACGCCTTAAGGTAGGTTATTATTTCTGGAGCAACCAATGGTGACAGAACAGAAACCATAGCTGACATTTCGACACCAACAGTTTCTAATTCAGCAGCTTTTTCAACTAAGTCTATATCTGAAGGACGACGAAAACTGGATACCCCCGCAACCGCTTTAGTACCAATAACGTCAAGTGATTTTGCTGCTTCCGATACCTGAGCCCTTTTTAATTCATGCCCCAGTAATTCCGCCAAAGAAACGGCGTGTATCGGATTGATATGGCTTAATGGCACACCATTCAGAACACCATCGGGAAGAGATTGTAATCCGGTTATTTTTGCTTCTACTGTTATATTTACTTGCGACGCAAATGACATCCCTAATTCTCCCCCAGTGATCTTATTATTATTTTATATGACATCAATCAATTCGGGAGTGAGTGTAACACATGCGTTTTTTTAAAAGCAACGCTAACTTCGAGGGTAATTAGTCGGTGAACAATATCATGGCCAGAGGTTTCAACAATGCGCACTCCACCGCGCCCATTTTTTTATGCTTAACGACTTCCCAACACATTTTAATCTCAGCAACATCTGTCCCCACCGCATACTCCACATACACCAAACTCTTGGCATGCAGCCAACGATGTTCCTGTAGTAATTTTAAGGTAGGCATTAACAGCCCTTCTTGAAACGGGGGATCTAAAAATACGACATCAAATGCTGCAGAGGCGTTTTGTTTTAGCCACAATAATGCAGAGGCGTTGACCACGGTGATGCCTGCATCAACACCAAATGCACCAAGGGTTTGCTTTAAGGCCTGTACCACTTTGGGCTGTTGCTCTACTAACACAACTGCTTTGGCGCCGCGCGAGCAGGCTTCAAACCCCAATGAGCCACTCCCTGCGAACAGATCCAAACAGCGACTGTCGGCGATATTATGCATCAACCAATTAAACAGCGTTTCCTTGACGCGATCAGGGGTTGGACGCAATCCAGCAACTTCAGGAAAGCCAATTTTTTTGCCACGCCATTTGCCACCAATAATGCGTACCGTTTGATTGCTCATCGTGTGATACCTTAACCATAATGACGCCATCCTAGCATGATTTACCAAAAAAAACTTGCGCCACTGCAAAATCGGGCTATCATTAAGGTAAGGTGCTTCCTGGAATGTTTGCCAGTCTTACGAAATTCTGAGCTAACAGTAAAAGAAATTAGGGAGTTATGAATGTTTCATTGGCGTGCATGCCTGACTTGATTAGGAAGCCCAATATGAGACTCTGGCGCCCACTTGAACTTCACGGTTCAGGTTCACGAGGACAGCGGCAGTATGGTTAGCACCCCTTCTTTAATTAGACAGCAGATGATCCAGCAACGGCTGGCATTGCCTGCTGAGCAGCAAGTACAAGCTGCGCAACGTCTTTCTCGTTTCGCATTAGATAACCCCAAGATTCAGGCTGCACAACATGTTGGCGTTTATTTAGCACAAAAAAATGAGATCGATTTACAGCCACTCATCGAATCATTGTGGCAACAGCACAAATCGCTATATTTACCAGTCTTGCACCCCATCAAACCCAGCCACTTGTGGTTTGCGCACTATTCTATTAATACAAAACTAGTATTGAATCGTTATCGTATTTTAGAGCCCAAAATCAGCGCCCAGGATGTGATCGCGCCCTGGGAATTAGACGTTGTTTTAACGCCCTTGACTGCCTTTGATCACACAGGCAATCGTATCGGCATGGGCGCTGGTTATTATGACCGTAGCTTTGAGTTTACTAGACAGTGTAATAAACCAGAACTGATTGGTTGCGCCTATCATTGGCAGCAAGTGCCAGTGCTTCAACCACAACCCTGGGATGTTCCGTTAAATGCAGTGGTGACGGATCAAAGATAGCGTTATACTGTTACCCTCAGAAAATGGAAAAAACCTATGTTCAGCAGCACGTTACTTGTCATCGCTTTGTTATTACTGATCATCTGGCTCTGGCAAAGCAGCATGCACGCCAAAGAAGTAGCCCTGGCTGCTTGTAAAACCCTGTGTGAACAACATCATCTGCAATTGCTCGACGATACCATTTCACTCAAAAAAATACGCTTAAGACGTGGCGACAGTGGTTCCGTCAAATTTTATCGCGTCTATGCCTTTGAATACAATACTGACGGGCACACCCGCCGCGTAGGCGAGTTGGGTGTGCTAGGCAAACGGGTGATTGATCAGCGCTTATTTTCACATACCACACTCACCACCGCACCAGAAGCCGCCAACGATGCGACGCCAAATACAGCAAAACCTTCTGCCACCATCATCGATTTCCGGCAGTATAAAGCTCAGAATGATGATAAGGCTCAATGAGTCCGCGCTATGCACCAGACATCCACTTGCTTCACTCCACTCACTTTTAATGCTTTTGCCGCTTCATTAACCGTAGCACCAGTAGTAACAACATCATCCAACAACGCCACATGAGTAAAAGTATGTGTCGCAACGTTGAACACATTACGCACGTTGGCCATCCTTTTTTGGGCATCCAAACTCGATTGTGCGACAATATTGCGCGACTTGCTCAGCAAATCAATGTCTAGCGGAATATTTAATAAGGCTGATAAGGGTCGCGATAACTCAACACTTTGATTAAAGCCGCGCTTCCATAAGCGCTTGCGATGCAGGGGAATCGGGATAATCACTTGAGGTAGCGGGCAGTTTTGATACACCTGTGAGAGATATTCAGCCAACAGATACCCCAATAGATCTGCCAATAAAAGCTGACCATTGAATTTCAATCGTGTAATCAATGGCGCACATTCCGATGTATAACGCAGCATCGGTACACAACGATCAAATGCAAATGATTTTTGCAGACAATGACCACACGCAGTGCCTACAGTCGTTAGTATCAGGCCACAGCGCTGGCACAAGTGATCAGGATTAAGATACGGTAGTGATTGCCAACAATAATCACACAATAACTGCCCGTTATCGCTTTTTTGGCGACACTGATAACACAACGGTGGAAAAAACCAATGATGTAATTTCATGTGGCTATTTTAAATTCATTTTGAACTTAAATCAATCTATTTCTCATCATATTGATAAAACACGACAATCGCGATAATTGCCAATGATAACGCAACAATCCATACAAAAAAACCAGAATATCCCAATGCTTGTTGCATACTACCGCTGATGCTTCCAAACACTAGCATACCCAAGGCCATAACTGCAGTGCCTATCGCAAAGAATGACATCGGGTGTTTTCCACCCGAAACGCCACGCATCAAACACAGCATATAAACACTGGTCGCCAACCCAAAGGTAAATTGCCCAACCATCGCCACCAGCGCAATCCATTCCAAACTTGTGACATGCCACACCGCCAAGGGCACATAACCGATGGTTCCTAATCCCATTAAAACGGTCATAATTACCAAACAACTTTTTGCCCCAAACCTGGCCAACAAAATACCCGCTATGGTAGAGCCCGCAATCATCGCACCCAACCCAAGCCCCCCATCCAACCACCCCACCACATAAGGCTTCAAACCCAACCCACCATTAGCAACCGAATCCAACATAAACAAAGGCACCATCTTCATTAATTGCGCTGCTGCTGCGTTATAAAAAAATAAAAATAACAGAAAAGTCATTAGGCGAGGCAGCTGAACAAAGGCTTTTAGCACTGTTTTAATACTCACCAAAGCGTGCACTAACGTGCCCCAGGATAATGAGATAGGCGCCTCTTTTTCTGGGACCCACCACCAGTGATGCAACGCCAATAAAAAAGTAATGACTGCAAACCCCGAAAATACGATCTGCCATGACAGTTGAATTGAATAAATACGACTTAACATTCCAAACAACATCACCATTGCGCCCATCACAAAAAAACGTGCCAATTGATAACTGATTGAGCGAACACCCACAAAATAAGCTTGTTCACGCAAGGGTAAATTAATCAAATAAGCGCCATCTGACACAACGTCATAAGTCGCTGAAAAAAAGGCAAGTAGAAGCAAACAAACAATATTCACCAGAACCAGCGAGGAACTGAAACTAAACACCACCGCACAAAATAACAGCGCCTTGATGACTTGTGTACCAATCAAGAGCAACCGTTTAGTGGCGATAAATTCCAATGCTGGCGACCACAATGGTTTTAATATCCAGGGCACGTAAAGAATACTCGTCAACAATGCCACACGCGCATTTGACCAGCCCATCGTTTTATACACAATCACCATCAAATTAACGACAATCGCGTAAGGCAACCCTTGTGCAAAATAAAGAGAAGGCACCCACAACCAGGGCGAAGAATGCCCACTCTGTTTTGCTGATACACTAGCCGTAGGCGTATTCGAAGTTACCTCCGGCATCGACTGAAATTCGGATGTCACTGACCGTCTCCTTACTCGACAAGTTACCAATGACCACCTCGGCCAGTTTCGGCATGATCGTGCTACGCAGGATATGATCGATGTTACGCGCGCCGGTTTCAACCTCGGTACAACGCGCGCCAATTTGCGCCAGCACCCCATCAGTATAGCGCAATTGGCAGCGATTTTGTAGCTGAACACGGCGACTCAGCGCATCCAACTTTAGTTTTACGATAGAACTGAGTGCCTGATCCGTCAAGATACGATACGGAATCACGGTGGTACGCGCCAACAGAGCAGGCTTAAACCAACGGCTTAAGGTCGGACGGACCGCTTCGGTAATGCCCTCAAGCGTAATGTTTTGATCAGCATGACAAATATGGGTGATCTCATCTGTCGCCAAGTTACTGGTCAAGAAAATCACGGTATTGGAAAAATCAACTTCGCGGCCTTCGCCATCGGTTAAGGTTCCTTTATCAAATACCTGATAAAACAAATTCAACACATCCAGACTGGCTTTTTCGACTTCATCGAGCAACACCACGCTGTAGGGACGTTGACGAATGGCTTCGGTTAACATACCACCTTCGCCATACCCCACATAGCCTGGCGGCGAGCCAATCAAACGACTGATGGTATGTTTCTCCTGGAACTCGCTCATATTGATGGTCACCAAACTTTGTTCACCGCCAAACAGGGTATCAGCAACCGTCAGCGCCGTTTCGGTTTTACCGACACCGCTGGGACCAACCAATAAGAAAATGCCCATCGGCTGATTCGGTGCTTTCAAGCCGGCTTTCGCCAACTTCAAGCGTTCCGCCACTAATTCAATTGCTTGATCCTGACCCTTAATGCGTTGTTGTAATTGCCCTGGCAATAACTTTAATCCCGCCGCTTCATCTCGCAGCACCTTGCCCAGAGGAATGCCGGTCCAATCCGATACCACTTTACCTACGGCATCCGGGTCGACTTCAAAATACAACAACGGTTCTGGTTGTTGTATTTTCTGTAATTTTTTGACCAACTGATTGCGTTGTTTATGCAACGCCACTTGCTCTTTTTTGTTCGCAGATTGCATTTTTTCACGACCTTGCAATAACTCATCAATCAATACCCGCTCTTTCTGACAGCGCTCCATCAATTGCTGCAAAGTTTCATTCAGGGCGACCAATCGTTCAGCGCAGTGCGTCAAACGCTCTGCTTCGACGATAACACCATGCAACTGATCGCGCTCTAAGGCATCTTGCTCGCGAATCACCGATTGAATTTGCTGCTCACAGGCTTCAATTGCAGCAGGTTTTCCCGATAAATTCACTTGTACTCGGGCAGCGCAGGTATCCAATAAATCCACCGCTTTATCCGGTTGCTGGCGACCCGTAATATAACGCGTCGATAACTCTACCGCAGCAACTACCGCATCATCACGAATCACCACGCCGTGGGATTGTTCATAACGCGCCTTTAACCCGCGCAAAATCATCACCGTATTTTCAGCCGACGGCGGATCAAGTTTCACCAACTGAAAGCGACGCGTTAATGCCGGGTCTTTTTCAAAATGTTTTTTATATTCCTGCCACGTGGTTGCGGCAATAGTTCGAAGTTCACCGCGCGCTAACGCTGGTTTCAATAAGTTTGCCGCATCATGCCCTTCCTGACCACCAGCCCCAATAATTGTATGTGCTTCATCAATAAACAAAATAATCGGCTTTTCTGAGGATTTGACTTCGTTGATGACTGCTTTTAGGCGGCTCTCAAACACGCCTTTTACACTGGCACCGGCTTCAAGTAGCGCCATATCCAAACATAAAATCGATACCGTAGACAACGCTTTGGGTACTTCACCTTGAATGATTTTCAACGCCAATCCTTCAATCACTGCGGTTTTGCCGACACCCGCTTCCCCCACCAGAATAGGATTGTTTTTACGGCGACGACATAAAATATCAATCATTTGACGAATTTCGGTGTCACGACCCAACACCGGATCCAAATCGCCTCTGCGGGCTTTTTCAGTGATGTCTTCACAAAATTGCCGTAATGCAGACTGCTCGCCACCGGCGGCATGCGCAGCCGATGAATGGTCATTTTTTTCAGTTAAGGTTTGTTCGCAAGATTTGGCGAATAGCTCCGGTAATATTTTAATGATGTCTGATTTTGATAACATCGATAACACCGCAAAAGCATGATTCCCTGAAAATAGATCAATCTCCTGACAAAGTGCCAACAATAATGCTGCCGAACGAACCTTTGCTTCATGCATTTCTACTGACGCCATAAGCCAGGCATCTTGAATCAGACTAAACACCTGCGGCGAAAATACCGGCTTACTGGTATTGCCCATTGGCAGTCGTTCCAGACTACGCAACAACGTCTGACGCAACTTGGTCACATCTAATTCAAAATGATTCAAAATCAACGCCATGTCACTTTGCGGATTTTCCAACAATTTACACACCCAATGTTCCAGGGTGATTTCGTAGCACCCACTTTGGATACATGCCCCCGCCGCTGCCTCTAACGCCGTCGAGCTGTAGGGGTTCAATTTTTTAACCAGCTGCTGAATATTAATCTTGATCACGTCTCACACTCCACTGTTAGAACGAGACAAATATAACACTATAACGAGCAAAAATCAATCTTATTATTTAAATAATACATTTTTTATTATTATTCAAGAGTCCTTTCTATTTATTTTTCATATACCTGCTCCTGTTGCAGTTTTATTAATCTTCTAAATCCAAACATCATCAATAACGATAATACGCCGCAGCCAAACCATAAAATGCGGCCCTCAAAGTACGGATAAATTAACCCACCTACGAGCGGTGCTAAAACGATACCGGTGGTCATGCCGCCTTGGAATATTCCCATAAAAAATCCCGGGCAGGATTTGTCGGCATAGCGCATCGCCAACACATAAAACGGCGAGGCAGTGAAAATTTCGCCCAGCGTCAATAAAATCATCGATAAAATCGGTACTGCGATGTTGCTACCAAAAGGCAATATGGCAAATCCAGCACCAACAAACAATGTGCCGAGCACCACCAAATGAATAGGCTCCGCAACTTTCAACCAGGACATCAGCGGCACTTCCAGTAATACAATTAGCGCCATATTAATGGTGAATACATAACCCATCACCTGCACATTCAGGCCATCATAATGTGCCAGATAGAGCCCATACATTGCACGCATCTGGCAAAAAATTAAATAGTTAAGCACAAACAATAACAACAAAATCAAAAAGGCACGATTGCACAACAACAACCCCCAGGCACTTTGATCAGGCTTGTGTTCACGGCGAATCGACTTGCTGTTGAGAATCTTAAACCAATAATGCAATAACCCCGCCGACAGCACGCTCATCAACGCAGTAAACCAGAAAAAATAGTCGAAATTGATGCGCGCCAAAGCACCGCCAATGGCAATGGCAAAGGCCAACCCCAGATTATAGGCCATGCGATAAAACGCAAATACACGCGTGCGATCGCTCTGCTCACAATGCGCAAATAAAATCAAACTGTTGGAGGGGCGAAAAATAAAGGTGAATAGGTTGGACAGAAAAATCAATAGCATGATCACCCCATAAACATGGGTGAAGGGAATCAGGACATTTTGCAAAGCCACAAACAACAAACTGATCTGACAAATGCGCACATGATTAAAGCGATCAGCACACCAACCACCAATGTAAGAACCTACAATCCCACCGACACCACCTATGGCAAATACCCAGGCCATCTGCATTACGCTGAAGTGCTCCACATTTACCAAATACAGGGCGACAAAAAAACTCATCATCACCCCTGCAGCGTTGACAAACACTGCAACGATGTTGAGCCACAGTGCCAGAGAAAAATCGCGATAATGATTAAAATAGGAAGCCAAGATACGCATAACACGCTCACAATATGAACTTTTTGATGGTACCATGTTCCATAACAGAACACAAATCAACTTGTCGCGGGCTTTTATTTCTACTATACTGACCGCGAAAATCAACACACGAGGTCATCTCATGGGAATTGTTAGCACCAACGAATTTAAATCCGGCTTGAAAGTATTACTCGAAAGCCAACCTTGCAGCATCATCGAAAATGAGTTTGTTAAACCCGGCAAAGGTCAAGCGTTTAACCGCGTAAAAATGCGCAACTTGTTGAATGGTCGTGTCATTGAAAAAACCTTCAAATCGGGCGACACCCTGGAAACTGCTGATGTGAACGACGTTGAGGCACAATACCTGTATAATGATGGCGAATTCTGGTTCTTCATGCAACCGGAAAGTTTTGAACAATACCAAGCCACCAAAGAAGTGCTCGGCGAAACCATGTTGTGGCTGAAAGAACAAGATGTTTGCATTATTACGTTATGGAACGGCCAACCCTTGGCGATTGAACCTCCCAACGTGGTTCATTTACGCGTGATTGAAACCGACCCAGGCTTAAAAGGCGATACTGCGGGCAGCGGTGGAAAACCGGCCAAATTAGAGACAGGCGCAGTGGTTCGCGTGCCGCTGTTTGTCAACATTGATGACATCCTCAAGGTAAACACCAAAACCAAAGAATATCTGTCGCGCGTGAAAGAGTAATCTGTTTTAACAAGGTGGATTACGCTGCGCTATTCCACGGTGATAATTTCCACATCGAATAACACCACCTGCCCTGCTAAGGGGTGGTTAAAGTCAATGGTCACTTCATTGGTTTGCACTTCACGAATAATTCCCGGTCGTTCGCTACCGCTGGGGTGGCTGAACATCACAATGGTCCCTGGCTCACAATCTTTTTCTACCTGGGTAAAACGGCTTTTGGGAATCTGATAAATATTCGCTGGATGAGGTTCACCAAAGGCATCCTCTGGCAATAGCATCACTTTTTTCTTATCGCCGGCTTTCAAACCCAACAATGCTTCTTCTAATTTTTTTGAAAAAGTATCGGTACCCATTTGAAAACGCATTGGTTTGCCAATATTATGGGTACTTTCGGCCATACTGCCGTCTTTTAAACGAATATCGATATGCATGGATACCCAGCTGCTTGCCGCAATATTCATTATTTTTTACCTCTCATTCCCAATACAATGATCAATACCGCGCCGACGCAAATGGCAGAATCAGCAACATTAAACGCAGGCCAGTGATATTGGCCAAGATAAAAATCGAAAAAATCGATGACACGACCATAGGCGGCGCGGTCATATAAATTACCCAGCGCCCCACCCAAAACCAAAGAAAGCCCTGCAGCCAGCCAGTTTTGTTGTTTCGATAAGCGTGCCAAAATTGCCACAATGATAATCGCCACCACCACGGCTAAACCACAAAACAACCACTGCTGCCAGCCGCCCATTTGAGCCAAAAAACTAAACGCCGCACCTAGATTGTACGCCAAGGTCAAATTGAAAAAATGGGGAATCACTGTCACGGGCTGATAGGGAATTAAGTATTGCTGCACCAGGTGTTTACTGATGATATCAATAATAAAAATCAACACCGCCAATTTCAACCAACGTAATTGGCCATTTTTTTTGGGATCAGACATACTGTCGCACCTCTCCTGCGCCATAAACGTTGTCAACACAGCGACTGCAAATTTCTGGATATTCGGGATTAGCGCCGACGTCTTCACGCAAATGCCAGCAGCGTACGCATTTTTCATGACGTGTCGGATTCACTAACAACTTTAATCCCACCACAGCGGTTTCTACAGCAGCAGCATCGGCTTGTTCGATCGGCAAAACAGTCGCTTGTGAGGTGATTAATAAAAACCGGAGTTCGTCTTGTAACGTCGACAGTAATTTCAGCAACTCTGGGCTGGCATATACCACCACTTCTACTTCTAAAGCAGAACCCACTTTGGCATCTTGCCGCAGGCCTTCAATCAACTTATTAGCTTCTGTACGTACCGCCAGTAGCATTTGCCAATTTTCTAAGGTTAACGGCGAATGGGTGAGCGGCGACAATTGGGTATACCATTCAGTTAAAAAAACGGATTCAAAAGGTTTACCGGGAATCGCTTCACCGATTTCTTCAGCGGTAAAGCTTAAAATCGGCGCCAACCAACGCACCATTGCTTGAATGAGATGATACATCGCGGTCTGTGCCGAACGCCGTGCCACGCTATTGGTTTGACAGGTGTACTGGCGATCTTTGATCACATCCAGGTAAAAGCCCCCTAAATCAATGACACAGAAATGATGAACTTTTTGCACCACTCCATGGAACTGGTATTCGTCATAGGCATTAATGATGTCTTGTTGCAACTCTAAAGCCCGAGCCACAATCCATTGATCAATCGCCAGCAGCTGATCATTTTTCAAGAGCATGCTCGGTTCAAAACCATCCAAATTGGCCAACAAAAACCGTACGGTATTACGAATGCGGCGATATGTATCGGCATTGTGCTTTAATATATTGTCGGATAAGGCAATTTCACCGCGATAATCGCTGGACGCCGCCCACAGACGCAGGATATCGGCACCATATTGCTGAATGACCTTCTGCGGCGCGATCACATTACCCAGTGATTTTGACATCTTGCGACCTTTGTCATCAACCGTAAAGCCATGCGTTAATACTTGCTTATAAGGCGCAACGCCCTCTCTGGCAACCGAGGCTAATAACGACGTATGAAACCAACCGCGGTGTTGATCTGAGCCTTCCAAATAAAGATCGGCGGGATACGTCAACTCAGGACGACGCTGTAAAACTGCCGCAAAGCTCGAGCCGGAATCAAACCACACATCTATGGTATCTGGACCTTTGCGATACTGGGCAGCTTCATCACCCAGAAAATCTTCCACTGAACATTCAAACCACGCTTCAATACCCCCTTGCTCAACGCGCGCAGCAACGGCTTCCATTAACTCAACCGTACGCGGATGTAACTCATCCGTCGCTTTGTTGATAAAAAATGGGATCGGCGAACCCCAGGTACGTTGGCGCGAGATACACCAGTCCGGGCGATTCTCGATCATTTTTTCAATACGGCTTTTCCCCCAATCGGGAATCCATTTCACTTTCTCACGAATGGCCTTTAACGCCAAGTCACGCACGCCGTTTTGTTCCATGCTAATAAACCACTGTGGCGTGGCACGAAAAATCAACGGGGTTTTGTGGCGCCAGCAATGTGCATAACTGTGCACCCATTTGACCAGCGCCCACAAATGCTCATGCATTTGTAGCTCATCGATAATGGCATCGTTGGCTTTGAACACAAATTGCCCTTCAACCAATGGCGTGCCTTCGATAAAAACCCCTGCTGAATTCACAGGGTTTTCAACGGCAATTTTGTATTGCTGACAAACGGCATAATCCTCAACACCATGAGCTGGGGCGGTATGCACTAAACCGGTACCTGATTCAGTGGTAACATGATCACCTAGAATAATCGGCACTTGTTTGGGATAAAACGGATGGTCGACCTGCAAGTGTTCCAACTGCGACCCAAAGCATTTCGCCAATACGCAATGCTGAGACACTTCGCCACGCGCCAACACTGATTCCAACAATGCTTCCGCAACGATAATGCCCATTTTACGATTCTTATGTTCGCATTCTACCAGCACATACTCAATATTTTTACCTGCCGTTACTGCTTGGTTGGCAGGCAAGGTCCACGGCGTGGTGGTCCAGATCATCGTAAAAATAGGCACCTTGGGAAGCGTTTCGATGCCAAACGCTGCCAATAATTTTTTCGGTTCTGAAACGGCAAACAGTACATCAACAGCAGGAGAAGTTTTGTCTTGATATTCCACCTCGGTATCCGCCAACGACGACTGGCAATCCATACACCAATGCACCGGTTTATGACCTTTGTGCAAATGACCATTTTTGATGATTTGCGCTAAGCTGCGGATAATATCGGCTTCATAGGAAAAATCCATGGTACGGTAAGGATTCTGCCAATCTCCAAACACGCCCAAACGAATAAAGTCCGCACGTTGTCGATCGATTTGCTCCGCCGCATATTGACGACATTTTTGGCGAAAAGTATTGGCATCAACCTTAACCCCCGGTTTACCCACCTGCTTTTCCACCTGCAATTCAATCGGCAACCCGTGGCAATCCCATCCAGGCACATAGGGTGCATCAAAACCACTTAAGGTTTTGGATTTCACCACCATGTCTTTGAGAATTTTATTAATCGCATGACCGACGTGAATATCACCATTGGCGTACGGGGGGCCATCGTGCAGAATAAATTTTTTACGACCCACAAACTGCGCACGGATTTTTTGATACAACCCAGTCATCTGCCATTTTTCCAGAAAACCGGGTTCACGTTGTGATAAATTCGCTTTCATCGCGAATTCAGTGGTGGGGAGATTGAGGGTGTTTTTGTAGTCGGTCATGGGATTTCTCTGCTTCAAATCAGACGGTCATTATACCGTTGATGCGAGCGTTTAGCGATACACTTCTCGCCAATGTTCTACCATGAATGCCAAAATACAAGATGAGAGCCGACTAAGCAACAGCTTCGAGCATTTTACGCGAGCGTTTTTCGCATATCAACCCGCGTGATGTGTTGCGCATAACCACCAATCCAACGTCGCTTCACTTCATAACCCAAGCGTTTGTACATCTCTTGTGGCCCAGCCCGATGGATCAACACGTTCAAATCAATCACATTCAACTTTAACTTACGCACTTCATCTTCCATTAAGGTCATGGCCGCCATGGCATAACCTTTGCGACGAAACTCGGGGGCGATGTAGATAAAATTGACAAACCCCACTAGCATTCCCCAACGCTCGACGGTCACCATTTCCAAGGTACCCGCCCTGGCATTATCTGCGGTTGAATAAATATGGAATGGATAATGCGCTTTGCCGGGTTTTGGCGTGTTATAAAATGAAAATACTTCCTCTTGTGAGGCACGGTGACTGACCTCCAACGTGGGGTACTCTCCCGCCTGATACATGGCAATACCATAGTCATTGGTCGCAAAATCCAAATATTCCTTCATCTCTGCTTCGGTGGTAAAGGGTCGCAATTCAATAGACATAAGTGTATGATACTCTGCAAATGCTTAAGAACGGACATTATAACTCAGCATTTTGCTATAGTCAATCGTAACAATATAATCATGTGGTTTTTATGGAAAATTTACCTACCCTTATAGAACTGATCGATCAAATCACCCAACAGTTTTCTGAATCAAATTTATATTTTGGCCATGGCACTGAGAATGCAGGTGATGAAGCCTTTTTCCTGGTCTTTCAAGTCTGCGGACTCCCCTTCGACACGGATGAAGCACTTTGGAATCAACTGGTTACACCAGAAAAATTACAGCGCATTCAGCAACTGGCACAACAACGTATCAGGCAAAAAATCCCCCTTTCCTATCTGCTCAACGAAGCCTGGTTTTCGGGTCTAAAATTTTATGTAGATCAAAGAGTCTTAGTGCCCCGCTCACCCTTTGCCGAGTTGATTCAAATGCAATTTGAACCCTGGGTCGATTCCGGCAAAATTCTCCGCGTACTGGATTTATGTACCGGCAGTGGTTGCATGGCAATCGCCACTGCCTACGCCCTACCCAATGTACATATCGATGCCGTTGATATTTCCAAAGATGCGCTGGCAGTGGCCAAACGTAATGTCACCGACCATCTCCTGCAAGACCGAATTCGCCTAATAGAATCTGACGTGTTCAGCGCACTATCAGGCCAACGTTATGACCTGATCATCAGCAACCCACCTTATGTTGATGCTGCGGACATGAGTGATCTGCCCGCGGAGTATCGTCATGAGCCAGAGATTGGCTTAAGCTCAGGCAGCGATGGCCTGGATATCACCAAACACATTCTACGCGAGGCCAAGCATTACTTAACGCCAAAAGGTGCCCTGCTGGTTGAAGTCGGCAATAGCTTTCCTGCATTAGAAGCCCAATTTCCTGAACTGCCTTTTACCTGGATTGAAATCAGCAGTGGCGAAGATGGCATTTTTCTACTATATTGCAAAGACCTGACTTAAAGAGCATTACCTAAGATGAGCACTGATATTCATTTTCAAATCAAACGCTCCGATCGGCGAAAAACCATTTCACTACAAGTAAAAGATAGCATGGTGATTATTACCGCACCCAAACGCTGCCCAGAACAATATCTACTTGAATTATTAAAAAACAAACGCCACTGGATTGAACACCAACAAGCCAAACTAAAGCATGCCAAACTGGCGGTGTCGAAAAAATCGCTGCACCCAGAAGGAATTTTGCATTACTTAGGTGAGCCTTACACGGTTAATTTGATTACACACCCGATTACCCAGGTTACACTCGATCCAGATAAAATCACCCTTTACGCACCCTCAGAAGCTCATGCTGAAACCGCTTTGTTGGCGTGGTATCACGAACAAGCGCAGGGATTATTTTTACAAAAATCACTGATGGCAGCCGCACAGCTGAATAAATCATTCAGCGGCGTTAAAATCGCCCATTACAAATCAAAGTGGGGTTCCTGTTCCGCCCAAGGTGATTTGCGTTATAACTGGCTGCTGATTCAAGCACCTGAACCGGTGATTGATTACATCGTTGCACATGAAGTCAGCCATTTGGCCGAACCACATCACCAGGCGAGCTTCTGGAAAACCGTGGCGTTTCTCTGCCCACACTATATCGAAAGCCGTGCCTGGTTGAAAAAATACGGTGCAAGTCTGCATTGGCCAAACACATAAGCACACAGATGTGTCGTTATTCCCGGGAAGGCGAGAATCTACAAACGCAAGGATGACAATGAAAGCTAACCTTGCTATCATGAACCCTGATGTTTTAGTCACGCAAGGCGCAACATGTCAGGAAATAGCATTGGCCAATCCTTCGTAGTTACCACTTTCGGTGAAAGTCATGGCATCGCCCTTGGTGCCATTATTGATGGCTGCCCTCCTGGATTAGCGCTGTGCGAAGCCGATCTGCAAATGGAAATAGAACGTCGCCGTACGGGACAATCGAAGTACACCTCTCAGCGTCGTGAACCCGATCAGGTAAAAATTCTGTCGGGAATCTTTGAGGGCAAAACTACCGGCACGCCGATTGGTTTGGTGATTGAAAATGAAGACCATCGCTCGAAAGATTATGATGACATCAAAGATAAATTTCGCCCAGGTCATGCCGATTTTACCTATCACCACAAATACCATGGTATTCGCGATTACCGCGGCAGTGGCCGAGCTTCAGCCCGAGAAACCGTCATGCGCGTCGCTGCGGGCGCCATTGCTAAAAAATATTTACGTGAGCAATTCGGCACCCAAATTCGGGGTTATTTGTCACAGATGGGATCGATCAAACTCGGTCATCACGGCTGGCAGCATGTCGATACAAACCCCTTCTTCTGCGCCGATCCCGATAAAATTGCGCTCCTGGAACAACTGATCCACAATATTCGCAAAGACGGCGATTCGATTGGCGCAGAAGTTACGGTCATTGCCGACTCGGTTCCGATTGGCTTGGGTGAACCGGTGTTTGATAAACTCGACGCAGAGCTGGCCTATGCACTGATGAGCATTAACGCAGTGAAAGCCGTCGGCATTGGTGACGGTTTTGACGTGGTGGCACAACGTGGTAGTGAACATCGTGATCAAATAACGAAAGCGCAAGGTTTCTTAAGCAATCATAGTGGCGGCATGTTGGGGGGTATTTCCACTGGCCAACCCATCATTGTTAAAATCGCGCTTAAACCCACCTCCAGCATTATTACGCCCGCGCAAAGCATCGACATTCACGGCAATGACGTTGAAGTGACGACCAAAGGCCGCCATGACCCTTGTGTCGGCATCCGCGCCACCCCCATTGCGGAAGCTATGGTTGCACTGGTATTGATGGACCATGTATTGCGCCATCGTGCTCAATGTGGAGGCGCAAGATGAGCCCTGGATTACATCATATGATTATGGTTTATGGTTATTGGTTAATGGCTTTTGGTGCATTGATTGAAGGCGAAACCTTCTTGATTGCTGGTGGTATCGCCGCGCAACAAGGCATTTTACACGTATGGATTTTGATTCTATTCGCACTGGTTGGAAGCATGATTCATGATTGTGCTTTTTTCTTCATTGGCCGTTTCTTTGGCCAGACTTATCTTGATAAAAGACCACAATTCCATGCCAGAGCAGATGTGATTCTCAAACTACTGGATCGTTATGGGATTTGGCTGATCATTGGTTTACGCTATGCCTATGGCTTGCGCACCATTATTCCCACCGTGCTGGGTATTAGCCCTATTTCCAAAAGAAAATTTATTTTCTATGACTTTATTGGCGGCATTTTGTGGTCTTGCACCTTTGTGCTCGGGGGTTATTATCTCGGCAAAGCCTTTGAGCATTTTTTACATCTGCTCTCAAAATATGAATCGATGGCCAGCAGCATAATTACCATTGCCCTTATTGTGGTGGTTGGCATCGGTGCCTTATGGCTGTGGTGGCGCAATAAAAAATCTAAACACGAGTGAATCTACCTATGTCTTTGACTTTACTGAATATTATTCAATTTTTACTCAACACCTTATTTGGAATTTATATTGTGGCAGTGATGCTGCGTTTTTTACTGCAATGGGTCAAAGCCGATTTTTACCACCCCTTCTGTCAACTGTTGATGAAAGTGACCAACCCACCGCTGCTACCCTTACGCAAAATCATCCCTGGTTGGTTTGGACTGGATATGGCTGCAGTGGTATTGATGCTGATATTACAATGCGCACAATTAGCATTGATCGCCTGGTTATTTCAATACCCCCTCAACAGCTGGTTAATCACACTGGGTCTGCTAAAACTGCTGCAAATGGTGTTAAACCTTTATTTCTTTGCCATCATCCTCCGCGCTATTGCCAGCTGGTTTTCAGACAGCAACAACCCCAACGCACGCCTGCTTAACCAATTAACCGAACCAGTGCTGCGCCCGGTGCGCCGCGTCTTACCGCCCTTTAGTGGGATTGATTTATCGCCCTTAGTGGTATTAATTTTATTGCAAGTTGCCTCTATTGGATTACAAACATTTATGTAGGGTTTGCCGCTTGTCAAACCTTTCTCAAATCAAAGTGCTGAAAAAAGATGGGTCTATGTCGTTTTGAGTGGGTAATATATACTTGAAGCCAAATCAACCAATCAAAAACTGCTATGAACGGAGAAGAGATATTTAGCATTGGACTTGGCCTTGTTTCACCATGGGTAGTGAAATCGGTAGAATTTAAAGCGCCAGACG
>CANJVU010000025.1 GCA_947478525.1 Thiotrichales bacterium
AAATAATGCTCAGGCTGTTGAGATTAACGGCGCGTTTGTGTTGTTGTAGCAGCGTCGATTTAGGTAAATCGCCTTGCAATAAAACATGTTTGCGCACGTTGGGTGGCATAGCGTCGTATACTGCTGCCATCACCCGTTGGCTGGTGAATAGTACCAATACACCATGGGTTTCTTGCTCGAGAATTTTTGGCAACAGTTCACCGAGCTCTTGGGTGTGTGCATCCGCCATTTCGCCTTGTGGCACGGTTTTCATCAGCGGAATATTGAGTGTCGATTTTTGGTATTCAAACGGGGAGAGGTACGCTGCGGTTTGCACCGTTGGGTAATACTCTAAACCGGTTTTTTGCAAGAAATCTTCAAATTGACCCAGTGCACGTAACGTCGCAGAACATAGCACGGCACCTTGTTCAACTTTGTCCCAAAATTGTGAGACTAAAATATTGGCAGCCGAAATCATCGCGGCGTGGCAGAGATAATTGGGTCGCGCGTTTTTATGCGAACTGTCTTTGGCCAGGCTAAACCAGCGCGCGATAGGAGCTTCGCCTTCCGCTTGGTCATGACAAAATAAATCGAACGTGCGATAAAGCATTTCGCTGTGATGGATATGATAACCCAATCCTGCCAAGTGTTGATCGAAATTGGTGATCGGGTTGATGTCATTGCGTTCAGTGAGTTTTTGCCGCACCGCAGTCAATTTATTCAAAATCTTTTTGCAGTCCTGCGCCAGTGGTTTTAGCAATTGAATCAAGGCTTCAGGTTTCTCGGATAACAGCCAGGTATTTTCTTTTTGGTGTAGCGCAAAATTGCTGTGCACCAGCTCAAATACAGGCTCTAATTGTGCTTTGACTACCTGGCAGGTCTCGGCAAATGAATCGTAAGCCACATTAGATTCACCTTCAATGAGGGGAAGCGTCGCCTGCGCGCCTTTGATCATGGCATCGAGCCAATCCTGCGCGCTACGTAAACCCACGGTGCTGCTAAAGTGTTGCACCGCTTTTTGCGGGAAGTGGTGGGCTTCATCGATGATATAAAATGTTTTATCGGCTTTGGGCAATAAACTACCGGTGCCCATGGCGATGTCGGATAATAAAATATCGTGGTTAGCGATGATGATGTCCGCCTGACCCATTCTGCGTTTGGCTTTGAAGTAAGGGCATTCTTGGAAAAAGCTGCAGCGCTTATTGCTGCAACCCGCAGCATCGGTGGTCAGCTGTTGCCATAACAGATGATCAACGCTGGTGCTCAATGCATCTTTGTCGCCGTCCCATTTGCCGGCTTCAAAGCATTGAATCAGGGTTTGAATTTGCTGCTGATTGGCTTGTGAGGGTAAGCTGGCTTGCTCCACACCATACATCATTAATTCACCCTGGCCGGAGTGTTGGTTGTACAGTCGATTCAGGCAGACATAACGCCGCCGACCTTTGGCGACTTCAGCGTTGATACGTATGCCTAAAATTTTCTGTAATTGGGGGATGTCGATCGCGGCCAGTTGCTCTTGTAAATTAACCGTCGCCGTAGCGATGACAATATGAGTATCAGCGTTGGTGTTGAGCAGCAGTGGAATCAAATAGCCAAAGGTTTTGCCAATACCGGTACCGCCTTCAATTACTGCGATGGATTTTTGTTGGATGGCGCGTTCCACCAAGAGCATCATCTCGGTTTGTTGGGTGCGTTCCTGATAGCCAGCGGCTTTGAGTTTGGTAAGTGCGTCGGAGAGTTTCATAATGCAATTTTTGTGAGCATTCTAACATTAATTGCTAACGTTGTCCTCTCTGCTTTACAATGAACAGAATATATTAGGAGTGCACCATGACGGACCAATTAACCCAGCTCAAAAACATGACCACGGTGGTGGCGGATACCGGCGATATTCAATCGATTCAGCGTTATGCACCGCAAGATGCAACGACTAACCCGAGCTTGATTTTGAAAGCCGCGGAAATGCCGCAGTATCAGCATTTGGTGGATGAGGCAATTCAGTTTGCCAGGCAGCAGGGCGCGTCTATCAAAACGCAAGTGCATCTGGCGTTGCAAAAAGTCGCGGTATTGTTCGGCAGGGAAATTTTGCAGTTGATCCCGGGACGGGTATCGACCGAAGTGGATGCGCGGTTGTCGTTTGATACACAAGGCACCTTGCAATACGCGCGGGAACTTATCAAGCATTATGCCGCTGAAAAGGTCGACTCCAAACGAGTGTTAATTAAAATTGCGGCGACGTGGGAAGGTATTCAAGCTGCGAAAATCTTGGAACAAGAAGGCATTCATTGCAATTTAACCTTGATGTTCCATTTTGTGCAAGCGGTGGCGTGTGCAGAAGCTAAAATCACGCTGGTATCACCGTTTGTTGGGCGTATTTATGATTGGTATAAAAATCATGAAAAACGTGATTACACGGCAGTAGAAGATCCAGGTGTGCTATCCGTCACCAAAATTTATCAGTATTACCGCAAATTTGATTACCCCACGATTGTCATGGGTGCAAGCTTCCGCAACAAAGGCCAGATTGAACAATTGGCGGGGTGTGATTATCTGACTATTAGCCCGACGTTGTTAAGTGAATTACAGCAAGATGCGGGTAATTTGAAACAAGTATTAACCGCGCAAGCCGCCAAAGCCTTAGATTTACAGAAAGTGTCGTTTAATGAAACCGCGTTCCGCTTTGCGCTTAATGAAGACCCAATGGCGACGGAAAAACTAGCAGAAGGCATTCGTTTGTTTGCCAAAGATACTGTGAAATTGGAACAGATGCTGCAGCAGAAGTTGGTGTTATAATTTCACCCTCCCCCTCTTGACAATTGTCGTCTCTTTGAAAATGATCAAAAAATGTTGATAACTTTTGTCAAATAATTGCAAAATTTAAAAAACAAGACGGTTGTCAAGGGGTTATTTTAAAATATTTTTTAGGTTATGCACATCTGGCGAGTGTGGTAGAATGCAGCAAGTCAGTGAAATTTATTTTAAATTAATTATTTAAATATTTGAAATTTATTGTATTTTTTATGATTTTGTTGCGATGGGGTAAGAATTAATGTGAAGATAACGACTGAGTTTTTCCATTTAATTCACAAAATTATCCACAGGATATGATTTTTTGGAAGTAGAGCAATTTTCTGTGGATAACTCTGTGGATATTATAAGAAAAAAGTAAAAAAAGCATGAATAAACAGTTAGTTCGAGTAGCCGTTCCTGGCCCTTTTTTAGGGGGGTTGGCGTATCAAGTGTCGGAGTCCATCACAGAGTTGGTGGATGCAACGTGGGTGGGCCGACGGGTTTTGGTGCCGTTGGGGCATCGTAAAGTTGTGGGTATTATCGATGCTTTGATTGATCACAGTCAATTTGATGTGGCGCGGTTGAAGCCCATCATTGAAGTGATTGATGCTACCTCGATTTTCCCCGAGACTTTATTGGCGTTAATTCGCTGGGTATCACAATATTATCACCATCCGTTGGGCGATTGTTTTCAAACGGTGATGCTGAGGCGGTTGTGTGAAGGGAAAGCATTTGCTGCAAAACAATCTCCCATTTCATCTACCCAAATTCAAAATAAATTAATGCTAAATGTTGAACAACAACACGCATTAAACGCCATTGATCTGCATAAATTTCAAGTTTCGTTGTTAGAAGGCATCACTGGCAGCGGTAAAACCGAAGTGTATCTGCAACTGATTGAACAGGTGATCGCGCAAGGTAATCAGGCTTTGGTGCTGGTGCCGGAAATTGGCTTGACGCCGCAAACGGTTGAGCGGTTTCAAAAACGGTTTGATGTTCCTGTCATTACTTTGCATTCGGCGCTAACCGAAGTTGAAAAAGTGAAGCATTGGAAATGGGCATTAACCGGCGAAGCGAAAATTATCATTGGTACCCGTTCGGCCGTTTTTGTACCGTGTCAGCAGTTAGGTGTAATTATTGTCGATGAAGAACATGATCTGTCCTTCAAGCAACAAAATGGCCTGCGTTATTCGGCACGCGAAGTGGCGATCAAGCGCGCGCAGTTGGAGAATATTCCGATTATGCTGGGTTCAGCAACACCAGCACTAGAAACACTGTATCATGCGTTAATCAGCAAGCGTTATCAGCATTTGGTATTATCGCAACGCGCCGGCGATGCCAAGCCAGCACAATTTCACTTGATCGATATGCGTAAACAACCATTATCACATGGTCTATCAAAACCCTTGTTGCAAGCCTGCGAGCAGCATTTACAGCAAGGTGGCCAGGTATTATTATTTTTAAATCGCCGTGGCTATGCGCCGGTATTGATGTGTCATCATTGTGGCTGGAGTGCCAAGTGTGGCCATTGCGAACGGCCATACACGCTGCATCGTTATCCCTCGCATTTGTTGTGTCATCACTGTATGCACAGCCGACCAGTGATGAAACAGTGTCCGCAATGTAAAAGTACTGAGGCGTTGTTAGAAGTAGGCGCGGGTACGGAGCGTATTGAGGAAGCGTTACAACAAGCATTCCCGACGCGTTCGGTTGTGCGCATTGACCGTAGCGCCACGCAGAAAAAAGGCGAGCTCACCGCGCTCTTAGAAAAAGGTCATTCCGGCGAAGCGGATATTTTGATCGGCACCCAGATGCTTGCTAAAGGACACCATTTTATGGGTGTTACTATGGTAGGGGTGATCGATGCCGATGCCGGATTATTCAGCAGTGATTTTCGCGCCATTGAACGGGTGGGGCAGTTGATTTTACAAGTTTCCGGTCGTGCTGGACGTGAATCTAAACTTGGTGAAGTTTATATTCAAACCCTGCAGCCACAACACCCGTTACTGATGGTGTTGTTGAAAGAGGGTTATTGTGCCTTTGCGCAACAGCTGATGCAAGAACGTGAGCAGGTACAATGGCCACCGTTTGCTTATCTGGCGCTGTTTCGCGCCGAGGCGATGAGTAAACCCGATGCTGAATTATTTTTACAAGCGTTAAAAAGAACGTTGCAGCAATTGGCGATTCCCGAATTAATGATTTTAGGTCCCATCCCCGCAGTAATGCATAAAAAAGCGGGTTATCATCGTTTTCAATTATTGCTACAATCGAAAGATCGTGCACGGTTGCATCAAGCGTTATATCAAGTGTTGCCGGCTTTATACAAAACCCCTGCACGTAAAATCCGCTGGTCATTAGATGTGGATCCGCAAGAGGTGGGTTAGCTGACATGAGTTATATTTTTAAATCTATAGAGCAATCTAAAGCGTAATTAAAGTTCTTTCAGCGCTTGTTTGGAGGGTTGCATCAAGAGTAAAGCCAGTAAAATTAAAATAATGGAGCATAGGTTTCCAAGTGTGAGGGTTTCGTGGAAAACCAACCATCCCCAGAATAACCCGGTGAGTGAAACAACGCCGCCTACTAAGCTATAAAACACAGGCCCTGCGCGTTTGAGTAAAGCAAACAAAATTACATAGCCTACGCTGGAGAGGGCGATTTCTAATAAAATTAGCCAGTCATTGAGTTGTAATGGCCAGGCAAATCCATAAAAATCTTTCAAATGAAACGTCCAAGGCGTGACGCACAGGGCGGAGACAATCAACATGCCTGCGGATAAACTCATTGATTCGGCAGGAACGGGTCTAAAAGCTGCAATAAAGAGGGCGCAGAGTGCAAAGGATAGTGGCACTAATAACAATAATAACATCCAGGGCACAGAGCCAATGCTTGACCACTGGGAGCCCTCTATGACGATCCATAAAATCCCAATCACGCCCAACATGACGGCACATAAGCGTTTGGTGCTCCATTTTTCTTGAGCAAATAAAAGGGCAAGCGGATAAATCCAAATAGGAACCGTATTGACCATCACGGCAATCAACCCCGAAGGTAAATGTGCGGCGCAGTAGTACATCAATGTGTTGGGAATGGCGATGCCTAAGACACCGCACAAAATATAATAGCGCAAGTATTGAGGGTTGAAAGGCATTCGATGCCGACGCACGATCACGCACAAGAGTAAAAAAATGGCAGGTCCAATGGATTGCCAAAACGAATATCCCAAGGGTGGTACGCCATGAGTCACGCAATACCGTGCAATGGAATACCCTGATCCCCAAATAATACCGAGTGCCAGAAGTAAAAAAAGCGGGAGATAGCGACTTTTCATGATTTCATTAAGACTGTCGCTTCATCGCTTCAAAGAACATATCGTTGGTTTTGGTGTCTTTGAGATGTTCGGTCAAAAATTCCATCGCTGCGATTTCGTTCATCGGGTGCATAATTTTGCGCAAAATCCACAGGCGTTGTAATTCTTCTGGGGTGGTCAGCAATTCTTCACGACGGGTGCCGGATTTGTTGAAGTTGATGGCTGGGTAGACGCGTTTTTCGGCGATCTTACGGTCCAGATGCAACTCCATGTTACCGGTACCTTTAAATTCCTCAAAGATCACTTCATCCATTTTTGAGCCAGTGTCAATCAACGCCGTGGCGATGATGGTTAAGCTGCCGCTTTCTTGGGTGTTACGTGCGGCACCGAAGAAACGCTTCGGACCTTGCAGCGCATTGGCTTCCACACCACCGGACAAAACTTTTCCGGAGGAGGGTGCAACGGTATTATAAGCGCGGGCTAAACGAGTAATGGAGTCGAGCAGAATCACCACGTCCTGGCGATGTTCTACCAGGCGCTTGGCTTTTTCAATCACCATTTCGGCCAAGGCAACGTGCTTGGTAGCCGGTTCGTCAAAGGTGCTGGCCACCACTTCACCACGGATGGTGCGTTCCATTTCGGTTACTTCTTCTGGGCGCTCGCCGATCAGTAGTACGATCAGGTAGCATTCGGGATAGTTGGTGGAAATCGATTGCGCGATGTTTTGCATCATAATGGTTTTGCCCACTTTCGGCGGCGCCACGATCAAGGCGCGTTGGCCTTTACCAAACGGTGCAGCCAAGTCGATGACACGAGCGGTTAAGTCGTTTTTGGAGCCATCGCCAATTTCCATTTTGAGGCGTTCTTCCGCGAATAACGGCGTTAAGTTTTCAAATAAAATTTTGTGCTTGGCTTGTTCCGGGTGGTCAAAGTTCACCGAGTCAATTTTGGTAATGGCAAAATAGCGTTCGCCTTCTTTGGGGGGGCGGATCTTGCCCATGATGCTGTCGCCGGTGCGTAAATTTAAGCGGCGAATGATTTGTGGTGCGACATACACATCGTCGGGGTTGGCCATATAGGCACTGTTGGAGGCGCGTAAAAAGCCATAGCCGTCTTGTAACACTTCCAGAACACCTTCACCGAAAATATCTTCGCCTTTGCGGGCGTGAGATTTTAAAATCGAGAAGATAATCTCTTGTTTGCGGGCCCGTCCCATGTTTTCCAAGCCCATTTCTTGGGCGATTTCCATTAATTCTTGGGGGGATTTTTGCTTCAATTCTGTTAAGTTCATAAGGACCTGTGATTAGTGTGAAAGTGAAACCGGCGAAGGTGAGGGGCAATATTGAAAGAAGAGAAATCTGCGGCGATGGCCGCAGATGGTTAAATTGTAATGAGGATAATGGTGAAATGCAAGTTATTTCAAATGAGCATTCACAAACTCGACCAATTGGCCTTTGGTTAATGCGCCGACCTTAGTGGCTGCAACTTGGCCATTTTTGAATAACAGCATGGTAGGAATGCCGCGAATACCATATTTCGCAGGGGTGTCGTTGTTGTGATCAACATTAACTTTGCCAAACACTACTTTGCCTTGGAATTGCCCAGCCACTTCTCCAAAAATAGGCCCCAGCATTTTGCAGGGACCGCACCATTCTGCCCAGAAATCCACTAATACGGGTAGGGTGCTTTTCAATACATCTGCTTCGAAGCTTGCATCACTGAAAGTTTTGACGACGTCGCTCATGGTATTTTCCTTATGTGGGTTGAAACTTAATTTACTGTATAATGCCTCTAATTATCATAAGATGCAACTCTCTAATGACCAAAAATATTGCCATCATCGATTTGGGCTCCAGCAGTTTTTACCTGTGTATTGTACAGGTCGACGCGCGCAAGCGCTTTAAGACTTTGAGGCGTCATAAATTTAAGGCACAGTTGCGCTTGGGCATTAACGAACAAGGTGAATTGACGCTAGCCGCACAGCAACAAGCACTTGCTTATTTAGCAGAATTTGCCACGCTATTACAGCGTTATCAAGTCAAGCAAGTACACGCGGTTGGCACCTACACCTTGCGTACCATCAAAAATAGTGAAGCGTTTTTAGTGCAAGCACAGCAGACATTGGGCTTTTCCATTGAAATTATTTCCGGTGATGAAGAGGCGCGGTTGGTGTATGTTGGCGCCACGGCGAAACGTTCCAGTCGTCATCAAACCCTGGTGGTAGATATTGGTGGTGGCAGTACTGAGTTGATTATTGGCAAGGGTCGCGAGATTTTGCGTTCAGTCAGCTTGGCAATGGGCTGTGTCAGTTTTCAGCAACGTTTTTTTGCCGATGGCGCATTAACGCGTCAGGCATTTGATTTGGCCATTACCGCAGCGCGTGAAGTATTGGTGCCCATTAACCCTGAATTTAACCAAGCCGGTTGGCAAGCGTGTGTTGGGTTTTCGGGAACGATTCAAATGATTAGCCGCGTCATGAAAGCCGGTGGATTGTCTGGTGGCAGCATTGATGCCGAAGGGTTGGATCAAGTTATTGATAAATTAATTTCGTTTCATCGCGTTGAAGCCATTGTATTGCCGGGTTTGCGTGAAGACCGTGCCAGTTTGTTGGCAGGTGGTGTGGCGATTTTGAAAGCCATTTTTGAAGTGTTGCCGATTCGCCAGTTAACGTTGTCATTAGGCGGTGTGCGCGAAGGGTTATTGGTGGAGTTGTTGCAGAGAATTTAAATTTCCCCACACCCTGCCATCGCTTTACTGCTGTACAAGGCGGGCTTCAACCCCGTGATTTGCTGATATTGCTTCGACACTTCCGCAATAAATTGCTGACAATGTTCAGTATTGACAAGCGCCACAGCGCAGCCACCAAAACCAGCGCCAGTCATGCGTGCGCCAAAGCAACCCGCAGTTTGGTTGGCGATATTGACCATGGTGTTGAGAGCATCGTTGGTGACTTCAAAGTCTTGATTCAAGCTGTGATGGCTGTCGACCATCAATTGCCCTAATTGCTTGGCATCGTGGTTTTTCATGGCAATGGCTGCTTGTTGGGTGCGGCTGTTTTCAGAGATAACGTGATGCGCGCGTTTATAGGTGAGCAGATCCAGTTGGCTTTTTAACGCATGTAATTGATCGATGGTCGCATCGCGCAGAGCTTTAACACCTAACGCTGCTGCCGCAGTTTCACATTGTTGACGACGTTCGTTATAAGCCGATGTGGCCAAACCGCGGCGGGTAGCGGTGTCCATGACGACGATCACAGTATTATTGGGCAGCGGTACCGGCTGACTTTCCAAGCTGCGACAATCAATCAAGTTGGCGTGGTCTTTGACTGCCGTGGCGCAGATCAACTGATCCATAATGCCGCAGTTGACGCCGACGAATTTATTCTCTGCAGTTTGGCAGAGTTTTGCCATGACAATGGGGTCCCAGGTTAATTCATTCGTTAAGCTGAGGGCTTTGGCCACTGCCAGTTCAAACGAGGCAGAAGAAGAAACGCCAGCACCCATCGGTATTGTGCTGTAGATGACGGCATTAAAACCGTTAAGTTTTTGGTTGAACGTAGTCTCCAGTGCCCAAGCCACTGCGGCGGCATAACGGCTCCAGCGAGCTTTTTTTGGGTTGCGTATTAAGTTATCAAAATCAATGCGCACTCCTTGTTTGAGGTTGGCGCTGAAGAGTTCAATTGCTCGATCTTTGCGCGGACTGATCAGCAGTTGTGTTTCTTTTTCTAACGCCATAGGCAATACAAAGCCGTCGTTGTAATCGGTGTGTTCACCAATAATATTGACTCGGCCTGGCGAGCGAATGGCATAAGTCGGCGCGTGTTGGTACTGTTTAGTAAAGAGGGGGTATAAACGGCGTGGCATTGATTAAACTCCTCGTAATCTTTCTGCAGCTTGTTCTGGCGTCATGTCGCGTTGCGCTTCCGCCAGCATTTCATAGCCAACCATAAATTTTTTGATGCTGGCAGAGCGCAGTAGAGGTGGATAAAAATGCGCATGTAATTGCCAGTGGTCTTGGTTGTTGGTGTTTTGTGGTGCGCCATGCCAGCCCATCGAGTAGGGGAAAGATACACCAAACAGACGATCGTAGCGTGTTAGTAAGTTTTTCAGAATCTCGGCCAGAGTAAGTCGTTGTTTTTCAGTTAATAGTGGTAGATGATTAATAGAAAATTTTGGCAGCAATAACGTTTCAAATGGCCACAGTGCCCAAAACGGCACGACTACCAGCCAGTCATTGTTTTCAACCACTATGCGTGTTTTTTTGGTTTGTTCGAGTTCAGCGTAATCCAACAACAGTTTACGCTGATGTGTTTGCCAATATTGTCGCTGTTGTTGGTCTTCTTTGAGCGCTTCATTGGGCAAATGTTTGCTTGCCCAGACTTGACCGTGCGGATGTGGGCTGGAGCAGCCCATTATTTCACCTTTGTTTTCAAATAGTTGGACCCAGGTGTAGGTTTTGCCCAGTTCAGTTATTTGTTGTGACCAGGTATCAATGACCCGCTCAATCGCAGGCGCAGACATATCAGCAAAGGTTTGATCATGCCTGGGTGAAAAACAAATCACCCGCGTGGTGCCTTGTACTGCTTGGCTTTGCAGTAGGGGATGTTCGGCGTTTATATCTACTGCATCTGGCAATAGCGCGGGATGGTCATTGGTAAAGACAAAAGTGTCAGGATAATTCGGGTTCTGTTCGCCATTGATGCGCGTGTTGCCCGGACATAAATAGCAGGTGGGGTCGTGGCTGAGCTGGGTGGTAACTGTTGGCGCTTCTTGCTTGCCTTGCCAGGGGCGTTTTGCCCGGTGTGGTGATACCAGTACCCACTCTCCAGTGAGCAGGTTCTGGCGGCGGTGGGGGTGGTCTGAAAGCAGCGACATAAGGGTTCCTGATCTGGCGTTATTGGGTTACTATACCGTTAAGTCGGCGTGTGTTTCAATCCATTTGCGGATTAAGTATTTTGCAAAATGTAGGATTTCACGGCTGGATCCAGTAACCGGTAAACACCCTGTTCATCTTTAAAAACAATATTTTTACTCTCAAGGGATTCAACGGCTTGAGCTGCAGTGGAAGCAGGGATTTTGGCCATGAGTAAGAAATCTTTGCCGCGGATTTCGGTGGTTGGTTGGTGTGCCAAACAGTTAACCACTCTTTTTTGATTCAGGCTAAGGTCAATCAATTCCGAGATAATGCTGTTTTTATTCGACAAAATAAAATCATTCCAAGTGTGCTCACACGTCCTCTGATATTTCACGACAGTATGGCACATAATTTTGTGTGTCGCAATTTTGTGTGTCATATAAGTGTGTGTCATAAATATATGTTTCTAAGATTTTTTGTTATTATTCAATTCGATAAGAGCCAATCACATTCAGCGACAACAGTAATGGCCGAATCTCTGCCAGCGCGGTGGCCAAAGGTTGCTGTTGTGCATGACCCATCATATCCGCAAAAAACCAATATTCCCAGGCTTTTTCGCGCGTGGGGTGGGATTCGATTTTGCTGAGGTTGATCTGATGCGTTCCCAGCAACGACAATACCGACGCCAAAGCATTGGGTTGATTGGGCAAGGTAAACGTGAGTGATGTTTTATAATTTGTATTGGATTGGGTGGGTTCTGCGGTGCGGCCAATCAAGAAAAACCGGGTTTGATTAAACGGCTTGTCTTCAAAATTGGATTGTAAAATTTCCAGTTGATAATGCTGCGCCGCCAAGGCACTGGCAATGGCGGCAGTGTTGGCGGGGCGGTATTTGGCAATATGTTCAGCGGCACCCGCGGTATCAAAAAACGCTTCAGCTTTAATGTTCAGCTGCTTAAGGTGATCCTGACATTGTGCCAAGGCTTGTGGATGTGACAGTGCGGTTTTGATGGTGCCAATGCTGGCAGGCGCCATTAACATATGGTGAATCGGTAAAATATGTTCTGCCACGGGAGATAGTCCGCTGGCGATTAGTGCTTGGCAAGCGGGTAATACCGTGCCACCTAAGGTGTTTTCTACCGGCAGCATTGCATAATCGGCGCTGCTATCAGCAACGGCTTGTAAGATGTCTTCAAACGTGGTTTTTGCAATGACCATGGCGGTGGGATAATAGCGAGCAATCGCTTGTTCTGAATAAGCGCCTTTGCAGCCTTGAAATGCAATATTCATTGCGGGTATTAGCTCACTTGATGGTCGATGATATAACGATACACCATACCCCACATAATAAAGGTCATCGGCATGGTCCACAGCATTCCAACCAAGAAACACACCATACCGATGGTGTTTAAAATAACGCTCAGTATCAGCAGTAAGATAATCAAGGGCAGGTGTTTAAAGCTGGCGCGTATGGAGACCCAGACGGCGCGCAGTGGGTTGAATTCTTTTTCAATCACCAGGGGTAGTGCAAAAATACAGAGCAGCTGAAATACATAAGTGATGATGATTGCCAATGCAATCCATGCGATGGTGCCATAAGCCAGGTAAGCATAATCAGGTGTGGATAAATGGATGTGTACCACTTCCAGAATCGAGATGGGCAGGAGGATGAGGATGGCAGTGATGATCAAGCTAAACAAGGAGATGAGGATCATGGCGACACCCAGTGGCAGCCATTTGTAAAAATATAATAATCCGGAAGTTGAGCTAACCGCCTGACCTTGTGCGCGTTGAATGGCGATCATAAATCCACCCGCAAAAAACGGCGCCATGATGAATGAAAGGCAAAGGTAAAGCGGCATGGAAGAGAAATATTGTAATGCTGAGCTGCTCTTGGTAGAGACTGCGGCGGTTGAACCCTGCGCAGCGCCCAGAAATCCAAGTTTGGCAGCAATGAGTTGGCATATAACCAGTAGCAGTAATGCGGAAAAAAGCAACCAGAACACCGCACCCTTGGTGCCCGAGACGAGATGCCAGGATTGTCTGAGTAAGTGACGGATGGTGAGTTTTTGTAGGTTGGTTTGTGTGGTCATTGTGTTGCTCCATGGCTTTGTTGATAAAGTATAGTCGATATTTGCTGAGATATGAATGGATTGTTGAAAGCGCGGAAATATAAATTATATTTTATACGGGAGGGTTGTTATTGTTAATGTATAAATCATAATTTATATTTTCTCAAAAAGTGAGTGATTTATAAATTTTGTTTTATTTTTTTAATGACGAACAGCATAATCCAAATCATTCCCAATCCAGCACAAAACAGAAAAATCGCATTGCTGCCAAAATGACTGAACACCCAGCCGCCGCCAGCGCCGCCAAAAAAAACGCCAAGGAATTGCGCGCTGGAATAAATGCCCATCGCGGTACCTTTATTTTCCGGTGGGGCGGTTTTGGAAATTAAGGAGGGCAGCATGCCTTCTAGTAAGGTAAACGCCGCAAAAAACAAACACAGCAACACGCTGATGACGATGAGGTTTTGATGCCATTGCCATAGTGCCAGCGTGCTCAGTGTCAGCACAATAACGGCGCCTAGAAAAGTCGATTGCATTTTGCGTTTTTTCTCGGCGATGATCATGAATGGCACCATCAAGAGGCAGGCGATGAATAAGATGATCAAATAGAACAACCAGGATTGGTTCATGCCACTATTTTTTAATAGCACGGGAACAGCGATAAACAGCGCCATCAAAATCCCATGTAATAAAAAAATGCCAATGTCTAAACGTAATAACGAGGGCATTTTCAATACTTTTTTGAATGCGTGCAGTGCTGGTGCTGGTTCACATTCGCGGTGAAAGCGGCGTGGTGGGGTGGGAATGGTGGTCAGCATCACAATGCTTAAACAGGCCAGGCCAGCCGTTAGCCAAAAAATGCCGTGCAGTCCAATTACGCCATTGAGCAACGGGCCGAGAATCATGGCGATTACAAACGATAAGCCAATCACCATGCCAATCATCGACATGGCGCGCAGACGTTTGTCATCAGGGGTGCTATCGGCCACCAGTGCGATCAAGGTGCTACCGATGGCGCCAGCGCCTTGCAAGGCTCGACCAATAATGATGCCGTAAATATTGTGTGACAGGGCGGCAATCACGCTGCCGAGGATAAATAATAGTAAACCAAATAAAATAACAGGTTTGCGGCCAATACGGTCGGACACCATGCCAAAGGGGATTTGCAAAATGGCTTGCGTTAACCCGTAAATGCCCAGTGCCAAGCCAATTAGAGTGGGTGTGGCATGAGTGAGTTGTAGGGTGTATAAGCTTAAAATGGGTAGAATCATAAACAGACCAAGCATGCGAAATGCATAAATGCTGGCGAGGGATAGAACGACCTTACGTGCTAGTGGTGTCAAGAGATTTCCAGTTGCGATTTCAAAATAATATGCTACCATACAGCGGAAATCCTAACAACGATAACTGAAAAGGAAGTGAGTATTGTGAAGAAGCTTCGACATTTTCTTTTTGCGACTCTGGCCGTTGGCATCTTGTTGTTGCTGACCGGTTGTGGCGCAGAAGTCTTTAATCCCAAGGGCCCCATTGCGGCACGTGAAATGCAGCTGTTGATCGATGCGGTATTGCTGATGTGCATTATTGTGGTGCCGGTCATTATTGCTACCTTTGTGATCGCCTATCGTTATCGTGCTTCTAATACTAAAGCGAAATATTCACCGAATTGGGCGCATAGCAATTTGCTGGAAGCCGGCTGGTGGGTATTGCCAATTTTGATTATTGTGGTGTTGGCGACCATGACTTGGCGTACGACGCATCAGCTCGACCCTTACAAGCCGTTGGTGTCGAACACCAAGCCGATTACCATCCAGGCGGTATCGTTACAATGGAGGTGGTTGTTTATCTATCCGGATCAACACATTGCGACCTTGGATTTTGTGGAATTCCCGGTGAATACACCGATCAATTTCAAAATCACGTCTGATGCGCCGATGAACTCGTTCCAAATTCAACAGTTGGCGGGGCAAATCTACGCCATGGCGGGAATGAAAACACAGTTGCATTTGAGCGCCAGCCAACCTGGTGACTATTTTGGACGCTCCGTTAGTTTTAGTGGTAATGGCTTTCCCGGCATGATATTTACAGCCAGAGTGGTGTCAAATGATGCGTTTAACCGATGGGTTAGCACGGTGAAACAGTCGCCACAACAGTTAACCTGGGCGGCTTATACCCAATTGGCATTGCCTAGCGAAGATCATACCGTACAGCTGTATTCCAACGTCGATGATAATTTGTTTAACAACATCATCATGAAATATATCGGACCAGATGCTGCGGCAATGGGTATGCAAGACATGAGTAGTATGAAAAATATGAGCGGTATGAAATCTGCTTCTTAAGGTAAGGGAATCGATAATGGATATGTCACAGTTACAACAACTGATTTTTGGAAGATTAACCTTAAATGACCTCCCACTACACAACCCGATTGTCATGGGTGCTGGCGCTTTCATGGGGCTGGTTGCACTTGCTGTGGTTGGTGTATTGTTCTACACCAAACGCTGGACCTGGTTGTGGAAAGAGTGGTTGACTTCGGTAGACCACAAAAAAATCGGTATTATGTATTTGATTTTTGCCTTTGTAATGTTGCTACGCGGCTTCTCTGATGCGATCATGATGCGTACCCAACAAGCGATGTCCGTCGGTGCCAACATGGGGTATTTGCCGCCAGAACATTATAACCAAGTGTTTACCGCGCATGGCGTGATCATGATTTTCTTTATGGCGATGGCCTTTGTTTTTGGCTTGGTCAATATCATTGTGCCGCTGCAAATCGGTGCGCGCGATGTGGCGTATCCTTATTTGAACTCACTGAGCTTTTGGTTGACCGTTTCTGGCGGTATGCTGGTGATGATTTCCTTGATCGTGGGGGATTTCGCAGCCGCAGGGTGGCTGGCATATCCACCTTTATCGGAATTGAAATATAGCCCAACGGTAGGGATGGACTATTACTTGTGGTCACTGTCGATTTCCGGTATCGGGACATTGATTGGGGGTATTAACGTGCTGGTGACCATCATCAAAATGCGTTGCCCTGGCATGACCTTGATGCGTATGCCATTGTTCACCTGGTCAGTTTTGTGCGCAATGATTTTAGTGGTGATTTCCTTCCCTATTCTTAATATTACCCTGAACATGTTGTTCCTGGATCGCTTCTTCGGTATGCACTTCTTTACCAATGACATGGGTGGCAACCCGATGATGTACATCAACTTGATCTGGACCTGGGGTCACCCTGAGGTTTATATCTTGGTATTACCAGCGTTTGGTATTTTCTCGGAAGTGGTCGCCACTTTTTCCAAGAAAAAATTATTTGGTTATGCGGCGATGGTATATGCCACTGCAGTGATTACGATTCTATCGTTTACGGTATGGTTACATCACTTCTTTACCATGGGCGCTGGCGCCAATGTAAATGCGGTATTCGGCATTGCGACGATGATTATTTCGATTCCCACCGGTGTGAAAATCTTTAACTGGCTGGCGACGATGTATCGTGGCCGTATCACCTTTACCATACCGATGATGTGGACCATTGCCTTTTTGGTAACCTTCACCATCGGGGGTATGACTGGTGTATTGATGTCGGTTCCTGGCGTTGACTTCCAGTTACATAACAGCGTGTTTTTGGTCGCGCATTTCCATAACACCATTATCGGTGGTGTGGTGTTTGGCTTGTTCGCGGGTTACACCTACTGGTTCCCAAAAATGTTTGGTTTCAAACTGCATGAGGGCTGGGGTAAGTGCGCATTCTGGTGTTGGGTAGTTGGTTTCTTTATGGCATTCATGCCGCTCTACGTCTTGGGCTTGATGGGCATGACCAGAAGGATCAACCATTACTCCGTTGAATCCGGTTACCACCCATACTTGGTGTTTGCGATGTTCGGTGCTTTTGTTATTTTCTTTGGTATTGTATCGTTGGTGGTGCAGTTGATTGTCAGTATCAAACAACGCGATCAAAACCGCGATACCACGGGTGATGCGTGGGATGGCAGAACTTTGGAATGGTCGATTCCTTCTCCTGCACCGTTCTACAACTTTGCGGTAGAGCCGGTGGTAGATGACCGTGATGCGTTCTGGAAAGAAAAACAAATGGCCTTGCATAACAAAGCAGTGCCGATGCGACCGCATTACACCGACATACATATGCCCAGAAATACTTCGCTTGGTTTTATTGTGGGTATCGCTGCGGGTGTGTTTGGTTTTGGCATGGTATGGGAAATGCCATTGGTCATTATCGCTGGCGCCGTTGTGATGTTGATAGGTATAATTGCCAGAACCTTTGACTTTAATACCGATTATTATGTGACGGCTGCCGAAGTGGCAAAAACCGAAGCCGCATTACGTGGGGTGAAATCATGACAGATCAAGTATTGCAAAACGAACATCACGATCACGCAGCATGTGATCACAACCATGATCATGCGCACGGGCATGAACACAGCCATGGTCACCACGATCCTGCGGGTAAGGTGATCTTTGGATTTTGGCTGTTTATTCTCAGTGACTGCGTGTTATTCGCGGCACAGTTTGCCACGTATTCAGTATTGCACAATAATACTTTTGGTAATATTGGCATAGCTGGTGTGGCGAGCATGCCTTGGGTATTCAGTCAGACCCTATTATTGCTGGTCAGTTGTATGGCCTATGGGTTAAGTTTGAATAGCCTTCATCAGGGGGATGTTCGCAAAGTACAAGCCTGGTTGTTGGTGATGTTTTTGATTGGCTTGCTGTTTGTACATCAAGAATTTATGCAGTTTCATGCCTTGTATATCACCGGTCACAGCTGGCATGAAAGCGCCTTTTTGTCAGCATTCTTCAGTTTGCTTGGTACGCATTGGGTGCATTTATGTGTAGGTTTGTTGTGGATGCTAGTTTTGATCGTTCAATTCTCGTTACAAAAAATTACCCCAACGATGAAGACTCGCTTGATTTGTTTGGGGCTGTTCTGGAACTTCCTCAACCTAATTTGGGTGTGTATTTTCACGCTGGTTTATCTGATGGGAGCGATTTAATATGAGCAATCCATGTAAAAATCAAAAAATCCTGGGGTTTTATCTCACGGGCTTGGTATTGTCGGTTATCTTTGTGGTGCTGGCGTATCATCTTGTCACGCAGCACCAGCTGCCCAAAGAATCGTTGTATATCGCCGTGGTGGTGTTGGGTGTTTTGCAACTGGTGACGCAAATTATTTGTTTCTTACGCTTAGGTAAATCTAATCCAGAAGATAAGAGCTGGAACTGGGTTGCTTTGGTGTTTACCTTTATTGTAATCGTTATCGTGGTGACCGGTTCTTTGTGGATCATGTATAACTTGAATTACAACATGATGGTGAATTAGTGAGATTTTTTTCAATCCTCAAGCCGGGGATTATCTTTGGTAACCTGATTACGCTGTGTGGAGGCTTTTTCCTGGCCTCCCACGACCACTTTGATGGCTGGTTATTTTTATCGGTGTTGGTAGGAATGGCGCTAATCATTGGCGCTGGCTGCATCTTTAATAATTTAATCGATCGCGACATCGATCAACTGATGGATCGCACCAAAAACCGCTCGCTCGTCACCCGCAAAATTCATCCCATTATTGCCATTGTTTATGCGTTCATATTATTGACTTTAGGCTTTGTGGAGCTCTATCAAACCACCAATTTCTTAACCGTATGGATTGCCTTTATTGGCTTCTTTGTTTATGTGATTATCTACAGCATCTGTTTAAAGCGCAGCACCACCTTCAGCACCATCATCGGCGCGATTTCTGGCGCAGTGCCAATGGTAACCGGATATACCGCCGTCACCAACCGCTTTGACACCGGCGCGTTGCTGTTGTTCTTGATCATGTTCCTCTGGCAAATGCCGCATTTTTACGCCATCGCCATTTACCGCATGCAAGATTTTATCGCCGCTGATCTGCCAATCTTGCCGGTTAAAAAAGGCATTCGTTATACCAAAATCTGTATGTTGTGGTACATCGTTGCGTTTACCATCGTTGCGGTACTCCCCAGCTTCTTCGGCTATACCGGCTGGAGCTACGGTATCGTTGCTCTGGTTCTGGGATTGTTTTGGCTATATACCGGTATCAAAGGATTTTCCACTGGCAATGACCTGAAATGGGCGCGCAAGATGTTCCTGATTTCGATCATTGAAATTATGGTTTTGTGTGTGATGATGGCGATTCAATAACCGTATTTTTTAAATTACCACACACGGCAAAAGCGAGCCTTTTTTAAGCCGTAAGATCAAGATATATCATCTTTTCTTCTTCAAATAAGCTTGGTATGTGTTTAATAAGCAAAGGTTCCAGTTGCTGTGTGGTTAAAGTAGGGTCTTGTTCTAAAAGCACTGTCGCGATATCAAACATCGCTTTTGAGGCCAATAATTTTTCATGCTCTTCTCTTGCTCGGATTAGCCCACTCTCAGATCCGCTAGCAAGACCGATTAAAGACAAAAACGAATGCCCCCATCCTCCATCGAGCGTCCATAAATTCCCTTTACTGAGAGTCTTTAGGGTTACATTATTTTCATCACACATTTTTTTTGATAGTTCTTCTTGCTGTTTAGCTCTTAGAGTTTGGGCTTTAATTTTTTCGTGCTCCATTTTTAAGGTACCCTTTTCTAAAGCTGCTATCAAATTTTGTGTTGAACTTCGTGCTTGTTGTTCCAATATTCCTTTATTTGAATAAGCATGGCTAAAATCTAGAGCTTTACTGCATCTACGCCTGATTTCCTTGTCTTCCCTTTCACTAATGGCGTCCAGCTCTTCAGAAGAAGGAGGTTTCAATCTTGTTCTTGTTTCCGTTTCACATACCATGCTTTTTTTACAAAAAGGTGTTTGGCTACTAGGGCTCAAAGAGTGGGCAAGCGCAATATCTCGAGCATAATCTGGTGACTCTATGTCAAATCCCAGTTTATCAATGCGAACCGGTGTGGATCGATGGGGTGCAGCTTTTGAAGCGGCAGCTGCTGGATACGAAAAAGAAGTAGCGACTTCTATTGTTCTTTGCATACCTGCAGGAGCGTAAGAAGAGGAACTTAAATCTTCTGCTGCCACTGGCTTTATTTTAAAAATTGGTGTTACCTTAATAGGAGGATGTAAAACAGCTATCACAAAAGATGCGCGACCGCTTGCGGCTGCCGCATGCTCTTTTTCTCTTGCTGCCAGTGGAGCAAAAGCTGCAGAAGCTGCTTTAGGCTCCAAAGTAGTTGAAGAGTCTTGTTCTTGCAACGAACCAGCGCCGGTTCCTCCAGTGCTCATTAAGTCTGCATGTTCACGAGCTCTTTTTGCTAAATTAAGTGCATCAGCATAGTCAAGTCCATCTTCTACAACATTTTGAATTACAGCTGTACGTTCAGATAAAGCGAACTCTTTTCCTTTTTCATGGCGCTGTATATCAGATTTAAGCTCTTCTTTTCTCGATTTTAACCTGCTAATCTTAGACTCTGTTTCTGAGAATGTACTATAAGCCTCACCGTATTTTTTATAAGCCTTATATAAATTTCCCTCTTGATTTAATGAGTACGCTTCCCATAATGGATTTAATACTTTTCCATAACGTTCAGGCAAAGCTGGCGCAATATCGAGTTCGGCATCTATAGCCGCTAACTCTTCATGGCAGGATGATAACGCATCATCATGATCGGCAATATAACCTTCTAATCTTGCAATTCTTGCATTTGCAGATTTTTGATCTTCTGTCATCAGTGCTGCAGCTTCCACGGCGATAGCAACATCGTCGTCACTAGGCAGTCCAGTTTCTTCACTTCGCGTATCAGGGTTCACTATGGGAGGTGTTGATTTAAAAGGTACCGTACTTGCAGCTGAAGAAGTTGTAGTGACAGTGGTTGAATTAGGTTTAGCTCCAGTTTCTGATGGCGTTGAAACAGAGGTTACTGGTTTTTTAGGTGCTGGTTCTTCTGTTATGAAACTCGCTACCGAATTTGCATATTGACTAACCTGTCTTATTGTACGAGATATGGCATCAACAGAGTCATCAACAATTGTGAAACCCTTCTCCAATTCATCCAGTCCTGTAGCAATGCCTTTAGCAAAGATCGCGCTATCTAGACAATCTCCCGCCTCTGCATAAAGCCCCATTTCATGCAGTTTAGCGAACTGATCAAGTCCTTTATCTCCAGTATTGTGCATGGAAGATGCAGCAGCTTTGACAGCAGCATGTGTAACTGGCGAAATTTTAAATGGTTGCACAAGGGTAGCATCAGCTGCTTTTACTCCCATATTTACAGCATCCGCGCCAACTGACGTAACCAGATTTATCCCATCGCCAATAATTTCTTTAGCTTTTTCGGCAGTTTTTGCAGCAAACACAGGTAATAAAAAAAAAGCGACTTGATCTGCAAGCTCATCGGCATGAGCGTCATATCTACCACCATTACTATCTAAATAGGCAAGATAGTCTTTATAACGATCCTCGGCTAAGTACTTAGCTGCGGGTGCAAGAATTTCTGCCCCTTTGAAAAAAATCTTAGCTATACCAAGTCCTGAGAGATCTAAACATTTTTCAAATACTTTACTTTTACCATGAGCCAAAGCAACTTTTTTGACTACTTTTGGCATTGAAGTAATTTCTCCATGCCTGTCTGTTTTATCAATTTCTCTTAATACTTTAAATAAGGTGGCTGATTTTTTATCTAGCACAACTTTCTCTAGAATATTAAAAGCAGTTTCTCCAAGAGCCTCTCTGGCTAAGTTTTGATCAATCTTGGGCTCATCAAGAGAAGATAGCGACAGCCCCGACTTCGTCACGGATTCTTGCGCTGCAGCAGCGACCTGCTTATCAGTGGCACTTGCCTCATCAGCAAAGATAGCGTCTATCGGTGACATTTGATCAAATAATACCGCACCTGTACCAGAAGGAATCTCTGGCACAACCTGCATGGAAGGCTTCGAGTCAGCTTCAGCTATAGCAACGAGTATATAATCTTTTTTACTTATCGGAGAATCAACATGAATTTCTCCAGCATCAACCGGTTGTTCGTGTTGTTCTTCCGCCGGCATTGGATTCTCTGCAGCTGGAGCAATCTGTTCGTGGTGCGCTTCCTCTGGCACATCGTCACCTTCATCTGCAGCGGCAGGCATATGGTCCTCTTCGACTACGGAGGAGTCCACATAAGCTCCTTCAGTCTGAGCAGAGGGTTCATGGCGTTCTCCATCTGATACTAGGTCATCTTCGGCATATTTTTTAGATGTACTTTTCCTACTAAATTCAGCATCTCTTCGAGATTGGTACTCTTTTAACTTAATTAATTCAGCCACCACCATAGCAACATCATCAAGCGTTTTATCTCCTTGAGATTGAAGTTCTTGTACTTTAAGCTGAATCGCTTGAAGCTGAAGTTTATGATATTTTTGCTCAGCCATTACCATAGCCATATTATTAAGAGTTTTATCTGGTATCTTTAATCCCCAACGTTTTGCCCTAGCACTTATTTCATCAGCATCAGCTTTAAGCGTTTTTAGAGTATCTTTATCTGGTTTTGGTAATAAATCTTCAGCAGTTACTTCTAATCCCATAGCTCTTTTGAATATAAGGATTTCAGCACCACACCTTGCGTTTAGCTTAAGCGTCTCTGTCTCTGTCAATTGTAGAGGTCTTTTATTTATCACAAAAGCTTCTCTTGATGTTAATGATTTTCCATCTATATATTTTTGCTTTATGGTCTCAAAAGCACCATCTGCCAAGTGATCTTCATAAGCATGAACACTACCAGAAAGCGCAGTGCTTACCAAATTTTCTGGCTGCAAGGTTTCCTCAACAGCCTCACCAACCCCTGTAAAGGCTTCTTTAAGTCCTTTTTTTCCTACATTAGAAAAAACTTTTCTAACAACTGCACTTTTTGTACTAGAAATAACACTTCCAGTGGCGCCTGTCATCGCTTTTCCAGCGCCCGATGCTAAGCCTTGTTCTGCTAACTTAGATCCAGTTTGTACAAAACCCGCTATATTTTTTTGCATCTGCTTGACAATTGGAGTTTGACCACCATAAGCGCCTGCCAGCAACTGTAGCGCCGGATCGTTTTTTGCGCTTTCTACAACTTTAGCCATTGTTGATTTGACGCCTGATGCAGCTGACTTCAAGCCCATATCAGCAAGAGGCATTACACTCGATACTGCCGCATTCAGTCCTACTTCTCCCAAAGAAGGTAGAGCGGCTCTAAAGAGTTGCTCTTTAGTAGTTGGGAGCGTATGATTTCTTTCCCAGGTTAATTTTAAAACAGCTCTTTTACACGCCTCTGTTAATTCGAACGGTTCAGGAAGTGTCGCCAAAGCTGTTGTGATGTCAGTAAAAAAAGGGAATTCTGTAGGTAAAGCAGTCTCTATAATGCAATCTATTGCTATGATATTTGTGGCGTGACAAACACAGTATCCTGCAAGATTACGTAGCGCTTGAGGTGCTGCTATAATAGCAGCAATCATTTGAGCTTGGGTTTGCCCAACCATTGGCTTCATGGGCATATAGTGATTCCCATGTTCATAATACAATACTAATGGCTCACCCGTTAGTATTGTTGCATTAAAATCATGATCAAACCTCTGTGGAGCATGGTGCTCTGCAAGCGTAATTATGGGGCGATTTAAGTGTATTGCTAACGCTTGAACCTCCAATGCTCCACCCCAGGTTCCCTCCTGAGCCATTAATGTGAAATATTCATCCGCGTCTTCAGGTGCTACAGGACCTCCTGCAGTCATAACACCATTTTCATAATCATCAAACCATCCTTCAGGAAGATTTGCTTGATTAGCGCCGAGAGTATCTACTGCTTGCTGGCGCAAAACTTCGGTTGAAACTCTTGCTGCTTCAGGTAGTGCCTCTCTTACCGCATGAAATAAGCAATTTCCATCCCCTGGCGTATCAACTAAACGACCCAGCAGCTCTATCTCGGTTTTTGTTTTCCAACAACGGAATGGATAAAGATAGACATTGTTACCCTCTAAAGCCTCTGTTTGAAGCGCATTTTGGGTGGTCAACAACCGAATACGGTATTCTGTCACGTTCTCAGTTAAAATATTACTTACTCCTGATACACTACTTCCAGCAAAGTTTACAATAGTACTCGATCCAGCCTGAGCGAGTCCTTTTACAATAAAGCCAGCCTCTCTCACCCCAGGTATTAAAGCTTGAGCAGCGCCTTCAATACCGCCCCGTATAGACTGTTTAAGGACACCACCAAGCGTCATTTGACTACTAGGAGTTGCCCATGAATGTGCCATTACTTTCAAGCCAGAATTAATCAAAGCCGTTGCTGGTACTGCCGCAGTACCAGCACTCCAATATGCCAATGTTAGGCCTCCTGCTAACTGGGCTGCTCCAGTAGCAAATCCAAGGACATTAGACAAACCACCGCCTGCAACACACAAATTAATTTCAATAACCTGTCCCTGGTAACTTAAAAAACAATTTTGCTCAAGGAAACTTTGGAGTTGTTTGAAGTACAAATCGCTTTGCCCCAAAAGATTTTGTGGGATATTCTTAAGTGAAATGGTTTCAGTGGAGGAACCATCAGCGTGAATAATTTCGCCTTTTACTTGCGCGTGTGAATCAACATATATTCTTAACTGAGCACCATCAAACCAGGGTTGCTCTTTTAAAACAACGTTTGTAGATTTATCAATAACAGAACGGGTTGTTTCCAAGGTACCTTGCATAATAATCTCCGTAAGTTAAGTTTTGAGTGCGGTGGTAAATGTCTGATGAGTAAAGTAAAACAGCTATGCCATGGTAGTAGATCACATCAAGAATTATGCTGTCAATCTGACACAGTGGGTGTATTCATCTGCGCTATACCATCGCAGGCCATTGAAAATAACGCACTTAGCATTGAGCAAGTTACTTATATTATTGAAGGTAAACGTGCTCTAGGATTACCGCTACGCCGCACTTGCGCCGATAAAGGTGGATATTGGCAAGTGGTGAATTAACTGGAAGCTTATGCCCGCATCCCAATTTAAAATCAGAATACCTTGCTGATCGCGAGTTCCGCAGGCGCAGCCGAGGACTTGTTTGAGCAGGCAGTAAGGTATTCTGATTTTAAATTAGGATATGAGGGTTATGTATCACCTGATGTAACCAGCACGTGAGTGTGGTAAAATGCGCGCACTTAATTGTGCGGAGGTATGCTACATGACCCAACAACCCTCGGTAGTAAACATTGCGGGATATCATTTTGTAACGCTTTATAATACTCACTCCATGCAGCTTGAGCTGAGTGAACTGTGCGCTGAATTAACCTTAAAAGGCTCGATTGTGTTGAGTCAAGAGGGTATTAATTTGATGCTGGCAGGCAGCGAAGCCTCGATTGATCAGTTCCGCAAAATCTTGACTGCCAACACCCGTTTTAAAGACATGACTTTCAAGCGCAGCTTATCTGAAACTCTGCCCTTTCAAAAATTATTGGTAAAAATTAAATCCCATTTGGTACCGGGTATGCCAGAGATTCGTCCCGATCGTGGTGATGTGGCGCCTAACTTATCTCCCTTAGAATTAAAACAATGGTATGACGAAGGCAGGGAGTTTGTGATTATTGATACCCGCAACGATTATGAATTTGATTATGGTACATTTGATCATGCGTTGAATTTAAAGTTGAATCAATTTGGCGAATTGCCAGAGAAGTTGAGCATGCTGGATGATTCGATTAAAAATAAGCCGGTGGTGATGTTTTGCACCGGTGGTATTCGCTGTGAAAAAGCCGCTCCAATGGCGCAGAAGCTAGGTTTTAAGAATGTTTATCAGCTGGAAGGCGGCATTCTCAATTACTTTGAACGCTGTGGCAATTCACACTATCAAGGTAATTGTTTTGTGTTTGATGAGCGTAGGGCGCTGGACAATAGCTTGAAAAATGTATAATAAAAGTATATAATATAAAAACAAAAATAATTAAGATATAAAAATATAAATGATGATGAGAGCGTTTCGATCAAATAAAGTGGTTATCGCAATTCTGCTGCTGCTGGTTGCGGGTGCGGCGGGTACCTTATTTGCTGCCAACCACGCGCCGGCACAAAAAATCGATACTCAACGCGCAGTGGTGGATGTGATCACTTCCACGGCTCAGATGGTCAATGTGCCGGAGGTATTGACAGCAGTAGGTCACATGCGAGCCATTCAATCCGTCGATTTAAGTTTTGATGTGAGTGGTCATATCACCAAAATTATTGCTCAAAGTGGTCATCGGGTGAATAAGGGCGATCCGATCGCGCAATTAGATGATCAATCTGACGCAGCACAATTAACTTCACTGCAGGCCGATTATAATCTGGCAAAATCCACTTATGATCGTACCTTAAAACTAAAACAGTACGGTGGCGTTTCGGCACAGCAACTGGATCAAAATAACGCGGCCATGGTTGCCGCACAGGCGGCGGTGCAGCAGCAGCAGGTCTTGATCAGTGAGAAAACACTGGTTGCGCCTTTTTCAGGGGTATTAGGGGACTTCCAATACAGCGAAGGTGCTTATGTGGCGGCAGGCACTTCTATTGTACAGTTGGTGCAAGAAGCGCCATTGATGGTTGAGTACAGCGTTTCCACTGACCAACGTTCGCGTTTGGAAGTGGGTCAGGATGTTTCCGTAGTCAGTGGTGCTTACCCAGATAAAACGTTCCATGGTATTTTGAATTATATCTCGCCTGATGTTGATCGTGCGACGGGGACTTTGTTGTTGCAGGCCAAAGTCGATAACGATGACTATCTGTTGTTGCCAGGGATGTTTGTTAACGTGACGCAGACGTTAAATCAAAACCGTCAACTATTGATGATCCCCGATATTGCACTAATGACCGATATTCAAGGTCAGTACGTTTATCAAGTGACTGGCAATAACGTCGAAAAAGTCTATGTTAAAGTGGGCTTGATCGTGCGTGATTTGGCCGAAATAAAATCTGGGTTATCGGCAGGTGACACGGTGGTGGTTGCCGGTCAGCAAAAATTAATGGCCGGTGATGGTGTTAATGTGATCGATACTCAGGTGATTGTAACGCCAAAAGTGACGACGGTTGTACCTGTGGTTCATTCCTGACGCAATCATCTCCTGTCGCACAAACGCCTAAACTAGGCTATATTATCCAATAATAGCCCGTTAACGTCGTTATCCTATGAAATTATCTGATATTTGCATCGAACGCCCGGTATTTGCCACCGTGTTAAGCCTAGCACTGATTGTGCTGGGGCTGGTTGGTTATCACTATTTAGAAATTCGCTATTTCCCTAAAGTTGATGAGCCCACTGCGTCGGTGTCGGTCAACTATACTGGCGCTAGCCCAGACGTGATGGAGCAGGATGTCACCAGCTATTTAGAAAACGCGCTGGTTAACGTCGATGGTTTGCAGACCATGTCTTCTAACAGTGGTTATAACAATTCCACTGTCAATATGACTTTTTTACCTGGTACCAATTTAATCAAAGCATTGGGTGATGTGCGTAATGCCGTTTCGAGTGCGCAAAGCCAGTTACCTGGTGGCGCTGATCAACCTAATATCACCTCCGGTGGAGTTGAGCGACCGGTATTAAACATTGGTTTTTTGGATGATCAGCTCACACCTGCCCAGATTCGAGATTATGTGACGCAAGAGATTCAGCCGATGATGCAGCATTTGCCCGGTATGGGCGCAGTGTGGGTATATGGTGCTGATGTCTACGCCATGCGTATATGGTTGCAGCCGCAGAAAATGGCGGCATTAGGCGTCACCGTTGGCGATGTTACGACCGTGCTGCAGAGTAATAATATTGATTTTTCTGGTGGTTCCATTCGCGGAGCGACGCGTAACTATTCTCTGGTAGCAGATACGCGCCTACACAGCGTGAAACAATTTGCCAATTTAGTGGTCAAACAAAGCAATGGGCAGATCGTGCGTTTAAAAGACATTGCCGATGTAGCAGTGGGTAGCCAGAGTTTGCAGGATTCGCCGATGCGTATCAATGGCCAATCGGCAATTGATATGGAATTACGGCCATTGGATACCGCCAACCCGATTGATGTAGCTAATGAAGCTAAAGCAACGCTGACAGATGCGCAACAACGCTTGCCTTCTGGCATGAGCATGGTGGTGACCTATGACCAGTCGCAATTCTTAACGGCAGCGATCGATGAAAGCTTTAAAACCTTGGTCGAAGCCATTATTTTGGTGATGATCGTGGTGTACCTATTCTTAGGTAACCTGCGCGCTGCGTTGATTCCCATTGTGACCATTCCGGTGTGTTGTGTTGCGGTATTTGGCGTGATGTTGCTGTGTGGGTTTAGTATCAACGTAATGACCTTGCTGGGCATTATTTTGGCGATTGGCCTGGTGGTGGACGATGCCATTGTGGTGTTGGAAAATATTCACCGTCATATTGAACATGGTGAAACGCCGATGGCAGCAGCCTTGAAGGGCAGCAAAGAAATTGGTTTCGCAGTGATTGCAATGACACTGACTTTGGCAGCGGTTTATGCGCCGATTGGCTTTACCAGCGGTTTTACCGGGCAGGTATTTCGTGAGTTTGCCTTTACGTTGGCGGGTGCGGTGTTGATTTCTGGTTTTGTGGCGTTGACGCTGTCGCCGATGATGTGTTCGCGGATATTACGCCCCAAAGCCGAAGAAACCAAGCTTGAACGGCGTGTCTCTTATGTGCTCGATGGCTTTACGCGCTGGTATCGTGACATGCTCAATGCCGCGATTTTGCGGCGTTGGTGGGTGGTGGCATGTTTGTTGGTGGTGGCGGTGTTGGGTTATGGGATTTATCTGGCGATGCCGCAATCTTTTGTGCCAAAAGAAGATGTGGGTTATTTTAGCGTGAGTGTGAATGGACCTACGGGTGCCTCAATTCCTTACAGTGATGATTACATGCAAAGATTAGAAAAACTCTATGCACAATATCCTGAGATTTTAAGTAATGCTGCTTTTATTTTCTCCGGTACATCAACTAATTTCATTACCATGCAACCCTGGTATAAGCGTTCGCAGAGCACCGAGCAGGTGGTTGATCAGTTGCGTGAAAAAGTTAATGCCATCCCCGGTGCGCTGGTAACCTTTAATGTGCCTGATCCTGTGAGTTATGGCAGCGATACCGATGGCAGCGATATTGAGATTCATGTGATGACCTTTGGCAGTTATTTTGATTTGCAAAAAACCATGGATACCTTAAAGGCAGAGCTGCAAGATTACCCCGGTACCATTGAAGTCGACACCAATTTAAAATATGACAACGAAGTGTACCAGCTGCAATTTAAGCGCAGTGAAGCGGCTTTATTGGGCGTGAACTTACAGGATATCGCCAATACCATTAGCACCATGTTCAGTGGCAGTCACATTACGGATTTCCAGAAAAATGATCAGGCATATGAAGTGCGAGTTCAGATGAAATTACAAGATCTGAGTAGCTTTGACAGTTTAAATAACGTCTATGTTCGCAGCAGTAATATCGACCCTTCTACTGGTTTGGGTTGGATGATTCCGCTGAGTAATCTGGTAAAAATGAGCAGTGCAGTACGCCAGTCAAATTTATACCACACCGACCGCATGCGCTCAGCGGATTTAACCGCCAATCTCGCGCCAGGGTACAATTTGGGTACAGTGGTGGCGCATATCCAACAATTGCTGGATCAGACGCTGAACTCACAAGAGCATTATGAATACGGCGGGCGTATTCTGGCATTCTTACAATCCAACAACACCATGCTGGGATTATTTGGCTTGTCATTGATCTTTATTTACTTGGTATTGGCAGCGCAGTTTGAAAGCTTTGTTGACCCGTTTATTATTTTATTGGCCGTGCCATTGTGTATCGTCGGCGCTTTGGGTACGTTAAAAGTCACTGGGGGTTCCTTGAATTTATACACCAATATTGGTTTAATAACCTTGGTGGGCTTGATCACCAAGCATGGTATTCTGATTACGCAATTTGCGAATGCACGTTTGAAACAGGGCGATGCGTTGTTGGAGGCAGTAATTAATGCTGCCATGGTGCGGGTCAGGCCAATTTTGATGACCACGCTGGCGATGGTGCTGGGTGCGGTGCCCTTGGCCTTGGCAACTGGGCCAGGTTCAATCAGCCATAGCCAGATTGGCTGGGTTATTGTGGGCGGGATGATTTTTGGAACATTCTTCTCGCTGATGGTGGTGCCTATTGCGTACTATATGCTTGCAGGGTTTGACCACAATAAGAAAAAATTGCTGATGCAACGGATGGGGTAACGGAAATGGCGATAACCGTATTGTTAGTCGATGATCATGACCTGGTGCGCGTGGGCATCAAAAGTTTGTTACAACAATCTCCCGACATTACCGTGATTGGGGAAGCCAATAGTGGTGAAACCGCAATTACCCAAGCACGTGCGTTAAAACCTAATGTGATTTTAATGGATGTCACCATGCCCGGCATTGGTGGATTGGAAGCCACCAGGCGATTGCTACAACATGATCCTGCCACTAAAGTATTAATCGTCAGCGCTCATGGCGCCGAGCCGTATCCTTCGCGTGTGTTGCAAGCTGGTGCGTTGGGTTATATTACCAAAGGTGCTAGCGTGGAAGAAATGGTCAAAGCCATTCGCAGTGTGTATGCCAGCAAACGTTATATCAGCCCAGAAGTGGCCCAACAATTGGCATTTAAGCATTTAAATGGCGAAAATAAATCGCCTTTTGATGAATTGTCTGAACGTGAAATGCAGGTATTGATCATGATCACCAGTGGTCAGAAAGTCAGTGACATCGCCGATCAATTATTTTTAAGCCCCAAGACGGTAAACAGTTATCGCTATCGCTTATTTGAAAAATTGGACATTGAATCCGATGTGGAGTTAACCCATTTAGCATTGCGGCATGGATTAATTGCGAGTGAGTAATGTAACTAAAAATAGTTGCACTTAGTGTGTGTTTGTGTTAGTATTTAACCATGAAGCGACAAAAACTAATCGACAAGCTGCTAACCAAACCGACAGACTTTACGTGGGCTGAGTTGAGTAAAGTATTATCTGGTTTTGACTATGAGCAAATCAGTGCAGGTAAAACGGGCGGCTCAAGGACACGTTTTGTGCATGCGACGCTTCCACCGATTTTATTACACAAGCCGCATCCAAAACCTATTCTAAAGCGTTATCAGTTAGAAGATATTATTCATTTATTGAAGCAGGAGCGACTGTTATGAAAGATTTGGTGCAATACAAAGGATATTACGGTTCAGTTCATTTCGATGATCAGTATGTATTTTTCTTTGGTAAAATCGAATTTATTCGTGCCTTGGTAAGTTATGAAGCAACGGATGCTAAAGGGTTGAAAAAAGCATTTGAAGAAGCAGTGGATGATTATCTCACGATGTGCCAAGAGCGAGGCGTTGAGCCAGAAGTTCCCTTGAAAGGCAGTTTAAATGTGAGACTTGGGCCAGAATTGCATCGGCGTATTGCGATGGCAGCAACCGATCAGCGAGTCAGTGTCAATAAATTTATTGCAGAAACGTTGGATCGTACGGTTGCGCAGTATTAACGAATTTCTCGTCCATCTCACCACCGAACCTGGCGTCTATCGGATGTTCAATGCCGCCGGTACTTTACTGTACGTCGGCAAAGCCAAAAACCTTAAAAAGCGCGTCAGCAGTTATTTCAACCGGCCGCCGATGGAAATCAAAACCCAGAAGCTGGTGAGCCAGGTGGCATCGATTGAGGTGACGGTGACGCCCACAGAAGTCGAGGCGTTATTACTGGAAAACACGCTGATCAAGCAGCATCGGCCGCGTTATAATATTTTATTTAAAGATGATAAAAGTTATCCGTATCTGTATCTGTCCAAAGCGGATTTTCCGCGCATCGCCGCAGTTCGGGGTTCGCGTAAGTTGCCTGGCGATTATTTTGGCCCTTACCCTAGCATGGGCGCCGTGCGCCAAACGTTGGATACGCTGTATAAAACCTTCACCATCCGGCAATGTAACGACAGTTTTTTTGCCAACCGCAGTCGGCCGTGTTTGCAGTATCAAATCAAACGCTGCTCCGCGCCGTGTGTTGGGTATATTTCGCAAGAGCAGTATCAACAAGATGTCCAGCGGGTAAAATGGTTTTTGCAGGGCAAAGACCGAGATGTGTTGCAGCAATTAGGTGAGCAGATGCAGCGTTATTCTGATGACTTGCAATTTGAGGCTGCGGCGCGAGTGCGGGATCAAATCAAAACCCTGCAACAGCTGCAGCAACAGCAGATCACTGATACGCAGCACGATATTGATGTGGATGTGATTACGTTGGCGCAGCAAAACGAAGTGTTTTGCGTGCAGGTATTGTTTGTGCGTCATGGCCGCATTTTGGGAAACAAAGTATTTTTCCCAACGGTGTTGGAGCCCGAAACCCCAGAGAACTTACTGTCTGCTTTTATCGTGCAGTTTTATACCTCGAATATGGCGACACAATCGGCGCCACAGGAAGTTATCACCGATCGACTTTGTGAAATAGATTCGAGCGTATCAGCGTATTTGACACAACAATATCATAGGGCGCCCGAATGGAAGCATGATGTGCGCGGCATTCGCCGTAAATGGTTGGATCTGGCGACACTCAACGTACAACAAGCATTGCTCAGCCATCTCGCCAATCAACAAAAACTGGCGCAGCAATTTCAAGCGTTAACTCACGCGTTACATTTATCGCAAGTGCCTGAGCGCATTGAATGCTTTGATATCAGCCATACGCAAGGTGAGTTAACGGTAGCTTCCTGCGTTGTTTTTGATCAAAAAGGTGCGCTCAAAACCAGTTATCGCCGGTTCAATATTACCGGCATTACGGGGGGCGACGATTACGCCGCGATGGCACAGGCTTTGTCACGACACATTCAACGCTTAATAAAAGCTGAGAAGCCCTTGCCAGCGCTAATTTTGATTGATGGTGGCAAGGGTCAACTATCGGCTGCGCAAGCAGTGCTGATCGAATTGGCGATTAATTCAATTACCTTGATTGGTGTCGCCAAAGGTCCAGCACGTAAAGCGGGGATGGAGCAACTCTGGCGTATTGGTCATGACTTACCATTATCATTGCCACATGATTTCCCGGCATTGCATTTGATTCAAAAAATTCGCGATGAAGCCCATCGTTTTGCCATTACTGGTCATCGCAAACAACGCCAGAAAAAGCGCGTGCAGTCTGTATTGGAACAGATTCCTGGGATTGGCAAACAACGTCGTCAAGCCATTTTGCAGCATTTTGGCGGTTGGCAAACGTTACAGCAAGCAACGGTGGAAGAATTGGCAAAAGTACCAGGCGTGAGTAGGCATCTGGCGCAAGAGATTTATCGGTGGATTAAGGAGCAGCGCTAATTTTTCCATGCCAACTCCTAAAAAACATGCTATCTTTACCTTATCTTTAATAATTTGCGGCGGTAATCATGAAGTTCTGGAGTATCCCAAATGCGTTGACCTACTTCCGGTTGATTCTAATTCCGGTCTTTGTGGTAACCTTTTATTTGCCGATTGAAGGTAAATGGTGGATCACCGGTGCGGTTTTTTTGGTCGCTGCTGTTACCGACTGGCTGGATGGTTTCTTGGCGCGTTACCTCAAGCAAAGCTCGGCCTTTGGTGCTTTCCTTGACCCGGTTGCGGATAAACTGATGGTCGGTGCTGCGTTGGTGTTGTTGGTGTCAGAGTATCCTGTCTGGTGGGTGGCCATCGCGGGTGTGGTGATCGTCTCGCGCGAGATCGTGATTTCGGCATTACGCGAATGGATGGCGGAATTAGGCAAACGCGCGACCGTCAAAGTATCGATGATCGGTAAACTCAAAACCGCGGCGCAAATGTTGTCATTGTTAATTTTGTTGTCACAACCTGTCGGTTATACTCGAGTGGTTGAAATAGGATTTGTGCTGATGTACTGCGCCGTGGTATTGACCTTGTGGTCGATGATGTACTATCTGTTGGCAGCGTGGAAAGTCTTGTCGGTCATGTCCGAGTAGCCCCAGATTGCCGGGTAAAATGCCTGAAATGCATTGACAATCCACTCGATTGAATTAAAATGTTGTGCGTTGGCTGGGTAGCAAAATGGTTATGCAGAGGCCTGCAAAGCCTTGGACGCCGGTTCGATTCCGGCCCCAGCCTCCAACTGATCACTTCAAGATGTTTCAAAAATTCTCATCCAGCTGGACACCAGATCATACCCAACGAATGATCCGCGGTTTAGAGCGCGATATTTTCCCCTGGATTGGCCAACAAGCCACTGACAAAATAACTGCGCCTATCCTGCTGTCTGCATTGCGTCGGATTGAAGATCGTGGCGCCATTGAAACCACTCACCGTGCATTTTAAATTAACTGTAAGAATTTTTACTTATGTATTATAATCGTATTCAATACGGCGTTGATTATGCGCCAATATTTATGGAACCGGCCATGTTTTCGATCTTCAGCCAAACCCAGCGGCCGGTTTATTATTCTTGCAACTACCATACAGCAATTCGATTGGCTCAAAAATCCAGTAGCCGTTCAAGCATGGTCAGTGATTTGTATGCCGTGCGCTCATTGCTCATGAAATATTTGCAGAGCATTCAGCAAGATAATTTAAATATCGCCGGTACGCCATTGCATGAGGTTGCAAAGGTTGTGGATTACACCTTCTTTCATCATGACAATAGTGAAGAGTTACCAGACATTTATCCATCGGCGCAGCTACTACAAGAGGATCCCTCTTTTGCTCAGGCTTGTGAGCAAAGTAAAATCAAGGAAATGCCAAAGAATCCGCCGTTTTTAAATGGGTGTGTTCGCATTGCAGGTAAGCACGCCAAGTAAAATTTATTTTTCTAGGAAATACAGTATTCTGTTGCGGTTGGTAGAAGTTACATATTCCTTTGTGGCGATGCTCTTGAAATTAACCAGTACTTGATATCCTTTCATCTCATCACGGTTAGGAATATAGCCGTGAGCTTCACATTCCTGCCAATTCACCGTATAACCTTGGTTGGATGCCTCAGAAGCATTCAATGGCAAACCAGTAGACGGAAAAGTGTCCATAATTAACAATCCGCCTGGTTGAAGTAGTTGATGAAGCTTGCGCATTACAGGTAACTGTTCTTCTTTGGCGAAATCTGAGATACAAGACCATAGCATCAAAATAACGGGGAACTTTTGCGGTGATTCAAAGTTAAGAATATTTTTATTATAAAGGGTAGCATTCCGCGAATATTTAGCCTGAAGTGTTGCAAAGAAATTTTCGCACTGTTCAATTGCAGAAATAGAGCCAGCATAATTTCTTTTAACCAATTCTTTTATAACTCTGCCGTATCCGGCGCCAACTTCAAGAACAGCGCTTGAGTCGCAAATTTTTTCCCAAATGATGTCAAGATCAATGCCGTCATCAAGACCACCCGCACTTGCATAACCCTGTAACAATTCGGTTGGTATCTTTTGGTAGAAATTGAATTTATTGCTTTTATTGCTCCACTGTGGTGACTTTAGTTTCGGTATCTTTTGGCCAGGTAGTTTGCTGGAGATTTTATCTTCTTCTACTGTCACACTCGTCCCTTTAATATGATCACATTTTTAACAACAAGAAAATTGTACCATTTTTTATCACGAAATAATAGTTCACTTCATTGATCTTTATCATGTTACAACAATCTGTTTTCATAGCAGCATCTTCACACTAAGGTTTTTAAGAGAGCAAAGAAGCATGAACCTATTATTAACAAATTTCTGCAAGTTGTACAAGACTCTACCCATTTAAAGCTGGTGTAACATTCTTTCTGTAAATTCCCCTGAAGCATGAAATCAAAGGCATAACAGTTAGTTTCGGAAGTTTATGCACAAGTCCATCAGGCTGCCGCCACGTCAGTGGTAGGCAGGGCAGCCTGTGGACCCTGTGTATAAACCTTTG
>CANJVU010000026.1 GCA_947478525.1 Thiotrichales bacterium
AACAAGTATTCAATCAGTGGAGACACTCGCTGACCCACTTCCATCATCCAGCGACACAAGGTGTTACGCGGGAGTTTAATGTCTAACCCATTCCAGATCTGTTCCTGACGATATAAGGGTAAGTGATGGCAATACTTGGATTCAGCAACATGCGCCAGCAAACCAGGAGCTGCGATACTTTTGGGTAAAATGGTGGATGCCATCGGCGCAATTTTAACGCCCAGTTCTTCTTGACCCTTCACCGCGTATTTCAAACGGATGTGTTTTAACACTTTTACATCGGCAGGAACAATGTCCAGTTGTTCGCTAATGTCACGACCAATCTCAACATACTGTTCGCCATTGGGGCCTACCAATTCGGATTCCGGCAACGCATGAATGATCTCAACACGCACCAAGCCATCTGGCAGTGCTTCGCGCTTACCACGTGGTTTTGCTTTTTGATGAGCAGTGACTTCAACAGTCTCAACTTCTTCAGCCTCAACCTCTGACAGTTCGGCTTCATCAAACAGCGAATCTTGCTTCGGGGCATTGGGGTCAAGATAACGATCTGCCTGTGCGGCGAAACGACGGATCATTGCCAGGCGATTTCGTGGTGTTGAAAAGCAACCCATAGATCGAATAGATCACGGCCTTTTTTACGTTGATATAATGCGCGTAGCTTAGTGGCAATGAGCTCTTCAAATTGATAGGTGTTAACGTTTGCTGTTCCTGAAAACCAATCTGACACCACTGAAAATGGTTCAAGCAATCGATCATAGACGGCAAAACATTCTCGAGTATTGATTTCTATTTTGATCTTTTGTTTTATTTGCGGGCTATGTTCTGGGTTGAACGTGTATTTAAGTTTAAAGCTACTGTCTTTAGATTCTCGTTTTGGTTCGCCTAGCCAAGGATCAAGCTGAGCACGTAGCGCGTCAACAATATGGGTGATTGTGCCTGTTGAGGTTCTAACAAGATCAATGTCTTCACTGTAGCGTGCTGCGGGTTTTAAGAATAATTTGTTAAGTGCGGTACCACCACGAAAAGCCAGTTCTTTCGACAACAGAGGATCTGAGAATATATCCACAATAACCCGTGACAGAATCAAATCTTGTTCTACGTGAAGGTCACTCGCCCACGGTGCAGATTGTCGCCATTGAGTAATATAAGCAATAGGAATCATACGTCATCTGGCTCCACGGTAACATTAACGATTATTTTCCACTTTTCATTACGCTGCAATTCTGTTGATGAAGCGGTAGGTGAAAGGCGTATCCAAGAGAACGTTTTTCCTTTTGCTATTTTGAATACAGCATCTGACAGTGGTTGCAGTTCCAAAACTTCGAGTAGGTAGCCTAAGCGCTGTATCCAGAATGCTTCTGGGTGGGTTTTTACAAGCATTGCTAACTTTTCAATGTTAAGGTTTTCAGCAATCTCAAGCAGTATGGTGGCAATATTATTTATGCCCGCCGCATGTCGTTGGTTGCTCAGTATATCCAGCGCAATAACTTCGGGTGTTGCTACGGCAATGGTGCCAGATAGTGTGTTGAATGAGCGTGTTGGCATAAGCGTTACATATTGATTGCTGATAAAGTTAATCGTCACGCGACCACAACGAATAGTGCGACGGTTTTTTAAAGTGACCACTTGTAATGCCTGAGGTTTTTGATGTGCAGCACCATAAAATTGTGCGGCGCTTAAAAAACTGACGTAATATGGTTGGTTCCAATATTTCATCAAATCACTAACAAACATTTCTGCGGGTAAACAGCCTAATACTTGATATTCTGGTGTCATGATTAGGTAAAAGCCTTTGGCTGGACTAACGATTAGTTTGTTTTTCTTGAGGCGTGATAAGGCATTCAAGGTTGTTATTCTGTCAATTTGAAGTGCATTCTCTGCTTCTTCAATTGAAAATGACCATCGACCTTGGCTGCGCAACTGATTTAAAAATTCTGGCGCTTTCATAGAGAAACTCATTTTGACTAAACTTGCACAGAATAACGAAAAACGATATTCTGTGCAAGTTTAGTTTTTTGGATTGCTCAATTGAATTTGTGACGCGGTGCGTCATGAATTTAAAAAAACTGACATGTGCCCTTTTGGTATTTTGTCATTGTTATTTTTTCCTGTCACAATGGCAGTTTTTCCTTAGGTTGCTTTGTATTTGAATCACTTTTATTTATTTCCAATCCTGTCATATGGAGGAATAATTTTATCTTTTATTTTTGTCAAGATTGGGAATGCCTTAGCTCCATTAGAAGATGGAAAGCATAGGTAATATGATTAGTGCTAGGCTGATCTGCTTTTATTCGAATTTCACAATTTCGGAACAGCTTGTTGCAGAGTTACCATGTGATCATCTTATTATTTCAATTTAAAGAGGATAACCAATGAGAACAGCTATTTATTTTATGACTGCAATGTTTGGTGGGGCAATTGGCATGATGATTGGTGGCCCGATGAGTGGGACTATGTATGTGATGCCATGGACATCTATTGCTGGTGGATTGTTTGGTGCATCAATAGGCTTGTTTTTTGGGATTTTATTGTCAATAGTGTTGCGCAAACAAACTTGGATGCAGCATTTTGTTGCGGGACTCGTCGGTAACTTTGCCCGCCTTGGCAGCGTGTAGTCTTCTGGCTATTTGCTCAAAGGTGTTGCCTTCGTCCTGCGCGGTTTTTTCTTGAGCTTTGACGTGTGCCAGTTGTTTATCTTTTTTATGTTGAACCGGATTTGAGAAGCATTTTGAACTCTTCTGAATCTTTAAGTGGTGCCGAGGAAAGGACTTGAACCTTCACGGGATTGCTCCCACCAACACCTGAAGCTGGCGTGTATACCAATTTCACCACCTCGGCAATGGGCGTTACTTTACTGGCAAATAGCGGGTTTGTCAATCAGCATGTGGCGGGGGGTTTTAGTGCGATCAGTGTTGTTTTTTTAGGATTAAGTCGTTGCATTATATTGAGTTTAATTTGACCCAAGAGGATTTTTATTATACAATTTTTGCGATTAATTGTTTGCAATTACCCTTTTTGAGGGTATAATTACTCTAAGGATGTGAAATGCTAAGGTGTCAAGTTGAGCTAACCAAGGCAGCCAAAAAAGATTTGCAAAAAGTGCCTGTATATATTGCTGAGAAGTTGGAATACTGGGTACATGCAGTGGTCACTTTCGGGATGGAAAAAGTTAGGCAAGTCTCAGGGTTCCATGACGAGTCATTAAAAGGCGATAGAATGGGGCAGCGTTCTATCAGATTGAATAAGGCATATCGTGCTATTTATGAAGAAACCATTAACTTAGAGATCCGAATTGTTTCTATTGTGGAGGTAAACAAACATGAGTACTAACGCAGTTTTAGCGTTACAAAAAATTACGGGTAAAAAATTATCTGTGGGTAATTTTTTATGGTCGATTCGGATGTGTGATCAAAAACCTCAAAGCGAGCTGGCAAAAGAATTGGGAATATCAGTGCAATATCTGTCAGATTTAGAAAAAGGCAGGCGGTTACTTAGCCCAAAAAAAGCCAAAGCGTTTGCGGAAATTTTAGGATATTTGCCAGAACAATTTATCGAGTTGGCGGTGAGAGATATGTTGGCGCGAGATGGGATTCACATGACGGTACAACTAAAATCAGCTGCGTAGTTTTTTAGCGAATCAACAACGCCGCCAGCACCTTTCTGCCTTCATCAGCCAATAAATTATAGGTGCGACAGGCGGCTTCGGTGGACATGATTTCCAACCCAATATGTGCTTGATAAAGTGGAATCAGCAGGGATGATGGTGGGAACTGATGTTTCAGTCCAGAGCCTAGTAAAATCAATTCGGGTTTTTCGGCAATCAGTGCTGCCAGTGTTTCTGCTGTGAGGTCTGCTAGCGATTGTGGCTGCCAATCTGGGATTAATTTTTGCGGTGAGATAATCAGGCTTTTGGTATAGATGTCGTTGTTAACGGTGATCTCACCAGGGCGATAGGCGCGGATAAAATACTGGATGTTGGGAATTTCGATGGTGATATTCATGTTAATTTCGGTATAATCTATTTATTAACCAGTTTAACGAAAACATTATGCAAACACCAGTTATTTGTCAGCGCCCGATTGATTCCTTTGTATTGCAGGAATTGCAAGTCAATGGTGTGGATGCATTTTTGGCCAGATTGATTGCCGCACGGCCTTATCCCAAGCACCATGCCAAAGGCGTATTGGCAATCACCAATCCCAAGTTAGCCGATTTGGATAATCCCGCATTGATGCAGGACATGGGCAAAGCAATTGACCGCGTGGTGAAGGCCATTGAAACCAAAGAAGTGATTGCGTTAGAAACCGATCACGATTGCGATGGGCAAACCGCGCAAGCGGTGTTGTACAGCTGTTTTATCGATATGTTTGGGGTGCCGAAAGAACGGCTGCAAACCTATATCGGCCATCGTTTAAAGGAAGGCTATGGTTTGTCCGATGCGTTGGTGGAGCGCATATTGAATGGTTCACCACGTCCGGGCTTGGTGATTACCGCTGACAATGGCAGCAGTGACGAGCCGCGTATTGCGCGGTTGAGAGCGGCAGGCATTGATGTCATTGTGACCGATCATCATGAATTGCCGGAAGCCGGCCCACCGGTCAGTGCCTATGCCTGTTTAAACCCAACACGCGCTGATTGCCAATTTCCTGATCGGTTTATCGCAGGCTGCATGGTCGCATGGTTATTAATGGCCGGCGTGCGGCAACGATTGGTGCAAGATGGTCAGCTATTTAATCCTAATATGGCAATGACCGATGTATTGGATTTTGTCGCGGTGGGCACGGTGGCAGATTGCGTTAGCATGGCGCAATCTGCCAATAATCGCGCGGTGGTAAAATATGGTCTGCAGCTGATTCGACAAGCTAAACGGCCGTGCTGGCAGGCATTGCTGCCATTGCTGACCAACCCGTATGTCAGCGCGCAGGATTTGGGTTTTGTGATTGCGCCGTTATTGAACAGTGATGGCCGTTTGTCTGATGCGTTGGGTTCCGTCAGTTTACTGTTGGCAACCGATGCTGCCGAGGCCAGTGCTTGGGCCAAACAATTGTGGCAATCCAACCAGCAACGCAAAAAAATTCAGCAGGAAATCACCAAAGCTGCGATGTATCGCGCCAAACAGCAAGTGGCTGAGGGGCGCCTGTCGATTGTGGTGTGGTTGGAGGATGGTCATGCCGGTGTGCATGGCATTTCTGCCAGTCGCATCAAAGACGCTTTTGGTCGACCAACCATTTTGTTTTCGCCAAAGGAGGGTGATGATGAGCTGATGGTGGGCTCTGGGCGCAGTATTGATGCGGTGCATCTGCGTCAGGCATTACAAACCGTTGATAAATTCAATGAAGGCATGCTGCTGAAATTTGGCGGACATAAAGGGGCGGCGGGGATGACTATACATCGATCGCAATTCCCAGCGTTTATGGCAGCATTTGAAGAGGCAGTGCGGCAACAGATTCAACCCAGTCAGGTAGGTCCGGTCATTTGGACCGATGGCGATTTACCGTTAACCCATTTTCAATTGGCCATCGTGGATTTATTGCGGCAATTGGAACCGTTGGGTCGAGAATTTGAAACCCCAGTGTTTGAAACCGATGCGCGGATTTTGTCGTTACGCCGCGTCGGAGCTGATTTACTGCATGCCCAACTGGCATTGCAGCTGGAAACCGGTCAGCGCGTTGAAGCCATCTGGTTTAACTGCGCGGAACGATCCGATCAAGAATTGTCATGCCAGGTTGGTGATCGCGTCCATGTGGTGTTCAGTCTTGGCGACAATGTTTATCAAAATAACCGCAAGCTGCAGTTGCAAGTCGCGGCGCTTGCGAGCCTCTCCTAGCAAATTTTTCTCAAAAATAAACTCACATAAAGGCCATTTTGCAAGATGCGCTTGATTTATTAAAAAATAATATTATAATTGACATATTATTTGATATTTAAATATCTTATTTATGATAAATTATAATATAAAAATGAGGGGGGATAAAAATGAGCTTAAGTGGCATTAGCATTGGTGTTGATCCGCAAAAATTAAGTTTCCATTCCGTGCCCAAAAATCTAGGTATTCAGAATTTTGATCTAATTATTCGTCATATCAATCAAGCAACCTTAATAGCTACAGCTGAGGAGCTCTGTCAGCTTAAAATTCGTCTTTTTGAAGCGATAATTGCTGCTATTGCGTCTTATAAAGATATTTCGGTTTTAACAATAAATTATTTTATAGCTTATTTATTTGAAATACAGACACTTAAAATTAGCAAAGCAGACCTCTGTGCGACTGCTAAATTTTTAAGATATTGCGCTTTGGCTAAAGATGACCCTGCAGTAGATATTTACGGTGCTTTGACTATATACACAGCTCTGTATCTAGAGCTTGGAAAAATACGGGGTGAAGTGGGTAATTTGCGAGCTTTTTCAAAAACGTTTGTAAAAAAAGAACAAGAAAAATTTTTTAAAGTACTTTTGGAGCACACTGCAGACTTCGCTCCCTCGGGGAATCTTGAGTTTTTATTAAACCATGCTCATTATGAGACAATTTATCCTGAGACATTATTAATGGATCCTGCTAATCCTTCTGTAACTAATGACTATAAGCTTATGGTTATAGGCCTATTATCTCATGAAAAAATAAATTTGTTTGAATTTCGCCATTGGCGCATTTTACTTAATTATTATTCCAGCTTGTTTCAACTCACTTCTTCAGATAAAGCCTATCTACAAGAGTCATTGCGTAAAACATTTTTTCAAAACAAAATGAAATTTTCTATTGGCGATGACTTTGTCCGTATATTAGCGGAAATTTCTTATGAAGAAGCAAAAACTTTGATAAAAGACTTTAATGCTGAGCTTAAGAAAGCTGGAGTTCTTAGGGTATTGGAATATTCCCGGCCGGAACTATGCACAGCTTCCTTTAAAGCTTCTCTACTGACAGAGGGTCAGAACTCAGTTAAATTAAGAAACTTCCAGGAGAGGCTGATTGAAGATTTGCAAAGGGATAATCCGAGCATTCAAACTTATTTCTATCTTCTTTTGTTTAAGTGCGTGTATTTTAATCTTAATTTAGAGCAACCATATGAATTAAAAGAAACAACTCTACAAGATGCGCAATGGCTTTGTAACATCATGCAATCAATGCCATTTAGAAGCGACGACTTGGTGGTTCAACCCCTTGAACAACACCTTAAGCTTTCGTCATGTTACCTTCCTGATGGTAGTGTTACATTATCCCCCCAATTTTGGTCACAGATATCCCCAATAAATAGATATTTTTTTGATTTTTATATAATTAAATTTTTACATCAAATTACCCGTGTAGATTCAATTATTTTTAATGCTGTATGCACCAGGCTTTCTAGCTTATTTATAATGCAAGATGATTTCTCATCACAGTCTCTCGCCAAAAGTTCTGTTGCTGAGACTTCCGTAGACAGATCTGTACAATTGACCGTGGAATCATATATTTTTTATCAAAATCTATTGCTTGAATTGTTAAGAAAGAATGGAAAAGAATATTTCCTTCCTGAGCACCTGCTAATTCTCAGTCCACTATTAACATCTGGTATGGGTCTTGATACTTTAAATAAAATACTTACTCTTCTTCCAGGCAGTCAACCAGCATCCGCGATCTCCCATTGTTCAAGCGTGGTAAGTGATGCAGCTGAAGCATATTCAGGGATGCTGTCTAGTATGACGTCTGCTGCAGTAAGCGCGCCTGCAACTACCGAAGGCGAAAAAGCAATCTTGCTAACAAAAAGAGCTGCAATAGACTCGTTGGCATTTGTTGCGAAAAAAGAGGAGTGTCAGAATTTAGTAAAAAACCTACTAAATATTCCTCTTGTAAAGAAAATGTTTCTTGAAACTGTTGAGATGCATAGCCCAAGCCATGTTGAAATTTTACTGAGAATACCTGGAATAATCAATTCCGATCATTGGTATTCAGCGGATAAAAAAGTCACATCTGAAAAGCCTAAAATTAAATTTCTTTCTGTTTTATTAGCAGAGGAGCTTATTTTTAATCTGGAACAATCATTTTATTCCTATGTTAAATACAGTTCAGATACAAATAAATTAAAATACATTGAACTATTCAAAGAACAAAATCAAAAAATACATTCCAATTTAAGTGCTTTATTCACGAATGATACACTTAATATTTTAATTGATTTAATTGAAAAACCTTATAAGCCTGTTATAATTGAGAATCATTTTTCTTCTTCAGTAGAATCTGGCAGCTATGCGCCAAGTGCTCCCCCCAAGGAAATGTTTGATACAAAAGCCTATCCCGTTCCAAGTGCTCCCCCCGCGGACACAACAAACCAATTGCCACAAAACAATGCTGATGGAAGCCCAGCAGGAGGCATGTACGTGCCAAGTGCTCCCCCCGCCGATGAAGCACAACGCTATCCAACAATACCGGCCGATGAAGCACAACACTATCGAGGAATAACAGTAACAATAACAGACCTAAGGCTACCAGTAGTAATACCAGCGCCAGCAGAGCCAGCGGCAGCAATACCAGAGCCGGTAGCAGCAACACCAGAGCCAGCGCCAGCAACAATAGAGCCGGTAGCACAAGAGCCAGCAGCAGCACCAGCGCCAGCGCCGGTAGCAGCAACACCAGAACTGGTAGAAGCTCCTACTCGAGGAAACTCCTGTTGTTTCTGGCCATGGTCGCGAAAAAAACCGACTGAGGGTGCGGCGCCTAGTAACGACCAATAATATCCTCTCTTGCATTTGGTAGCGCTTGCTGTTGCGATCATAATCCTCTGTCTGAAGTTGATGAAGTGATGACTTGCTTATTCCACTCGATCTGGCAAGCGGTAACTTATGCTACGACCACCGCCAGCATTTTGAATAAAAATGCCGCGTGTCTTTAACGCTTGAATATCCCGCAGTGCTGTATCATTTGAGCACTTGGTCAACTTCGCGTACTTGGATGTATTTATGTATCCGACAAAATCATCTTCGAGCATGCGATTAATGATAGAACGTTGGCGCTCATTCACTGGATTTTGATTGATTTTATCCCACAGCTGCGCTTTGAATAGCACTCTGCTAAGAGTTTGTTCGGCATTCGATATTGCTCGTCCTAGGCAATCTAAAAACCATTCAAGCCAGCAGGTGATTTCAGGTGTACTGCGCTGCTGGTTTTCTAGCTGGTTATAATAAGATTTACGCTCTGCTTCAATCTGGCTGGAGAGGCTGTAAAAACGATCTGGTGTACCATCAGCACGTGCCAGTATCATATCGCCAATTGCTCTTGTGATACGACCATTGCCATCCTCAAAGGGGTGAATCGTCACAAACCACAAGTGGGCAATGCCCGCTTTAAGGACGGGGTCAAGGTCGCTTTTCTGATCAAACCACCTCAGGAAGTTGGTCATTTCATTGTTGAGCTTATCTGCGCTGGGTGCTTCAAAATGGACTTTCTCGCGGCCTATGGGGCCAGAAACAACCTGCATTGGACCTGCATCGATGGTACGCCACTCACCCACAGTAATACGATGCATACCACTGCGACCTGTTGGAAATAAGGCGGCATGCCAGCCAAAGAGGCGATCTTGCGTCAATGGCTTCGAAAACATTTGTGTCGCATCCAGCATCATTTCCACAATGCCTTCTACATGACGGCTAGCGGGAACAAGGCCTGCGATATGAATACCCAAACGTCGCGCAATGGATGAACGCACCTCTTCAGGGTTCAGAATTTCCCCCTCAATGGCGGAAGAGTTGACGATATCTTTAGTTAGTGTGTTAAGACTTGCTTCTTGCTTTAATTCAAAACCAATTCGTTCCATGCGACCCAGCAAACGCCCCTGGCGGTGGCGTATGTCTGCCAGCTTGGAGGCGAGCACTTCAGTATTCCAGGTAAAGTTTGGCCAATTTTGATGTTCGTGGATCCACATGTTATTCACCGCATTATTTACGGTGATTATAGGCTATATTCGCCGCAATGGCAAGCTTAATAGCCGCACTATATGCGGTGAATAATGGTGTTATTCACCGCAAGCTGCAGTTGCAAATTACCGCACTTGCGGGATTCCCAGCAAAATGGGGGAAGGGGTAAGGCGTTAAAAAACTTAACTATTGGTAGAGGGGGGCATAATAGTTATCGCTGATGGTAGCACATCAAGATTGAAAGAATAAATACATTGGGGCTTTTGCCGATACACCTGTTATTCCTGGCACTGCTATCAGCACTGAGACAATTCAGATGCAGGTGAGTCAGGTCGCGCTTTCTGGGCTTCCTGCAGGGGCAGTGTTTAACATTGAGGTTGAGCGTACTCCCGGTATGTCTTGCATTTTTAGAGCGCCGGTATCGGGTACTGCAGCATTTTCAATAACATCTAATAGCGTTAGCTATAACAATTGTGATTCTAAAACAGAATTTTCATCTGTGAAGACTAATATAGGCGTTGGAATCCGAGTTGGTAATGGAAATTACGCTTGTGTGATGCAGCCGCAGCCAACTCAAGCCGACTATAAACTCTATATGCTACAACCAAGTGGTCAGCTAACGGTTACAGTAATCGGCTGGCAGTCGCCGCCTCAGCCGTCTGCAAACGGGGAGTCTCAGCCAGTTTGTAAGGCTAGTTACAGCTCATAATATCCTCTCTTGTTCGGTGTTTGGAAATCAAGGCAGCTTCGGCTGTCTTGATTTTTTTAGGTTCAATCAAAATTCCCACGATTTTTTTATCTTTTGAGTATTCCCCGCTTCGCATTCGCTTTAGAATATGATACAGTTTGCGCGTTCATTAACAGCAATGGAATATCACAATGAATTTACATGAATATCAAGGTAAACAGTTATTTGCACAATACGGCTTGCCCGTATCTAAAGGCATCCCAGTAGAAACGCCGGAGCAAGCGGTGAAAGCAGCGGAGCAGATTGGCGGCGACAAATGGGTGGTGAAAGCCCAGGTGCATGCTGGTGGTCGCGGTAAAGCCGGTGGCGTAAAATTATTAAGCGACAAAACCGCCATTGCGGATTTTGTTAAAAATATGATGGGCAAGCGTTTGGTGACGTTTCAAACTGATGCCAATGGTCAGCCGATCACCAAAATTTTGGTAGAGACCTGCACCGATATCGCCAAAGAATTGTATCTGAGCGCGGTGGTGGATCGCGCCAGCCGTCGTATTGTGGTGATGGCGTCCACCGAAGGCGGCGTGGAAATTGAAGAAGTGGCGCACAACACTCCTGAGAAAATTTTAAAAGCGGTGATTGATCCGTTGGTTGGCGCTCAGCCTTACCAAGCGCGTGACATCGGCTTTAAACTGGGCTTGAATGATATCCAAATCAAACAATTTACCGGCATCTTTTTGAACCTGGTGAAATTGTTTGTCGAAAAAGATTTGGCGTTGGTGGAAGTCAACCCGTTGGTCATCACCAAAGAAGGCAACTTGCATTGTTTGGATGCCAAAATCACCGTAGATTCTAATGCGCTATACCGCCATCCAGAATTAGTCGCGATGCGCGATCCTAGCCAAGAAGATCCACGTGAACAACGTGCGGCGGATCATGAATTGAATTATGTGTCGTTGGAAGGCGATATCGGTTGTATGGTGAATGGCGCTGGTTTAGCGATGGCGACCATGGACATCATTAAATTACATGGCGGGCGTCCAGCCAACTTTTTGGATGTCGGCGGTGGCGCCACCCAAGCGCGGGTAACCGAAGCATTCAAAATTATTTTGTCTGACCACAATGTCAAAGGGATTTTGGTCAATATTTTCGGTGGTATCGTGCGTTGTGACATGATCGCCGATGGTATCATGGCGGCCGTTGCTGAAGTGGGTGTAAAAATTCCGGTAGTGGTGCGTTTAGAAGGCACCAACTCCAAGCTAGGCGCAGAAAAACTCGCCAAGAGTGGCTTGAATATTGTGGCTGCAGAAGGATTTACCGATGCCGCTAAGAAAATCATCGCAGCGGTTAAGAAGTAAGGAGCGAACATGAGCATTTTAATTAACAAAGACACACGCGTTATTTGCCAAGGCTTTACCGGCAAAAATGGAACGTTCCACTCTGAACAAGCCGCAGCCTATGGCACCAAAATGATGGGTGGCGTAACGCCAGGAAAGGGCGGTCAAACCCATATCGGTTTGCCGGTATTCAATACCGTAGCAGAAGCTGTACAAGCGACCAAAGCCGATGCGACGATGATTTACGTACCTGCGCCATTCTGCAAAGACTCTATTATTGAAGCGGTTGATGCGGGCATCAAATTAATCATCTGCATCACCGAAGGCATTCCTGTTTTGGATATGCTGCAAGTGAAGCGTTATGTTGAGTCCAGCGGTTCTCGTTTGATTGGACCTAACTGCCCCGGGGTGATTACCCCTGGCGAATGTAAAATTGGCATTATGCCTGGTTATATTCATCAAAAAGGTAAAGTGGGTATCGTTTCCCGTTCTGGTACGTTGACCTATGAAGCGGTACATCAAACCACGGCGTTAGGTTTTGGCCAAAGCACCTGTGTTGGTATCGGTGGCGACCCAATCCCTGGCAGCAACTTTATTGATATTTTGGCAATGTTTGCCAAAGACCCCCAAACCGAAGCGATCATTATGGTTGGTGAGATTGGTGGTTCGGCAGAAGAAGAAGCCGCAGAATTTATCAAACATAACGTGAAGAAGCCAGTGGTTTCCTATATCGCGGGTGTTACTGCTCCTGCGGGCAAACGCATGGGTCATGCCGGTGCGATTATTGCCGGTGGAAAGGGTACCGCCAAAGAAAAATACGAAGCCTTGAAAGCAGCGGGTGTGCACGTGGTGCAATCACCTGCGGAAATGGGCTTGGGTGTGAAAGAAGTGACGGGTTGGTAAGGGCTTAAACCCTCCACCCTAACCCTCCTCCGCAAGGGAGGAGGGGATTTTACTCCGATCGCAATGTCAAAATTGGATCCAGTTTTGATGCTTTACGCGCTGGGTAGAACCCGAAGAATACACCGGTCATGATTGACACCAGGCAGCCGACTACGGGCGGCAGGATAAAGAACGAAAACACCCATTTGGAATAGAGCGATACGCCGTAGGTGACGACAACGCCTAAGATCATGCCAGCGACGCCACCAAATATTGAAAGGGTGACTGACTCAATCAAAAACTGTAACTGAATATCGCGTTGCTTCGCACCAATTGCCAGGCGGATGCCGATTTCTTTATGGCGTTCTGCCACCGACACCAACATGATGTTCATCACGCCAATACCGCCAACAATCAATGAAATTGAGCCAATCAAGCCCAGCAATAAAGTCATGGTTTCGGAGGATTGCTTCATGCTGTCGATGATTGATTTGGGGCTGCGAATATCGACCTGTTGTTTGATCGTATGTTGTTGAATATAAGTGGTGATGGCGGCTTCGGTTTGCGTCATCAAATTGGTGTCATTGATTTTTAACGCAACGTTACTGATTTTGCCATCTTTTTGCATCGACAGTGCGGTGGAGATCGGCACCAGTGCCGCGCTGTTAAAGTCGGTATTGAAAAACCAGTTAGTTTGCCAGGGGTTGAGTACGCCAACAATGGTAAAAATAGTGCTGCCAATTGCAATTTGCGTACCAATCGGATTGGTAATGCCTTGTTGTTGAATACTTTGATATAGCGTGCTGCCAATGACGCAGAAATAATCATTGTTATCCAGAAACGACAACGCGCGCCCCGAGGCCAGGCTTAAGCTGGCAATGTTCATCATGTTGGGGGTAATGCCCACACTGCTGCCTTGTAGTGGTTTTCCTTGATAAGAAAAGCTGCCATAGTTGCTGACGTAAGGGGCTGCCATTTCAATATTGGAAGAAGCAGTGCCAAGATTATTGGCATTGTCTAACGATAAATTGGCATTGGGATCGGCGCTGGCATTATTATAATTGGCTGGGTAAATCGAGACCGACAAGAGGTTAATGCCGAGCTGTTCGAACTGCAATAAAATTTGATTTTCAGCGAGGCGCCCAATTGATACCATCGCCACCACGGAGGCAGTGCCGACCAAAATGCCCAATACCGCTAAAAAAGCGCGTAGCTTAGAGCTGGTGAGTTGGCGGAATGCTTCGCGTATATGGGTTTTAACTTCCATGACCTGGACTCTCAGTGTTGCTCACACTTGGGCTTGCCGGAGGCAAAACAATTTGCTGACCTGCGGTTAGCCCGGTGAGGATCTGCACCGAATTAACCGTCACCTTGCCAGTGGTCACTACGGTGGGTGTGGTGGTTTTGGTTTTGGCATCATAGCGTTGTACAATTGATTGATTCTGTTTGTTTTGGGTAACCGCCGCGACCGGTGCGGTTAGGGTATTGGATTCTTGATAGACCGTAATCGCTACTTGCGCATCCATACCGGAGCGGATCAGTTTTTGTTGTTCTGGCGTGATGCTGGGCACTTTTACTTCCACGGGGAAGGAGGGGAGTGATCCGCCACCACTGCCACCACTGTTGGCTTGAGCACCGACTTCGGTGACGTTGCCATTAAGTGTGATGCCAGGGAATCCCGCGCCGGTAATCACGGTTTTTTGGCCAACTTTGATTTGGTTGACGTTAATTTCAGGAACGGTAAAGTCAATTTTTAACCCCGACATGTCGCCAATATTGAGTAATACCTGCTGATAGTTAATGGTTGAACCGGTTTGTAATTTTCCCGCGCTACCGGATTTTCCGTCACCACCACTGCCGCTGTTGTCACCACCGGTAGCGCCGCCAGTATCCGGTTGTAAAACAATGCCTGCCGCAGGCGCAAAAATGGTGTTCCGTTTGATTTGGTTGCGCAATGAAACGTATTTTTCTTTGGCGTTGGTAAGCTGCAAATTCGCAATGGTCAGGTCATCGCCTTTCGATTGAGATAATAGGTCGGCAAGGCTACGTTGGCTTTGTTGATAATTGGTTTGACTGTCTTGATAAGCATTTTCACTTTGTACTAAATCGTCATGTGAAACAATTTCTAGTTTATACAGGTTTTGGTTTTCTTCATAGGTGCTCTGTGCCTGATTCATGGCCCGTTGTGCTTTGCTCATAGCATCTTGAGCGTTGATGTAGGTGTCACTGCCTTGCCAATTTTTCTTTTTATTATAGCTGTCTAATGCAGTGAGATAGGCTGCTTTGGCGTCACGTAGGTCACTCATTGCTTTTGCGGATTGTACATGAAACAGCAGTTGTTTTTTAGTAACAATTTGGCCATAACTGAAGGCCATTTTATCAATGACACCCTGGGTTGGGCTGATCACCGGGACGTTTTTAATCGGTGAAATGCTGCCGTCGTAATAGAGGGTTTGCACAATGGGTTGTGTGGTAATGGTATAAAGGTTTAGCGCAGGTGTGCTGCTGGCAAAGGAATTGCCCATCGATAATAAGATGCTCAATGCGAATGTTGAGGTAACGATACGTTTTTTATGTGTCATTGTCTGGCGCCGTAAAGTGAATGTTCCAATCATTGAGTAGAGTTCCCATTTGTTGTTGATAAGTGAGAATTTGTTTGAGGTAGGCTACTTGGCTGTTAATCACATTTTGCTGAGCGGTTTGCAACTGTTCCTCTTGCTGTGACAAAGTAAAGGCATCTAACTTGCCGTACTTAAATTTAATTTGAGCAGCTTTGGTGTTGGCGGTGGATAGGTTAAGGTTTTCTTCGCTGACTTTTAATTGTATCCATAAATTATGCAGTGAATCAATGGAGGTGGTGATGTTAGAAGTTAAGGTGCGTCTGGCATTGTCTAGGCTGATTTCAGCGTTGTTCATGCCCGTCGCAGCGCTCAGTTCTTGTTGGTCAATGCTGACGCGATCCAGCGGAATAGAGAGGTTTAAATCAACGCTAGAGCTGTCAGTTATGCTGCTGCTGGTGCTGGGAATGCCCAGTGATTGCAACGTTTGATCTAACCGTTGTCGGCTACGACTGGCAGTTAAATCCAGTGTCCAGCGTTGCGCATTTTCACTGGTTAACATATTACGTTGTTGTTGTTTATAGGTAATTTCAGCAATTTGTAAGTCCAAATTTTTGAGGGCAGCTTCTGCCACACTTTGAGCAACCGAGGGTGTTTTCAGTTTTTCAATGGTTAAGGTGGGGACAATATGGAAGCGAGTATCCGCTGGTAGTCCAAGATCGACTGTGAGTAGCTGAGCCTGTGCGGTTTCTGTAGCCAGGTGCGCTTGCTGCGCTGCCTGTCGTTGCGTAGTAATGTCGAGTTTGGCCTGCGTCACATCCGTGCCAGGTATACGTCCAGCTTTATATTCTTCTTTACGTACGGTCAGCGTTTTTTCTTTATCTTTTAAGGATTGTTTGGTGATTTGTTCATTTTGTTCGGCTTGTGCCAGTGCATAGTAATCCGAGACGGTGGTGATAATCGTGGTCATCACCGTTTGCTGTAGTTGCATGGTGTCAATTTTTTGTTGATCCACCGCATTGTCTAACGCCACATCATTGACATCGGTACCAAAATTTTGCAACAAAGGTTGCATGATGCTGATTTCCCAGTTGGTGTTATGCGTAGTGGATGGGCTGGAGTTGGTGGTTTCACTGGGTGAATAACCCCAGTTGGCGGTAAATTGGGTTCCTAACGGCACGGTCCAATTGACGGTTGGCCCAACGGTTAATTGACGTTGCGTGCTATTGCTCTCGGGGCTGTTGGTGCTGGTGTTGTCGGTGTAGCCTGCTGTAGACGCTAACGTCACTTGCGGGCGAAACGCTTGTTCTGCCGTTAATAAATCATAGCGTTGCAATTTGCGGTTGTTGATGCTCATGTTTAAGTTAGGGTTTTTATGAAGCGCTAATAATACGGCATCGCGCAAGGTTAATTGTTCAGGATCAGTCGGATTTGAGGGGATCGGTACATCGACGTTATTGGCGATCGGCGCATTGGCGCTCACTGGCAGAAAGTCTGGTTTTCCGACAAAGTTTTGTAGGTCGCCAGCAAAACATGACAGGGTGGTGATTGTCATGCCTGCAGAAAACGTAATATGTGCCCATCTGGTTAATGTTTGCATCCGCGACCAATCCATGGAGTTCAAAGGCTTAGCAAGTATATCGAGTTATCAGTCTTGAGCCAAGGTTTTTTGTATGGCTTGCGAGGTTTTTTCAATGGTGGTTTTAAGGGTGGAAAATAACGCTCCAATTTGAGTCGGTTTTTCTTGCTGTAACATTTGTTCTAAAGCCTTTGCTGCTGATTTTAGTACAGGTGTTCCACAATAGCAGGTTGCACCATGAAGCTTGTGCGCCAGGAATTGTAGTTGAGTAAAATCAGATTGCTGAAAGGCTTGTTGCAATTGTTTTAAATCTTCCGGTAAGCTTTGTGCCAGCATCATGAGCATTTGTTTGGCAGTGTCGATACTGCCTCCGGCCAGTTGAGTGCCAAGTCTTAAGTCAATCATATGTTCTGTTTTTTCTGAGGGTTCTTCTGGTAAGTGCTCAGGTAAGTAGCGTTGCAGAATATGCTGTAGGGGCTCTTGTTGAATCGGTTTTAATAGGCCATCTGTAAAGCCATCATGCTTCCAGTGTGAGGGTTGATATTGTATGTCTGCAGTTAGTGCAATAATAGGGGTTTTAGCCAGTGTTTTGCGTAGTGCCCGCACTACTTCAGTGCCATCCATTTCGGGCATGTGAATATCCAGTAAGATCATAGCAAAATCAGTTCGTTCGCATAATTCCAATGCGGCTTTTCCGCTTGCCACTGAGATCACCGTTAAGCCGAGTCTTTGTAGCATGTTTTCTAAGAGTTTGCGGTTAATTGGATGGTCATCAACCACCAGGATCGGTGCGTCACTGTGGTAATGACTGAGTGTTGGTTCAGTCTTTAGATTCGCAACGATGGGTAATGTGTTACGTGTGGCGCAGGGGAGGGTAAACCAGAAGGTCGATCCCTGATGTGGTTGGCTGGATGCGCCAATCTGACCTTTCATCATGTTGATCAAACGTTTGCTGATTGTCAATCCAAGGCCAGTTCCGCCATAGGTACGTGAGGTGCTGGTGTCAACTTGGCTAAAGCTTTGAAATAATTTGCTTTGTTGCTCTTCATCCATGCCAATACCGGTGTCGAGGATGCGAAAAGTTAAGACGCTTTTCTCGGGAGATTCGGGATGGGCAGAAACGATTAGCGTAATGCTGCCGCTATCGGTAAATTTAAGCGCATTGTTCATTAGATTAATCAGAATTTGTTTTAATCGTAATGAATCGGCATAGATGCACAGGGGTACTTTGTCGTCCAGATGCAGGATTAATGAGATTTTTTTCGGGTCTGCCAAGGGTTTAAATAAATCGAAAATAATTTTTAGTAAAGCATTTAACTCAAACCATTCGGGGGCTAATGACAGTTTGCCGGCTTCAATTTTAGAAAAATCGAGAATTTCGTTAATGATTTCGGTTAAATCCCCCGCAGATTGACGGATGGTGTGCAGGTAGTCCCGTTGAACGGGTGTTAAGGTATCCTTGAGTAGTAGATCGGTAAACCCAACAATGCTGTTCATGGGAGTGCGGATTTCATGGCTCATGTTAGCCAGAAAGATTGACTTGGCTTGGTTGGCGGCTTGCGCCTGTTGCTGTGCTTTCGTGAGTTCACGGTGTTGGCGGATAATGTTGTTGCCGATGCGTGCGCCGACCACGCCAGATAAGGTTAGCCCCATCAAGCTGATTAAAATGGTCATCAACACTTCCATGTGGCTGATGATTTGCCAGGGGGAGTTGTCGGTGCTCACCGCTAGCCAACCGATAATATGTCGCTGCCGGTTGGTGTGGAGACCACCTATATAATCCGGTAAAGTGACGGTATCTTGGTTGTAAATGGGGGTCATGATCAGCAGGGGGAGGCTGGGGTTTAGAATAACGGTTGTGACGGGTGGATAGTGTAGCAATTCAGTAAAGTTGATGTTGTTGGTCAGTGGTGCTCCTGCTGATGTGAGCAGTTGACCCGATTTATTGAATAAGCTAACTGAGCAGGGGCGTTGATATTGTTGTTGAAACCATTGCACGGATTTTTGTAATAACAGAGGTTGGTGGGATTTTATGGCATAGCGTACGGTGGAGACCATTTGCTGAGAGAGCGCCGTGCCTTTGTCATATAAATCGTCACTCAAGTCATTGATGCGTAAGCTCATAAAATAACTGCACAGCAAAATGGCAATGAATAAGGACGGCACAAAGATTAGGAAGGAAATTTGACTTTTGGTGCGCAAGGTTTTCATGGTCGTATTTATTTCCGTCGACGTTTGAATAATTCAATGATTGGAGGTAATAGGGATAATATAATAATCGCCATAATGACCATTGAAAAGTGCATTTTTACGGTTGGGATGTTACCAAAATAGTAACCCAAATAAATCAACACGCTGATCCAGAGTAGCGCAGCGATGAAGCTGAGCCCTAGGTATTGACCATAATGCATGCGGCCGATCCCTGCGACAAAGGGTGCAAAGGTTCTAATGATTGGGATGAACCGCGCAATAATGATGGTTTTGGCGCCGTATTTTTCGTAAAACCCGTGGGTCTTGGTGAGATAATCTCGGCGCAGCCAACGATTTTGATCGTGAAATACTTTCGGACCCAGCCAGCGCCCAAGCCAGTAGTTGACGTTGTCGCCACAGAGAGCTGCAAGTACCAGTAAGAGTGCTAAACCATGGACATTCAGTTGGCTGCTGGCGAACAATGAACCCGAGGCAAATAGTAGGGAATCACCGGGTAAAAATGGTGTTACTACGAGACCGGTTTCACAAAACACAATCGCAAATAAAATGGCGTAGGTCCACAAGCCATATTCATTGATTAAGATACCTAGATATAGGTTAAGATGTAAAATAATATGGATAAAAGTTTCTAGGGTGGTCATGTTGGCCTCACGTTATTTTGGGTAGTATAGCAAAAACTTGATGCGCGTCATGGGTTATTGCAACAGAACTTGCTATAATTCGCAGCGTCGAATTAAACAAGGAGATCCTCATGAATGTGTTAACCGTTGATTATCGTGCCAAAGGTGCTGATGAGCGTTTCGCGCAATCGTTGCATGAGACGGGATTTGCCGTGATTGAGAATCACCCGATTCCCTGGGATAAAATTGAACAGGCGTATCGTGAATGGGGCGCATTTTTTAATGATCCCATCCGTGAAAAATATACCTTCGATCCTGCAACTCAAGATGGTTACATCTCGGGTGCGCTATCCGAAACCGCCAAAGGGGAAAAACAAAAAGACCTTAAAGAGTTTTATCATTTGTACTTTCCCTGGGGGCGTTACCCAAAAGAAATTAGCAATAATTCGCGTGAGCTTTTTGAATTAACGTTGGCATTTGGTAAAGAACTGTTGGGCTGGATTGAGCAGCACTTGCCCGAATCGATTCGCAAAAAACTATCGATGAACCTGTCCGATATGGTATCGATTGAACGCACCCTGTATCGTATCCTATACTATCCACCGTTCAAAGGTAATGAACCTGCTGGCGCGATTCGCGCGGCGGCACATGAGGATATTAACTTGATCACTGTCCTGCCAGCAGCCAGTGAGTCCGGTTTGCAAGCGAAAGATAAGCAGGGCAATTGGCATACGGTGAAAGTAGATCCAAAGACGCTGGTGATCAATATTGGCGATATGTTGCAGGAGGCGACTGATCGTTATTATATTTCCACTACGCATCGGGTGATCAATCCAGAAGGCGCGGCAGCACAGAAAGCGCGGATGTCGATGCCGATGTTTATCCATCCCAAAGCGGACGTGAAATTATCTGGGCGTTATCCGACGGCAGAAGGTTATTTGCATGAACGCCTGGTGGAGCTTGGGTTGCGTAAAGGCGATGCGGGGGTGATGGCGTAGTCGGTCATTAATGGCACCAATTTTCAATCCGTAAGTTTAGGCCGCGCGGTAGATGCTGTTGCATGGGTAAAAAGTCATCGTCATTGCTGATCAAGGTTAATTGATGTTGAATGGCTTGCGCAGCAATCAGGGTATCAATCGGTGTGGCGCGAGTTCCTGCTAATTTCATTTTTCCAGAAATTTCCGCCGCCAGTTTGGTGTCATGGGGCGCGCGTAGATCTAAGAGGGTAAAATACCCAAAGATTTCATCGGCGGCTTGAGTTAGACGTTTGGCATAGTGTGCTCTATCGAGGTGGGTTTTATCGATGCCCGCCAACCCTGCATAGATTTCATATTCACTGAGTGAAGAAACGAAAACTTCTTGAGGTGCAATGGATTCTAGTTTGCTTAAGAGTTGATCGGCAACCGTGGGAGTGTTTTTGATCAAATAGCTGACAATGTTGGTATCCAGCAAAAACATTAAAATAAATCCTTGTGGTCAGAATATTTTTCTTTAGGAATTTCAAACCACTGCTGATGTTTGGCATCGTTGGGAACGGCGTGAATGGCGCTGACCATTTGGTTCCAGGAAGTATCAAGTGGCGACAGAATAACTTGCCTACCTCGTTTTTCGATTTTGACTTCAGTGCTGTCAAAGCGAAATTCTTTAGGTAAACGAACCGCTTGGCTTCTGCCGGTTTGAAAGACTTTTGCAGTATTCATGGTTGTATCCTCTTTGATATGTACCTGAAGTATATATCAAAGAGGTTAAAATAGCAACTATGATTTTTTCAGATTCTCAATTTGCACCAGGATTTTTGCTTTGGCCTGTTCCGCCAGATGGAGCTTTTCTTTTTCTTTTGTAATCACTGTCGGTGGCGCTTTGCTGACAAACTCTGCATTGCTCAATTTTTTAGTGAATCGATCGATCTCTTGATTGTAAAGAGATAATTCCTTCTCTAACCCTGCAATTGTTTCTTTAATTGCTTCAGGCGTTAAATTGACATGCAGATAAAATTCAACCCCGTTAATTCGAAAAGAAAAACAAATGAGAGGCGGTGAATCATTTGTCTCTAACCAATTTACTTTGGAAATGCGTCCCAACCCTAAAAGCCATGATAATATTGGTTTCATCGCTTCTTGCTGTTGAGTATTAGCGCCTTTGCTAGATAATTGAGCAACCTCAGTAAAATTTTTCTGGCTGCGAATCATGCGTATATTGGTAACAATCTGCTGCAGCCAATCAATGGATTCATGATTCCTATGAGTTTCACCTTCCGCTTGCGGATACTGTGCCAACATCAGCGTTGCTTCGGTCAAATGCAGGCAGTCTTTAATCTGCAACCAGATGCTTTCGGTGATAAATGGAATGACTGGATGTGCCAGGCGTAAAATCTTTTCCAACACTTGTAGCAGGGTGTAGCAGGTGCCATTTTTTTCGGCGGCTGTTGCATTGGGATTGTTCAAGGTTACTTTAGCTAATTCTAAATACCAATCGCAGTATTGGTTCCAGACGAATTCATAAAGGGTTTCCGCGACCCAGTCAAAGCGATATTGCGCAATGGCTTGATGGACTTTGGCAGCACAGTCGTTAAACTGGCTCCAAATCCAATGGTCAATGGCGTTAAGGGTTTTGGATTTGCCGCAGCAGAAGTGATGCGCGTCCAGTTGCATTACCACAAAGCGGGTGGCATTCCACAGTTTGTTGCAAAAGTTGCGATAGCCTTCCATGCGTTGAATATTGAATGAAATATCACGGCTGGTGGAAGCTAAAGCGCAGTAAGTGAAGCGTAGTGCATCAGTGCCATAAGCTGCAATACCTTCTGGGAATTCTTTTTGTGTGGCTTTGGTGATTTTTTCTGCCAGCCGTGGTTGCATCATGCCATAGGTGCGTTTTTTGATAAGCGCATCGAGCTCGATGCCATCGATCAAATCAATAGGATCGAGCACGTTACCTTTGGTTTTGGACATCTTTTGCCCTTCAGCATCGCGGATCAAGCCGGTGATGTAGACGGTTTTGAACGGCACGTCACCGATAAATTTCAAGCCAAACATCATCATGCGGGCGACCCAGAAGAAAATAATATCAAAACCAGTCACTAAGACGGACGTTGGGTAAAAGGTTTTAACATCAGCCAGGTTATTGGGCCAGCCTAACGTGGAAAATGGCCATAACGCGGAGGAGAACCAGGTGTCGAGCACGTCTTCATCTTGGCGGAGTTTTATATCGGTAGCAAGTTTGTATTTGCTGCGTACCGTCGCTTCATCTTGTGCAACATAAATTTTGCCAGACTCGTCATACCATGCCGGAATACGGTGTCCCCACCAGAGTTGGCGGCTGATGCACCAGTCTTGAATATTGCGCATCCATTCAAAATAAGTATTTGACCAATTCTCTGGTACAAACTTAGTGCGACCTTCTTCAACGGCTTTGATCGCTGGTTCTGCCAGCGATTTAGTGCTCACATACCATTGGTCCATCAGGCAAGGTTCGAGAATGGCATTACCACGATCATTGCGTGGTACTTTTAATGTGTGCGGTTGAATCTTGTCGAGAAAGCCTTGTTGTTCCAGGTCAGCAACAATTTGTTTGCGCGCAGCAACCCGATCTAACCCTTGGTAAGCTTTGGGTGCATTGTCATTGATAATTGCATCCAGCGTGAAAATGTTGATGAGTTCCAGTTTGTGGCGTTTGCCAACTTCGTAGTCATTAAAATCATGTGCTGGTGTGATTTTGACGCAACCGGTACCAAATGCTGGATCGACGTATTCATCGGCGATAATAGGAATGGTGCGATCCGTTAAGGGCAATTTAATTTGCTGACCAATCAAGTGTTGATAGCGTTCATCCGCGGGGTGTACTGCCACGGCAACGTCGCCAAGCATGGTTTCTGGGCGAGTGGTGGCGACAATTAATTCACCTTTGCCAGAAGCGAGTGGGTAACGAATATGCCACATCGAACCTTGTTCTTCCGTATTGATTACTTCTAAGTCGGACACCGCCGTATGCAAGACAGGGTCCCAATTTACCAATCTTTTGCCGCGATAAATCAAGCCCTCATCATACAAGCGGATAAACGCTTCTTGCACGGCGTCGGACAAACCGTCGTCCATGGTAAACCGTTCACGTGACCAGTCCGGCGAAGTGCCCAGGCGACGCATTTGTTGGGTAATCATGCCGCCGGATTCGGCTTTCCATTTCCAGACTTTATCAACAAAAGCCTCACGACCCAGATCATAGCGCGATTTTCCTTGAGCGTGGAGTTGGTTTTCCACCACCATTTGTGTGGCAATGCCGGCATGATCGGTTCCTGCTTGCCACAAGGTATTATCGCCTTGCATGCGGTGATAACGAATCAAAACATCCATCAAGGTTTGCTGAAAACCATGACCCATATGCAGGCTGCCGGTGACATTCGGTGGCGGCAGCATGATCGAATATGCCATACCGTGGCCACTGGGTTTGAAATGCCCGCTCTGTTCCCAGATCTGGTATAGCGCCTGTTCGATTTGTTTGGGTTGGTAGGTTTTTTCCATCATCGGTTGACTCGTCCTTTAAAAGCGTTACAATAAAAACGTAGTTCAACTATAACAAGGAAGGTGAAATATGAAAAGGACTTTAACAGTATTGTCAATGTTGGCTTGCGCAACACTTTTATCAACCGCATTTGCTCAGTCAGTAGTGTTGGTAAAAAATTCTGTTTGGGCTGGAATACCAGGAACTGAATATACACAGCCTCAATTGATTGTGAATAAAACCGCAGTAGCGCCATTACAAGCAAAGACGATGTTTAAGACTTATCCTTCAGCAACTCCAGTTCAATTTGTTGGGGTGCAGTATGGTTATAACCAAAATGTGGCAGTCTGTGCGCTAACCAATTCAAAGGCAGATCCGTTGGTGATTAGCGTAGGTTCAGTGGGTGAACGTCAGGGTGATTATCTGTTTTGTTATCAACAACAATGGTACAATTAAGTTATCAAACCACCCTTGTTATGGGTGGTTTTTTTTGGGGAGGAAGAAAGTATGAAAAAGCAGTTAATGTTATTATCTATGGGGTTGCTAGGAGTGGTCGCGACGTCTGCCTTTGCTAATTCAGCTCCGCAAACCATCACAGCAAAAATAGTTGGCAACGTGCCCCAAGCAGATGATGATGCGCAAATATGGGTTAATGAAAAACAAGTGATTCCTATCTATTATTCGGGTAGTTCGATTGTTTATGCGAGTGGAGATAATGTTAGGGTTCTGTATGGATTTAATAATGAATCTTATGTTGATTGTCCAGTGGTGACTTTTACTTTACCGCCTGCGGCTTTGCAGTTTCAGTTAACCACCAACAGTAATGGTTTTGTGACGTGTGCGGCGTATTCTGTTCTAGTATAGTAATTCCCTGTTCTTATTCGCCTCAATAAGGCGTTGATTTAGCGTGAGTAGGTGGTTTACACTGACCATCCCTATCTTTAGTCGATGGTCTTTTTTATGCGTCACATTCAAGCCTTACCCGCTCAATTAGCCAATCAAATCGCAGCGGGCGAGGTGGTTTCACGCCCGGCGTCAGTGGTCAAAGAGTTGCTGGAGAACAGTTTGGATGCGGGTGCCACTAAAATTCAAATTGAAATTGAACAGGGCGGGTTAGGGTTGATTCGTCTGATCGATAACGGTCACGGTATTTTTCAAGAAGATTTGCCGTTGGCACTGATGCCGCACGCCACCAGTAAAGTATATGACCTGGAAGAGTTAGAAGCAGTTGCAACGCTGGGGTTTCGCGGGGAGGCATTGGCGAGTATCAGTTCGGTTTCGCGTACGACGTTGATTTCGCGTCAACAAGACAATCAACACGCCTGGCAAATTTCGACGGAAGGGCGTGATGTCAGTCAAAAACCCGTTCCAGCAGCGCGGGAAATTGGCACGACGATTGAAGTACGAGATTTGTTTTTTAACACCCCAGCGCGGCGTAAATTTCTTAAAACCGATAAAACCGAATTTTCCCATATTGATGAAGTGATTAAGCGGATTGCACTCAGTCGTTTTGATGTGGCGATTACCCTGATTAATGAAGGTAAGCGTGTCTATCAATTACCTGCGGCAACCGATGAAACGTTGATTCAACAACGTGTACAGGCGTGCATGAGCAAAGAATTTTTAGCTAACGCCTTGCAGATTGATATGGAAGCGGTGGGCATGCGTTTGTTTGGCTGGGTTGGTTTGCCGACGTTTTCACGCTCGCAAGCGGACTTGCAATATTTTTATGTTAATGGTCGGGTGGTGAAAGATAAATTGGTAACCCATGCGATACGCCAGGCGTACCAAGATGTGTTGTATCACGGCAAACATCCGGTGTATTTATTGTTTTTGGAAATTGAACCGGCGCAAGTGGATGTCAATGTGCATCCCACCAAGCATGAAGTGCGCTTTAGAGAGGGGCGCCTGGTACATGATTTTTTGTTTAGAAGTTTACATCGTGCCTTAGGCGAAGCAAAGCCACAGGCAGCCCCAAGCCACCATGAAACGGTTCCTGCCTTTTCTGCGGTAAGCGACGCTTCACCGAATATTGCCTATCCCTCTGTTGATGGTTGGCAGCGGCAACAGCAAGCCATGCCTTTACAAGTACGCGAGCAAGTGGCGTTATATCAAGCTTTGCAAGCTAAGCCTGACAACAACACTCAGTTAAAATCAATGGCGGTGGAAAATCACGAAATTGCACCGCCGTTGGGTTATGCCATCGGACAATTGCAAGGCATTTACATCCTGGCGCAAAATGCCCAAGGCTTGGTGATTGTCGACATGCACGCCGCGGCAGAGCGTATCACTTACGAAAAACTCAAAACTGCCTGGCAACGCGAAGATCATATTACTACCCAGGCTTTATTAATTCCCATTAGCTTAACCTTGTCTTCCAAAGAATTGGCGTATATTGAGGAGTCGCAGGCAGAGTTGGCCAAACTGGGGTTTGAAATCACCGTTTCTGGCAAAGACAGCGCGTTGGTACGCCAAGTGCCTGCATTACTAAAAATGGGTGATATTGAGCAGTTGGTGCAATCGGTGATTGCTGATCTGGTGATTCTCGGGCATTCGCAACAAACCGAAGCCTATTGCAACCGCATTCTGTCAACCATGGCCTGCCATGGCTCGGTTAGGGCGAACCGGTCGCTGGGTATTCCGGAGATGAACCAGCTCCTGCGTGACATGGAGGCAACCGAGCGCTCGGGGCAGTGCAATCATGGCCGCCCAACGTGGACACAAATGACGCTGCCGGAGTTGGATAAACTATTCCTGCGGGGGCGGTAACTGCTAACCACGGTTGTGGTCGAATAGATAAGATAAGGCCTGCCATTTGATGGGCAAAAAATTTCATATGCTGATTGATTACTTCACGCGACGATGTGTTGCGTACTTCTATTGCAGCCAAATGTTTAGGATAGTAATTTTTAATGCTTAAAAGGCGGGCAGTTTCAGTAATGGCTTCATCAAAATATGAATCTAGTTTTGAAAAAAATACGCGCATATCTTGAAGCAATGCAGGTTCAAGCGCTGGATAATGTCCACAATCTCGATGGTTAAGCATTATTTTTGCCAGTGTATATCCATAATGTTTAGGCACTCTCTCTTCCAGTGGTAGGGTGAATTTCCACTGTTTGCTGCCATCTTCGGCAAGTAGTGTTGGTACGCACTCATATTTTTTGCTGTTGGTAAGATCAATCGCTTCGCAAGCAGGGCTTATGACACAACCTCGAACCATTTCTACTGCTTGTTCATCAGGCGTTTTTTCGATTGACCAAGAAATCGTAAGGTCAAGGTTATCGCCTTCTTCTGTTATTATGCTCCAGCCACAGCGCTTTCCTGTAGGATCAGGTGGGGCAGGTACAACACGGGGTTGTTGATAAATAATCGATTGAATTTTTCCGTTTATATTGATATATTCTTCAACATTTTTACACTGTAAAAAAATATGAAAATCCCAGTCTTTTTTGAGCGCATTCGCGTCTGCTGGTGCCATGTTTACTCTACTTCCCATAAACAGCACAGTATGTGGTATTTTCTTTATGAGGCTTACTGTATCAACGGTTTCACCGGTTCCGCTGGCTAATTCTATTTGATACAGTGCGGCATTTTTAAGCTTTTCGATGAATAAAGCAACGCTTTCTGTAAAGGCGGGAGCTTTATCAGGGGGCATGTCAGCGATCAGAATTCTTGGTTGTGCAGGTGTGGCCATGGCGGCAGCTTGAAAAGGGCGAGTGGAAGAGGGGGTGAATGGCGCCGCATCAACGCTTAGCGAAGAGTTGGAGCTTCTGCTTGAGCGGCCTGATTCTGGAGTGGGTGGACTAGCGGATTCTGTAGGCGCTAATGTTGGCGATATGGGTGGTTTTTTTTGGGGTAAGCTGGCAGTTCCAGCTAGTGCTGCTGCGTAGCTCATGGTTAGAGTTTTTGCTGGAGCTGCCGGTTCTTGGGTTGGCGTTTCCGTTAATTTTTTCGGTGGTTTTCTTGGCTTTGTTACTGTGGACCTGGCCATTGTGGTTTTTGGTGGGTTAAGAGCAGGTTCTTTTTTGGCCATTTCTGTGGGGGTGGCGGCAGGAGCAGGAGCTTCAATAGCTTTTTGTCTTTGTGCCTCACTGGCTTTACGTTGTGCTGCTCGTTCTGCTTTTTGTTGTGCTGCTCGTTCTGCTTTTTGTTGTGCTGCTCGTTCTGCTTTTTGTTGTGCTGCTCGTTCTGCTTTTTGTTGTGCTGCTCGTTCTGCTTTTTGTTGTGCCTGTGCTTCTGCGGCTTTTCTTGTCAACGCTTCTACGGTTTTTGCCGTTTCAATGTCAGTGCTTACGATTGGGTGTCTTGCGGCGATCTGTGTGCCGGATAAATCGATGCGCATTTTTCCGTCAGAGTGGCGTAATTGTGCGTAAAGTATATCAAAAAATACTTGGCATGCTTTGACTCCGCTGGTGTGTTCTGATTTTTCTTTTTCTAAGTGCAATAGGGTTTCATATATCACAAAAAAAACAGCAGGATTTTGCAGTAGATTGCCTGATGCGGATTGAATCGTAGGTAATTCTGTAATTTTTTTTTGTAGGGTTTTACTAATAGGGTGATCAGAATCTGCATGATAACATGTCGATAGCGGTATATTTCCAAGGCCATCAAGAAAACGATTGATTTTATTAATGAGTGCGTCTAACTCAGAGAGTGGAGGTTTCGCCATTGCAACAATTGTCGCAACTGCATCAGGTTTTTGTGTGGTTGCTGTCACTATAGGCAGCGTTGGTTTTATGCTGTCAGCGGTTTTTTCGCGCCAGCGGTTAGAAGGCGCCGCGGGAAAGGCTAATGCATGTGCTGCAGCCAAATATTTTTTGACCGTTGAACCATCAAAATAACTGGCCAATTGATGTATGCGATCTGAAGATTCTGGTGCTAAGAGTAAGCCTGTTAAAAGTTGAGTAATCAGGATGCGCTCGGCTTTCTCTTTTGTTTTTTGTTGCGGGGGGTTTTTGAGTCGTGATTCGAGTATTAAAAAGAAAGTGAAGATCTCTTTCTTTCCTAAGGCCTCCCATGGTGCATTTAAAAATGTGGTTATAAAACCTTCTGTTGTGAATAAATTACCAGCTTTTTTTGCTAGAAAAATTTTAAAGACCCCAAGTTGTACGTTTAATGAGGAGCCAATATTTAGTAATGCGTCTTTTTCCGTTTGGTCTTTGGTAAGATAGAGCAGCTGCTTAGAAAAGTAAACTGGTGTTATGCGCCGCTGTTGAACAGGCTCAGGATGAAAATAACGTCTTGCCCAACCTGTTGCAGCAACGGTTAGGGGTAATGCAAAAGGGTATAATGATATCCAGGGAGCCTTACTGACGGTTTCTGGGTCTGTAGCCATTTCAATTAATGTGCAGGTGCTTATCCCTAAGCCAAGTATAAGCGTACTCCAGAAGGTGGCGTTTTTAATGGCAGGTTTTGCATAATGATGCGCTTTCGTCCCGGCGAAGTATGACGCCAAGGCATAACTTACTGCCGCTGCCGTGGTGGAAATCAAGCTCGGTAGGGTCTCTGGATTAAGCCAGGGAGATTCTTTTCCCATTGCTGCCATGATATACTGAACCTTCGTAAAACATTACAACATTGTATTTAAAAAATATGCTGGATTCAAATGAATAAACGTATTATTTTTTTAATGGGCCCCACAGCCAGCGGAAAAACCGCTGTCGCCTTTGAGCTGGCCAAGCGGTTTTCGGTGGAAATCATCAACGTCGATTCGGCGCTGGTGTATCGTGACATGGATATCGGTACAGCCAAGCCAGCGTTGGCAGAGCGGGTGAAAGTACCACACCATTTGATTGATATTCGCGAACCGACGCAACGATATTCTGCGGCAGAGTTTTGTCTGGATGCCAAGCGCTTGATCGCTGACATTATGGGACGTGGTAATATTCCGTTATTGGTCGGTGGCACGATGTTGTATTTTCATGCATTGAAATATGGCTTGAGTGAATTGCCCCAGGCGGATGAAACAACGCGTCAGCAATTACTCGACGAAGCCAATCAAATCGGTTGGGAGGCGATGCATCAGCAATTAGCACACGTCGACCCAGAAGCCGCTGCGCGGATTCACCCCAATGACCCACAGCGAATTCAACGGGCATTAGAAGTATATCGTGTGGCAGGTGTATCGTTATCAGAATTGTGCCGTCAACAGGGTGAGACGCTGGATTATCCGGTGTTGACCATCGCTTTATCTCCCAATGATCGCGCGATATTGCATCAACGTATTGCGCAGCGCTTTCACAGCATGATGGATCAGGGGTTTTTAGCAGAAGTTAAAACGCTTTATCAACGCGGTGATTTAACGCCAGATATGCCGTCGATGCGTTGTGTCGGCTATCGTCAATTGTTGCAGCATCTGGCCGGTGAGATCAGTTACGATGAAGCCGTTGAAAAAGCCATCATTGCCACACGTCAGCTAGCGAAGCGCCAACTGACCTGGCTGCGGGGTTTTGCTGAAGTGAATTGGTTTGAGGGATTTGAGTCTACCAGTGAGATTGTTAATTTAATATCCAAAAAAAATCACCATGGTGCGTCAAGTCAAGCGCATAAATACTAGTCAGTGAGATGGCGAGTGCGGTACGAAAAAGCCTTGAGGATTTTTATTTAGGTCTTTTGTGGATTTTCCTTGAAAAACGCCATTTTCTTTTTTACAGTATACTCGCGTGTAACATGAGGAGAAATGTAAGCGCTCAAACAACCCCATCTAACAAGTGCGAATAAAGCATGACAAACTACTGGCTGAATCAATCAACCAGGAGCAAAAAATGCTGTCAACACAAGTAAATTCAAACGATTGGCTCGCCATATCCCAAGAATGGGAGGCATCAGAG
>CANJVU010000027.1 GCA_947478525.1 Thiotrichales bacterium
CCAGGACTAATCGCAATGGCAATGGGTGATCCGTATTGCAATGGGGCGCTTGCAGAGGCAAGTACGTTCTTACCAGTAGAGTCCATCAATACAATATATCCAGTATGTGAACTACCCATTGCCATTTTGATTTGATTATTAGGGTGAGCGTAGTTGCCAGGTGGGTAATCGCTACCCCATCCGGCGCTACTGGATATGGCTTCACCCATCTGCCAGCACTGTCCTGAGGTTGGGGTATTGGAGTCTACACAAAGATATAAACTATCCGTTGTTGGTATTCCTGCTGGTAAAGTCCAGGAAACGTTGGCGTAATAATCATCATCTACTTGAGCATAGGAAATTCCGCCAAGTGTAATGGCAGCCGGTGGCGGCGGAGTGCTGCCTCCCATATACGCATTAATCAAATCCGTCCAAATATCACCACCGTAAGCTTGCTGTTCTACAGTGCTGGTCGTTGGATAATCGGTACCCATTGGATACTCTTCTTGGCAGTTTGCTGTACCACCATGGCTTTCGCCGGGTAAGCAGTTATAGGCACTTTCGTTTGCCAATGCGTACAACGCCAGTCCTAAGTTATTGGGGTTGCCTCCAGCGACTCCACCTGTTTGTTGTGGGCGTCCAATTCTAACCCCTTGGCTGTAAGTATAACGCCCCCCTTGAGAGTCAAAGTCGCCACCAGTACCTGCCATGGCCAATTGTAGAATTGATTGTATGTAGGAATATTGTGAGGTCATATAACTGGTTGAGCCACTGGGTGAGTAATCTCCGTTAAAGGCAACTTGGGTTGCTTTGTCAGGGGTGGCTAACGAGGTATTAGCCTCTGGGTTAGCATTAGCACTAACAACCAAAGCGCGGCACATGTTAGTACCCGCGGGATCTAGATTGTTCATACTGCAAGGTATTTTTACTGAGGGTGGAGTACCAACATTTTTATCGTAAAATACATAATACTGTCCGGCGGCTGGTGGGTATGCCAAAGGGGCCAGCTGTTGAGTAGTTGGATCTGTGTAATTGGTTGCTGAATATTGTAACTCAGCATTGTTATACGTCGGACTTGTTTCGCCTTCTGTCATTTGCTCAGGCACATAAGTTGGACTATAGGTGCTGGGTACAGAAGGGATGGTGCAGTTGGTCGTTTTTGAGGTGTCACATGTACCACTGGCATTGACCAAACTTGGGTTGTAGACAATGTCATAAGTCCAGTTAGTGGCAGAACCTTCTGATGCTACTGCCAATTGGAAGTGGCCACCGTACACTTGGTTATCATAAGCAAAATCAAAGTTTTTATTAACCCCTCCTGTTGATGTGCCATCAGGGTTGGTAAGCGCCATTCCAAACCTGGTGGCATTATCAAGCAACGTGTTTTCTACGTTGTTATTACACCAGCTAGAAACAATAAAGTTATATACATTGGTACCATCTGACGCAGGGAAGTGACATGCATAGTCATATTGTTTCAATGGGCACTCTGCCGGTGTTCCTGTAAAGTAAGCTTCTGGATAACCAGGGCAGTTAGCGCTTGTTGCCTTTACGCTGGCAGGTAACGGAATGGCTGTTGTTAAACCAAACTGACTATCATATACATGTTTACCAAAATAGTAAGGGTCGGTAGTTGAGTTAACGTCGTAAGTTGAGGGCAAGAAAATGCCTAATGGTCCCAGTGCGGCAATGGTTGCTGGAGTGTCTGACTCAGCAAAAGCAAAAACTTCGTCAATTTTACCGGCACGCGCTAATAAATCGGAGACATTGCGGAAGAAAATCAGTGCCGAGCCATCACCAGGGAATGGTTCAATGTCAAATTGAACTCCATCAATGGAGGGGTCTTGAACAATCCCTGCAGCAAGGTTTGACACAGTTTTAGTCATGCGGCTAAAGCCATTGCTGCCTTTAGGCATAACACTTTGCATCGTTGGCAGATCACCTCTTACTGGGGTGTCATATTCAAACGTCACCACAAATTTAGTGTTGGGTGCTGCTTTTTTGAAATATTTTGCGGTACAGTCAACCAGTGAACCTTGGAAATCGGTTCCATTGCCGCCAGTTTTAGGGTCATCAAGATACATGTTATTGTAAAGTGGACCTGATATTAATTGATCATCCCAATAGGTCATGTAATTCTGGGAGCTGCCGTATTCAACCCAGCCAATATCAGGAGTAACGATGTTAATATTACCGCTCTGTAACGTTTTGGCAAAAGCGCAGTTGGGGTAGTCAGGGGAGTTGCTATTACAATCTGCAATTGGGGTTACCTTGCCATTATAGCAGCCTATGCCTAACGAGGTGCCCGTTCCAGCTGGAGTGATATTGGTAGGATCTTGCAAGGCAGTTGAGCCATACATCCATGCGCTGACGGCATTAGACAATAAAGTATATTTCGGTATATATCCAGTGGTGCCAGTCAGTGCTGTATTTAAGCTGGATAAATTGGCGTAGAGCGTTTGATAGGCAGTGCTGCCATCTGGATCCGTTGCTTTTACGGTAAACTGGATGATTTGATTGTCCGTCGTATTTGCAATGGTTAGCTGGCTCCCTGTAATTGAAAAGGTGGTGCTAGTGGGAACCGGAGTTGCTATGCTGCCATTGTGTATGACGACAGGCTCCCAGCCTTCGCCCATCGTAACGTTAGTCGGAGGAGCCGCAGGGTTGGGTACGGGTGTATCGCCGTTGTTGCGATCAGGAATCGCATCGGTAGGGCCAACAATCGAGTAAGTCACGGTTGGTGCTGTTGTGTCATTATAACCGACAATTTTGAAATAAGCAGATAGATCAACTGTGCCACCTGTAGCAGGCAGGCCAATCATGGTGCCAACAGTTGGTCCGGAAATGGGTTGCTTTCCTGGCGCAATGGGTTGTGATGAAGGGACAATTTCAGAAAGTTGTTTCGCTATGACGCCTTTGATGATAGAGATATCAAAACAAGTGCCGGCAGTCTTAACGGAGCCGTCAGTGTTAAGCCAAGTCGCACCATCACTACAGTCTGTATTAGCAGGCGGTTCGCAGCTGGTCATTCCTCCTGTGCTTGCGTTCGTGCTGTCTGGGCAAATGCCCGCCTTAACGCTTGATAAATCAACAGGAAGTGTTCCTGCTGCCGCACTTGTGCCAATGCCTGTGTCACAGCTACAAATATTAATTTGGCAAACGCCATCAGCATTACAAACGTTATTTGTTGGTTGAAGGTTAGAGTTGTACATAAACAAGGAATTCATATTGTTACTGGCGCTGTTATAATAAAACAGACCTAATGGACTGCTCGTGGGCATACTGGTTGTACCTGATATTCCAGGGATAACAACAGGGGTGCCAGCAGAGCCTGGCTGCTGAGCAGTAATGTAATAGGTCAAGTTAGAAGGGCTGAGTGCAGGCGTTATGTGTATTTGAGTTGCATAGTTATTTGCAAATGCCTGAGACAATTCTAAAAAATCAGACTTGCCGTCATAGTTAGACCCTACAGCCATTTGAATGGATGGTTGCGTAATAGGAGCAACGTTATAGCTCCATTGACTAAGGTTTACGTTGAAAACACACCCCATTACGGTCGGATTGTTTGAGATGGGTGTATAAGTGGTGCTATAGCCGTTAGAGGTTAAAAATGAGGTGGGCATTTTTACGGCGCTATCTTTGGGGTTTGCTGAAAAAGGCTGCTGGCCATTTAGAATCGGCAGAGGGTAGTAAGTGCCATCATCATTTTTTCCGTATTCATTATTAAAACACGTTGCAGTCTCATTCCCATTTTGTGTTTGTGATGTAAAAATTTGAAATTCCATTTGGCCAGTGATTGACAATCCAGGCAAGGCAACCGCTTGTGGTTCTGAAGAACCCGCCGCGATAGTGGTAACGATATTACAAGTTGCATTGCCAGTTGGAGGATTGATAGGCGGTGCGTACACCATGCTAATAGAGTCACCGGAGTTTAATATTGGTTTAGCAGGACATGCTGTTTGACCTAAGGGTAGTTGTTCTATGTAGGACACATGAAGCCAATCGCTTGAATGATTATTGAAATTCATTCCATTGTTGTCAGTTGGTGTATTACCGCCGCCGCCTGTTGAGGGGGCTACAGCAAAGGCCTCGTGGGCGCTTAACAAAGTAATTAATACAAGGCTTAAGCGAGAAATGTTTTTGCCCAAAATGTTCATACAATAATCCTTTTTTAGAAACTGTTCACCGTTTAGTATAGATTGCATTTACAATTTTGCAATGTTTTTCCAGCAGATTATTTTATATGTGGGTAAGCTTTTTGATACCACATTACAAATTTTTCAACCCCTTGCGACGTTAGAGTTTTTGGTTTATAGCCCAATTCGCGTTCTAATTTCGACACATCGGCACAGGTGGACGGTACATCGCCCGCTTGCATCGGCATTTTTTGTAGGATGGCGGTTTTGCCAGTGGCTTTTTCGATGGCGTGAATATAGTCCATCAATTTAACCGGGGTGCTATTGCCGATGTTATAAATTCGGTAAGGCGCATAGCTGCTGGAAGGGTCTGGATGGTTGCTATTCCAGTTTGGATCAGGTTGTGCGGAATTATCTAAAGCGCGTTTAATGCCTTCAACGATATCATCCACATAAGTGAAATCACGCACCATATCTCCATTATTGAATAGCTGAATCGGTTCACCGGCCAAAATGGCTTTAGTAAACAAGAACAGTGCCATATCTGGGCGACCCCAGGGGCCATAAACGGTAAAGAAGCGCAATCCGGTACAAGGCAGTTTATATAGGCTAGCATAAGAATGCGCCATCAGCTCGTTGGCTTTTTTGGTGGCGGCATAAAGGGCTAAGGGATGATCAACCCCATCACTTTCAGAGAACGGTTGCTTGGTGTTGGCACCATAAACGGAACTGCTGGAAGCAAACACCAGGTGTTTGATCTGATGGTGTCGACAACCTTCCAGAATATGCAAAAAGCCGGTGACATTGGAGTCGATGTAACAATGGGGGTTTTCGATGGAGTAACGTACACCAGCCTGTGCAGCCAAATTGGCCACTTTGTCAAACGTGTATTGTTTGAAGAGATTTTCAATGCCGGTACGATCGGCCAAGTCCAGTTTGTGAAAAGTAAAATTAGGGTAAGCTTCTAGTTGCTTGAGGCGCGCCAGTTTTAAATTAACATCATAGTAGTGGTTAAGATTATCAATGCCAACGACGGTATCGCCGCGTTGCAATAATACTTTGCTTAAATGAAAACCGATAAATCCCGCGGCGCCCGTGACTAAAATGTTCGACATATTATAGTTTCCATACAGTGAGTTTATGTTCTTGTATCTGTGTTTTGGACAGCAAGTTTTTAACATCAATAAATAACGGCTTGCCTTTGATTTTGCTGATCAACGTTTCAATTGGCAGTTGTTGATATTTTTGATGCACTGGTCATCTGGTATAGACTCCTTTATACTTCTAAGGGTGCATCATATCAAATAAAGCCTGAGGACTGAAGCGTATGTTAGAGTTAAACCCCTTGCGACAAAAAATCACTGAGATGGCCGCGCGTGTCGATACGCTTCGGGGGTATCTTTGACATCGATCAAAAACGTGAGCGGTTGCAGGAAGTCAGCAAAGAATTAGAACAGTCCAGTGTTTGGGATAATCCTGAGCGCGCACAAGGCTTGGGCAAAGAAAAAGTGCAGCTGGAACAAAGCGTATTGACCATTCATCAATTGGAGCGGGGGTTATCCGATGCCACTGAGTTTTTGGTTTTAGCTGAGGAAGCTCAAGATGCCAGTGTTGTAGAAGATGCTGAGCGTGAGATTGCCGATCTTGAAAAAAGCTTGAGCGATTTGGAGTTTCGTCGTATGTTTTCTGGCAGAATGGATGCCAATAACGCCTACGTTGATATTCAATCCGGTTCTGGTGGCACCGAAGCGCAAGATTGGGCAGAAATGCTGTTGCGCATGTATTTGCGTTGGTGTAACGCGCATGATTTTAAAGCTGAATTAATCGAAGCCTCCGCTGGTGAAGTCGCTGGCATTAAAAGCGCCACCATTTATGTACAAGGCCCCTACGCGTTTGGTTGGATGCGTACGGAGACTGGTGTGCATCGCCTGGTGCGTAAATCACCGTTTGATTCGGGTAATCGCCGCCATACCTCGTTTGCTTCGGTGTTTGTGTCACCGGAAGTAGATGATGATATCGACATTGTGATCAACCCCGCCGATTTGCGTGTCGACACTTATCGCGCCAGCGGTGCTGGTGGGCAACATGTTAACCGTACCGATTCGGCGATTCGTATTACCCACGTGCCCACAGGAACCGTGGTGCAATGTCAAAGCAACCGCTCGCAGCATCAAAACCGCGACCATGCGATGAAACAATTGAGGGCCAAGTTGTACGAGTTAGAAATGCAAAAGCGCAATGCTGAGAAAATGGCGTTGGAAGCCACTAAATCTGATATTGGTTGGGGTAGTCAGATTCGCTCCTATGTGCTCGATCAATCACGCATTAAAGATTTGCGTACCGGGGTGGAAAGAACCGATACGCAAAAAGTACTGGATGGTGATTTGGATGGGTTTATTGAAGCCAGTTTGAAGAGTGGGTTGTAATATGCCAATGTATTCCGCTGTGGTTGCCTATGGTCAAAACCGGGTGATTGGTAAAAACAACCAATTGCTCTGGCGGCTACCGAATGACCTCAAGCATTTTAAAGCATTGACGTTGAATAAACCGCTGGTGATCGGGCGTAAAACTTATGAATCAATCGGCCGGCCATTGCCAAATCGGCGGAATATTATTCTGACGCGTGATCAAACCTTTCATCCCGCTGGCTGTGAAGTGGTGCACAGTGTCGACGCATTGCAAGCATTGGTTGCCCATGAGCCAGAGGTGATGATCGGCGGCGGGGCGGAGATTTATCAGTTATTTATGCCATTGACTACGCGCCTGTATATCACGGAAGTCAAAACGGTGCTGGAGGGTGATGCCTATTTTCCTGTAGTCGATCCACAACAATGGGTTGAAGTTTCGCGTGAAGCACATTCAGCAGATGAGGCGCATGCGCATGCGTATGATTTTGTGTTACTGAAGCGGGCTCAATAAACAAAAACCCAGCCGAAGCTGGGTTTTTTAAAATGCCGGCACAGAAATTTATTTGATTTTCTTTTCTTTGTACAATACGTGTTTACGCACGACGGGATCATACTTTTTCATTTCCATTTTTTCTGGAGTATTCACCTTGTTTTTCAACGTGGTGTAAAAGTGACCGGTATCCGCGGTGGATTCCAATTTGATTTTTTCAACTTTATTATTTCTTGCCATGATGATTATCCTTTAGATTTTATGACCAGCAGCGCGCAGATCAGCCAATACGGCGTCAATGCCGTTTTTGTCGATGCAGCGCATGCCTTTGGTGGAGAGGCGTAATTTCACAAAGCGGTTCTCACTCTCAACCCAGAAGCGATGGGATTGCAGGTTGGGGAAGAAGCGACGCTTGGTTTTATTGTTGGCGTGTGAAACATTATGGCCAACCATTGGACGTTTACCGGTAACGGTGCAAACTTTTGACATGATTTATCCTCGTAAATAACAATTCGGCCGCAAGTTATACCAAATTTTTAGGGGGTTGGCAATGAAAAAATTTGACATCATGATTCTTCTTTCAGTGACATCAACGACGCATTGCCCCCAGCTGCGGTGGTATTCGTGCTCACCGTGCGTTCGGTTGCCAGGCGCAATAAATAATGCGGTCCACCAGCTTTGGGACCTGTGCCGGACAAGCCTTCGCCACCGAAGGGCTGTACACCAACCACGGCGCCCACGATATTGCGGTTGATGTAGATGTTGCCGGCGTGAATGCGTTGGGTGATGTAATCCACTGTGCTTTGAATGCGACTGTGAATGCCAAAGGTCAAACCATAGCCGGTGCCGTTGATATCATCGATGACCTGATCCAGTTGTTTGGCGTCGTAACGCACCACATGCAAAATCGGTCCAAAGATTTCACGTTTGAGGGTTTTGATGGAGGGGATTTCAAAGGCGGTCGGTGCGACAAAAGTTCCGGCTTTGGTGCTGTCTTTTAATTCAAGTTGTTTGATCAGCTTGGTTTCGTTTTTCATGATTTCAATATGTTTCAATAATTGTGCTTGCGCTATTTCATCAATCACCGGGCCGATATCAACATTTAATTGGCTGGGGTCGCCCACCGATAGTTCATCCATTGCACCACTCAGCATGGTGATCACGCTGTCGGCAATTTCATTTTGCAGATACAGTACGCGTAAGGCGGAACATCGTTGGCCGGCGCTGTCAAAGGCGGAGCTGATGGTGTCGGCAACGACTTGTTCGGGCAATGCGGAAGAATCCACGATCATGCAATTCTGGCCGCCAGTCTCCGCGATAAAGGGTACTAACGGTCCAGATTTATGGGCCAATACGGTTTGAATTAAGCGTGCGGTTTCAGTAGAGCCAGTAAAGATCACGCCAGCGATATCGGCATGGCTCACCAATGCGGCGCCAACGACTTCACCAGAGCCTGGTAATAGCTGTATCACGTCTTTGGGGATGCCCGCTTCATGCAATAAGGAAACAGCAGCGGCAGCAATCAATGGCGTTTGTTCGGCGGGTTTGGCGACCACGGTATTGCCCGCCGCGAGAGCAGCAGTGACTTCACCCAAAAAAATCGCCAATGGGAAGTTCCACGGGCTAATGCAGATCATTACGCCGCGACCGGAAAGAATCAGCTGATTGGTTTCGCCGGTAGGGCCAGGTAAGTTCATGGGCTTGGCAAAATGTGCCACGGCTTGTTCGGCATAGTAACGGCAGAAGTCAATGGCCTCGCGTACTTCAGCGATAGCGTTGGGAATGGATTTTCCGGCTTCGTAAATGGCCAGTGCCATAAAGGTCTCCATCCGTTGTTCGAGCAGATCAGCGGCTTTGTTTAATAGTGCAGCGCGCTGTACTGCAGGCGTTTTATCCCACTCGGCAAAGACGGCTTTTCCGCTGGCAATCGCCACAGCGGCATCTTGTGCGGTCGATTCAATCACGTGGCCAACGATTTGCTCCCGATTGGCGGGGTTGGTGATGGCTGTGCGAGAGCGTGTGCTCAAGCTTTCTGGCGTGATCGCCATCAAGGGTTGTGCTGACCATTCACGCTTGATCGCAGCGGCTATATTTTTCAATAATTCGGTGGTAATGGCTTGGTTATTCAAATCAATACTTTTGGCGTTCAAGCGGGTTTCTCCATACAAATGTTGGGGTGAAGGAATCAGTGGGTTGGGTAATGCTTTGCCTTGGCGGGTTTTTTCGAGTGGATCTTGAATCAGCTGGTCGATGGCTACATTGGCATCGGCGATGCGATTGACGAAGGAGGAGTTGGCGCCATTTTCTAATAAGCGTCGCACGAGGTATGCTAGCAAGTGTCGGTGTGGCCCGACCGGTGCGTAGGTTCTGCAAGGAATATTAAAACCTGTTTCACCCACAATTTCGTCATAAAGGGTATCGCCCATGCCATGCAGGCATTGGAATTCAAAGTCGCGATACTCGCCGGCCAACTCTAAAATCGCGGACAATGAATGTGCATTGTGCGTGGCAAATTGCGGGTAGAAGCAATCGGTATGGGTCAGGATTTTTTGCGCACAGGCCAGGTAAGAAACATCGGTATGTACTTTGCGGGTAAATACGGGATAATCATGAAATCCTGCCATTTGCGACCATTTGATTTCGCTGTCCCAATAGGCACCTTTAACCAGGCGCACCATCAGTCGGCGTTCGCTGCGTCGGGCTAAATCTGCCAGCCAGTCGATCAAATAGAACGTGCGTTTGGAGTAAGCTTGAATGGCTAACCCTAAACCATCCCAGTTTTTTAATTCAGGGTCCAGCGCCAGCTTTTCCAGTAATTGCATCGACAATTCCAGACGGTCGACTTCTTCGGCATCGATGGTCAAACCAATTTTATAATCTTTGGCGAGCGCGCACAGTGCTTTGACGCGTGGTAATAATTCAGCGAATACGCGTTGCGATTGTGCAGATTCATAACGCGGATGCAGTGCCGAGAGTTTAATCGAAATGCCTGAGCTTTGAATGGGGTTGCCGGCATGGTTTTGTTTGCCAATGGCGTGAATCGCCGTGAGGTATTCTTGTTGATAATGCAGGGCATCATGCTTGGTGCGCGCCGCTTCGCCCAGCATATCATAGGAATGGCGGTAACCTCGTTTTTCACGTTTTTCGGCGCGCTTTTGCGCTTCGTCAATGGTTTGTCCCAGTACAAATTGGTTACCCAATAATTTCATGGTATGTCCCACGGCGCGGCGAATCACCGGGCGTAGGCCAGCGGCGGTTTTAGTGGACACCAGTTTTTCGGTTAACATAAGCCCGCGTGTGGCTAAGTTTACCAGCCAGGATTTGCTTTGACCTGCATGAGTTTGCCAATCTCCCAAGCGGATTTTATCAGCAATCAATTTATCCGCGGTGTCGTTGTCAGGGATGCGCAGCAATGCTTCTGCTAAACACATTAATGCGAGCCCTTCCTGGCTGGATAAATCATATTGCATCATAAACGCATCGATGCCGCCGCTGTTAAGGCGTTTGTTGCGTACCTTCTCTACCAGTTGCTTAGCGCGAGCGGCAATGCTGAGTTGTTCAGAATCACTGAGTTCGATATAGTTAAGCAGTGTTTCAACACAGGCAGTTTCAGACATGCGGTGGGCGTTGGAGAGTTGGGTGAATAATGCGATGGTGGTTGTCATGGGCTATCTGGTTGAAGGTAACAGTGTGTGTATTGTAGAGAGATTGCGAAAACAGTGCAACTCTTCGTAAACTCCTCATTGACAGCATTGGTGAGTTACGCCAGACTGTATTCGAATTCATTTACACAACAATAAAAAGGAGATCCACATGAGTGTACTGGTTGGTCGTCAAGCCCCTGATTTTAAAGCCGCTGCAGTATTGGGTGATGGTAAGATTGTCAATGATTTTACGTTGTCTGCTGCTTTGAAAGGTAAGTATGGTGTTATCGTATTTTATCCTTTAGATTTTACCTTTGTCTGTCCTTCTGAATTGATCGCGCTGGATCATCGCATAGACGAATTAAAGCAACGCGGTGTAGAAGTGATTGCGGTATCGATTGATTCGCAATTTACGCATAATGCGTGGCGCAATACGCCTGTTGATAAAGGCGGTATTGGTCAGGTGAAATACACTATGGTTGCCGATGTCACCCATTTTATCGTGCAAAGTTATGGTATTGAGCATCCTGAAGCAGGCGTTGCGTTCCGCGGTACTTTCTTGATTGATAAAAAAGGCGTGGTGCGCCATCAAGTGGTGAATGATTTGCCACTGGGACGCGATATGGATGAGTTGATTCGCATCGTTGACGCGTTGCAATTCTTTGAAGAGCATGGCGAAGTATGTCCAGCTGGTTGGAAAAAAGGTTCGCAAGGAATGACCGCATCGCCAGACGGTGTTGCCAATTACCTTGCCAAAAAAGCTAAGGAATTGTAAAAAGATATCAGATGCATGGATAAAATACTTGCAAAACTGAAAAAACTTGCTAGAATTCGGGAAACCTTGCGGCTTCAAGGGGTTTTTTCCTTGAGGTTTATGGGGTTTGTACGGTAAAGTATGTTCGGTTCGCAGACTGAGTGTGGCGGTCTTTAAACACTACATAAACAATTAAACTCTAGAGGGAGATATATCGTGAAATTGAAAACAATCGTCGCAATCGTAGGTTTGACCGCTGCTGGTAGCGTTTTTGCTGCTAACGGTCAAGACAGCATCAATGCGCAAATTCAAGATTTGCAGCAACAAGTTGCTAACCTGCAACAACAAGTGAGCGGAATGGGTTCTTCGCAAACCACTTCCGGCAGCACGGGTAGCTCAGGTCAGTTCGTTCAATTGAACAGTGATTTGACCACTCAATTGCTCGGCAATTTTGGCGGTACCAGTCGCGAATTAGCGATTTTGGCTGCTAAGAAAACCATGCAGGACAACACCTTGTACATCGGTGGTTACGGCCAATTCGGTTTGACATGGGGTGCAGCGAACCAACCTTACACCGCTAGTACTGGTGATGTTAGCAAATCGCATACCGACGTATCGTTAGATCACGTTGCCATGGATTTGATTGGTAACTTGAACCAATGGGCCGCTGCTTATATCCAAATGGGTGCAAGCGATGTTGGTCAAACCAATAACGACAACTCACCAAAATTCCAACAAGCGTATATCTTGTTAGGTAATGGTCAGGCTCCTGTTTACGGTTTCGTGGGTCGTAAAGACATCGATTTCGGTAACTTCTCAACCGTTAACATGTTTGCTCAACCTTTGACTCGCGAATTGTTTGACGTGAACGGCAACACCGCGGGTGTTGGTTATCAAGCTTACGGCTTTAACGTTGTAGCCAGCTTGATGAACGGTGGTGCTAACGGCAACTTGAATAACAATGCTGCAGGCTTCTGGGGCGCTGGATTCCCAACCGATGGATCTGCCACAAGTATTGCTGGGGTTAATGGTTTATACACCTCCAGCACCAACCAACTGAATAACTTTGCACTTAACACCAGTTACGGTGCAACCACCGGTCAAATTAACTGGAGCGTAGGCGCTGGTTATTTGAATGGTTTGTGGATTGGTAATTCGGCTTATAATGGCGCGAACAATCAACGCATTGGTGCTTGGGACTTGAATGGTCAAGTAGGCTTCCAAGGCTTGAGCTTCTTGGCAGAGTACGTAACGACCGCGCAAGCTGTTAGTTATGGTGCTGCAGGCAGTGGCCGTATGAGCGCTTGGGACTTGGGTACGAACTACACCTTCAATGCAGGCGTGATTCCTAACCAATCCGTAATCAGCTTTGATTACAGTGGCGCGAAACAAAATCAAACAGATGCCGTTTCGGCGAATCAGTTTGTAATCGGCGCTCGTAACCAAATCTGGCCAAAAGCTAACTTGTGGGCTGGTATCGAATATGCATACGATCATATGACCGGTGCGACCTCAGCTGGTACCTTGAACAACAGCAACGTTCGATTAGATTTGACCGCTAACTTCTAATCTAACAACACACGTTGTTTGAAAAATTAACCGCTCCTTGGGTTTCCAAGGGGCGGTTTTTTTTATGCCCTTGAAATGTTAATGATTGTCCCCATCTTAGTGAGGTAGCCATAGGAGGGTACTATCATGAAAATGGACAAATTTACCAATAAATTTCAAGAGGCATTGGGCCAGGCACAGACCATGGCCATCAGTAATGATCACAACCAAATCGATCCGGTACATGTGATGCTGGCGCTGCTTGATCAACAAGGCGGTAGCACCGAACCCTTACTCTTACAAGCTGGCGCTAATCTCGATGGTATTCGTCAAAACTTAACCGGTGCATTGAAGAATTTACCACAAGTTCCTGGTCAGCAAGGTCAGGTGGGCGCATCCAATAATCTGGTGAAAATGCTCACCACCATGGAAAAGTTAGCGACGCAACGCAAAGACCAATATGTTTCCAGTGAATTGTTTGTGATTGCCGCGCTCGATGATCGTGGCGAGCTGGGGAAAATTTTAAAGAATAATGCTGTTATCAAAACCAACGTTGAAGCGGCGATTGATCGCGTGCGTGGCGGTGAAAATGTGCAAAACGCCAATGCCGAAGAAGCCCGCGGTGCATTAAGCAAGTACACTGTCGACCTGACTGAACGTGCCGAAAAAGGCAAGCTTGATCCAGTGATAGGTCGGGATGATGAAATCCGCCGTACCATCCAAGTCTTGCAGCGCCGTACTAAAAATAATCCGGTGTTGATCGGCGAACCGGGTGTGGGTAAAACTGCGATTGTCGAAGGCTTGGCGCAACGCATCGTTAATAAAGAAGTGCCCGAAGGCTTAAAAGGCAAACGCTTGCTGTCGCTTGACATGGGTGCTTTGATTGCCGGCGCTAAATTTCGCGGCGAATTTGAAGAGCGTTTGAAAGCGGTATTAAACGATATTTCCAAACAAGCCGGTCAAGTGATTTTATTTATCGACGAATTACACACCATGGTCGGCGCCGGTAAAGCCGAAGGTTCCATGGATGCGGGTAATATGCTGAAACCCGCTCTGGCACGTGGTGAGTTGCATTGCGTCGGTGCGACGACGTTAGACGAGTATCGTCAGTATATTGAAAAAGATGCGGCATTAGAACGTCGTTTCCAAAAAGTGCTGGTGAATGAACCGACGGTGGAAGACACCATCGCGATTTTGCGTGGCTTGAAAGAGCGTTATGAAGTGCATCATGGCGTACAAATTACCGATCCTGCGATTGTCGCGGCAGCAACGTTATCTAATCGTTACATCACCGATCGCAACCTGCCCGACAAAGCGATAGATTTGATAGACGAAGCCGCAAGCCATATCCGCATGGAAATGGATTCTAAGCCAGAAGAAATGGATAAACTGTATCGTCGTATTATCCAATTGAAAATTGAACGCGAAGCGTTGAAAAAAGAAAAAGATGAAGCCTCGAAAAAACGCCTGGCAGATTTAGACAGTGAATTGAAAACCCTGGAGAAACAATACTCTGATTTAGAAGAAATCTGGAAAGCTGAAAAAGCCCAGATGCAAGGCGCGACCTCGGTGAAAGAGGCTCTGGAACAAGCGCGTCTGGAAATGGAAGCCGCGCAACGCGCTGGCGATTTGGGTAAAATGTCGGAATTACAATACGGCAAGATTCCCGAGTTGGAGAAAAAGCTCAAACAAGCGGAAGTGGCGCCTAAATCTACGCAGTTGCTGCACAGTGTGGTCACCGAAGAACAAATCGCCGATGTGGTGTCCAAAGCCACCGGCATTCCGGTCTCACGCATGATGGAAGGCGAGAAACAAAAATTATTGGATATGGAAGCGGCATTAGAGCGTCGTGTCGTCGGTCAGCATGAAGCGGTACAAGCCGTCTCCAACGCCATCCGTCGTTCACGTTCGGGCTTATCTGACCCTAATCGTCCGATTGGTTCATTCCTCTGTTTAGGCCCAACCGGTGTTGGTAAAACGGAGTTGACCAAAGCCTTGGCGGACTTTATGTTCGATTCTACCAGCGCGATGATTCGCATCGATATGTCGGAATTTATGGAAAAGCATTCGGTTTCACGTTTGATCGGCGCGCCGCCGGGCTATGTCGGTTATGAACAAGGTGGTTATCTCACGGAACACGTGCGGCGTAAACCGTATTGTGTGATCTTGTTAGACGAAGTCGAAAAAGCGCATCCTGATGTATTTAATATTTTGTTGCAAGTGTTGGATGATGGCCGTTTAACCGATGGCCATGGCCGCACCGTGGATTTCCGCAATACCGTGATTATGATGACCTCGAACCTGGGTTCGGATGTGATTCAAGAAATGGCGGCCGAGGGCGATTATGCCAAAATGAAAGCCGCCGTGATGCGCCTGGTGGGTCAGCATTTCCGGCCAGAGTTTATCAACCGTATCGATGAAGCCGTGGTGTTTAGACCCTTGGGTCAAGACCAGATCGCCCAGATTGCCGATATCCAACTCGATCGTCTGCGTGCCCGGTTGACGGAAAATGACTACAAACTCAAAATCACCAAAGATGCCATGGAACTGCTCACCGCCGTCGGTTACGATCCAGTATTTGGCGCGCGTCCATTAAAACGTGCGATTCAACAGCTGATCGAAAACCCGTTGGCACAGGAGTTGCTGGCGGGCAAGTTTGTCTCGGGTGATACCATCCACGTCAAGCGTACGGGAGAGGTGCTGGTGTTTGCGAAATAATTTGTTTTTATAGTAGACAGACCGGTGGGGATTGGTTTTCGATTGATTCAAAAAGGTGTGTTGCTGGGCAGAGAACAGGGCATTCATCAAGGTGTATAACAAGGTATGCAACAAGTCGCCCGCAACCTGCTACAAAAAGGTTTGCCAGTGGAGCTTGTCGCAGAAACTACAGAACTAGATCTGCCGATCATTTTAAAATTAAAAAAAACATGCTGCATTAATCAATCAATAACTCGAAGTACTCTGCTCAAATGAACGACACTGCGCCTGCCACATGCGCACAGCAAGAGGATCAATTTTAACTGCCAATGCAGTAAGCTTAGTCAGTTTTTCATTTTCCAGAGGCGTACGGTTGATACGGAAGCTCAGGGTATTAAATCGCTCGTGTAGTTGCTCAAAACTTGAAGTACTGGCTAAACCGACTCCGCTCATAAGGATGCTCCTTGTGTGGTTGAAGTTATAAATTGTGACAGAGGATCCTGCCCTTCTGCCACAACTTCTCTTGTCAACGCGTTCGCGTTAGTTACTTGCATGGCAAAAAATGAACCTTGAATCTTAGGGTGCCCGTTAGAACTGCTTTCTACTTCAGATCCGCTACCGCTCGCCGAAGTTGAGCTACTGGTAGACTCAGTAGATCCAATACGAGCACGTGGAGAGGAAGGGGTGTTACTGCTAGTGCCAGTAGAGAGAGAAGTTGGATCAGTATCCGTCATTGTTAAAATTTGCCCCTCGAAGCTGCTAACCATACCTTTCATTATTTCTGCGCGTATCATCTTATGATCGATATCAGGAGCATTTGAATAGTTGCTGTATGCTTGCTGGATTGAAGAATATTTTGTTTGCAACTCCTTGTATGCTGATAGGACAAGGAGATCTGAGCTTTTATCAGGACGGGCAGTAATTGCATTGGTAATTCCTTCAGCAAACGGACAACGTTTGCTGCCTGTCAAACCTTCTTCTGTTGCTGGCATATAAAGCCGCTGATAAAGCTCTGCAATAGAGTTAACACGAAATCTTGTTTTTTTAGCATCACCATTAGAGTTTTCGGGCATATTACTTACGAGAAACATACCATTGTAATGACGTTGAATGGTTAATGGTTCGCGTAATACCCCTTCTTTGATAAAAAAAATGTTGTCTCTTGCTGGGGATTTATATATGACGCTATCTAGAATTTTTTCTGGAGAGGGTAGCGGGGTGGCTCGCTCAAAAAGCGGATCCAAACAGCTTAACGGTAAACTTTCAATCGCATCCTTAAAAGGAGCTATTTGCTCTGTTGCTGTTGCGAGTTGCAGAGCAACAGCGTTGTCCATTTTTTCCAATTTAAGTTTATTCAGAGAGTCTTGAGTACCTTCAATTAAGGGACCTAATGAAGAACTTAACTCATCTGGGTGGCTGGTGTAGTCGAGAGTCATTTCATAGAGAGAATCTAAACTGGTAATCTTTGATTTTGCAGTGTCTATCTCCGTGGTAGAAAGATGGTTACTAATGAAAAGTTTATAATCCTCCAATAGCTGCAATAAATCCGCTTTACTCTCTGTTGGCAATGACATGTTCTCTGAAATTTTTTGATGAAACATATTAAAGTATGTCATCGTTGAATCAATGTGTTCTATCGTCGAAGTCGAGTCTGAACCTTGCATTTTCCTCTCCCTTAAAATTACATTTAAATTATACATATAAATATATAATATGTCAACTTTAATTTAACATTAAATTATTAAAATAATATTAACAATGTAATAAAAATTCATATAAATTCTGATTAAAACTCAATTGTGACAGCAGAGTCAAGGTGTGTTAAAATCATGCCATCATTGCGTTGTGGGAAGTTATATGAGTTGGTTTAAGCGTTTCATCAAGCCTGTTGAGAAAAAGGTGGAAGAGGTGGTTGCACCTGTTGAAACCATGTTTGTAGAAACAGCCGAAGAGCCGCAATCACCTGGGTTTTTTAAGCGGCTAGTGACTGGATTAACCAAAACCCGTGAGGCTTTGAGCAGTGGGTTGGCGGGGTTGATTCTCGGGCGGAAGGAGATTGACGAGGAGCTGCTGGAAAATCTGGAAACTTTGTTGCTGACGGCGGATGTCGGCGTTGAAGCGACAGAGAAGATTTTGGCAGATTTAACGGCGCGGCTGAAGCGGCAGGAGTTGAAAGACCCGGAAGCCTTGATTCAGGCGTTGCAGGCGGATTTGACCGCGTTGCTGGTGCCGTGTGAGCAACCGTTGCAAGTGACGGCGCAAAGTCCTTATGTGATTTTGATGGTGGGGGTCAATGGCGCGGGCAAAACCACGACGATTGGTAAGTTGGCCAAACGCTTGCAGCAGGAAGGTAAATCAGTATTGTTGGCGGCAGGAGACACTTTTCGTGCGGCGGCGGTGGAGCAGTTGCAGGTGTGGGGTGAGCGTAATGCCATTCCGGTGATTGCACAGCATTCCGGTGCGGACAGTGCGTCGGTGATTTTTGATGCGATTCAAGCGGCGAAGGCGCGAGGTATTGATGTGGTGATTGCCGATACCGCCGGGCGGTTGCATACCAAAGCCAATTTGATGGAAGAATTGAAAAAAGTGGTGCGGGTGATTAAAAAGATGGATGCCAGTGCACCGCATGAGGTGATGTTGGTAATCGACGCGGGCATGGGGCAAAATGCCCTGAGCCAGGCGGTGCAGTTTAATAAAACGGTGCCGATTACCGGCATTACCTTGACCAAACTCGATGGTACCGCGAAGGGTGGGATTATTTTTGCCATTGCCAATCAGTTGAGCATTCCGATTCGGTTTATTGGTGTCGGTGAAAAAGTAGATGATTTACGACCGTTTGTGGTGAGTGATTTTATTGCAGCGTTGTTGTAAGGTGTTAAAATAGTGGGAATAAATATCGGAGTTGCACGATGAAATGCCTGATCCTTGCTTCTATTCGTAACGAGCGCCTGGCGAGTTTTGAAGGCCCGCCGGCGTTGATTAAATTATTGAGTGTGCCATTAATTGACCGGGTGTTGTTTTCTGCACGTGACGCCGGTATCACCGAATTCGTGGTGGTCACCGCCGAACAAGACCACATGGTTCGTCAATATTTGGATAAATTTGCGCGCATGCAACAGCTTAAAATAGAGCATGTGATCATCAATAGTGCGCTGAGCCGAGGCAATGCTTATGCGGTTTCTCTGGCGCGAGATCATCTGAAAGAACCGTTTATCTTAACGTCATTAGACTATTTAACCGATCCCGAAACGTTCCGCGCTTTACAAACACAAGCCATCAAAAATAATGAAGTGTTGGTGGCGGTAGATCGTGATACCTTGGCAGTTAGAACGGATTTAACCACCGTCACCCGTGTTAACAACGATGACAACAATGTCGTGGTAGAAATGAACCCGGGCTTGGTGGAATTTGGTAGTTTCAGTACGGGTGTTTATCTTTGTTCCCCAGGTATTTTTCAACAACTGGATGCGCAATTGAGCAGTAGTCAGCGTGAGTTGTCATTATTGTCCGCGGTACAGAAAATGATTGCGGCGGGAAACGTTCGGGTTTACGACATCGAGGGTAATTTCTGGAGTCATATTGATTCACTGGATGCTTTTATGGTGACTGAAGAGGCGCTGCTCAAGCGCGTTAATAAAAAAGCCAGTGATAACCCGATCAAACGCTTTTTGCTGAGAAGCGTTTCGCGTTATGTTACTCAGTTATTCTTGGCGATGCCCATCAATGTGCGCCAGATCTCTGGTGTGGGTTTTGCTTTTTCTGCGTTGGCGGCGCTGTTAATGTCGACGAATCACTACTATGGTTTAGTGGTGGGGGCGGTGTTGGCATTCTTTGCGGTGATTACACATATCGCACAAGAAGAAGTGGCGGCGTTACGTTATCAACAAAGTGGGCATAGCCGATGGTTTGATGATGTGCTGGGGCAATATGGCGAAATGGCGTTGTTACTGGGGTTAACGCTGCATACCGTGCATCATGACTATTTTGGTATGAACCCGATTTTGGTTGGTGTATTGGCGATTGTCGGGTGCTTTATGTTTCACTACTCGAGCGATAAATATCAGCAATGGGTCGGTGTGAAGCCCCTATTGCAGCAGGAAGTGTTAATTAACCGTGATATGGTCTATCTGGTGGCGGTTGTGGGCGCGTTGCTTAACATACCGTTGTTTGCGTTGTTGGTGATGATGATTTTGTTTAATGCCATGGTGATTCGCCGTTTGTTTGTCTGGCGTGAAGCAGAATAGCAGGGTATGATAAAAATAAATGTTCATGAATAAGGAGTTTTAACTATGTCATCTGTAAAAACCACCGCGCAGGCGGCATTGGCAGGCCTATTGGCATTAAGCGTGGTGTCATTAGCGGGTTGTTCAAAACCCACCGAAGTCAAATGTTATGGCGTTGCTGCCAAAGGCGCGGATCAATGGATTGGCATGCCTAAAGGCGAATGTGCCAAACTGGCCAATTCTGTCGAAAAACCGATGACACCAGCAGAATCAGCGCAAGTACAAGTTTACCCTGCCACTGACTATGTCAAATGTTATGGTGTAGCGGCTGCCAACATGAATGACTGCGGTACCAAAACCAGTGCCTGTGGTGGCTCGTACAGCATGCCAGCATCCCCCGATGCGTGGATTGCCATTCCAGGCCAGATTTGCTCGCAAGTGAAAGGAGCCATTCTTGAAGAACCAGGCTCAGACACGCAAGGTTAGTGGCGTTGGCATTGGGTTACGCTCGGCTTATTTTAGTGATCTGTGCGGTGATACTCAGGTTCCCTGGCTAGAAGTACTGGCCGATCAGTTTATGGGAAGTGAAGGCGGTTTGCGCGACACTTTAAAAGCACTGCGTGATCGTTATCCGATGACCTTGCATGGTGTGGGGCTGTCGTTAGGTTCTGCCGATCCGCTCAACCCAGAATACCTGAATCAATTTAAGGCATTGGCTGATGTAGTTCAGCCAGTTTGGGTTTCCGATCACCTGGCGTGGGTGTCGTATCAAGGCGAATATGTTTATGATTTGTTGCCATTGCCGCAGACCCCTTCTGTGGCAACGTATGTGGCAGAGCGTATTCGCGCGGTGCAGGATCACGTTGGCTATCCTTTTTTGATTGAAAATATTTCCAGTTATTTGACGTATCGCCCCAGTACATTGACCGAAGCGCAGTTTTTGCAAACTGTCGCGGAACAGGCTGATTGCGGCATTTTGCTGGATGTGAATAATCTCTATGTCAATTCCATCAACCATGGCTTGAATATTGATGACTATTTAAATTCGCTCGATCCGGCGCGGATTAAACAACTGCATTTGGCGGGGTATACCGAAGAAAATAAGCTGTTGATTGATACCCACAGCAAGCCGGTTTATCCCGCCGTGTGGGCTTTATATCAGCAGGTGTTGGCAAAGTTTGGACCGGTTCCAACCCTGATTGAATGGGACAGCGATTTGCCGGCGTGGCAAGTGTTGGAGCAAGAACGGTTGAAGGCGGAGCGGATGATGTTATGAAAATTCCTGCTGAATTATTACAACTACAACCCCTCATGCTGCGCGCCATTACCAAGGGTGAACTCGATGCGCGTCTGAATGATTGGATCGACTTGCCTCCAGAAAAAATTCCCGAGCGATTAAGTATTTACCGCATCAGCTCGATGATGACGGTATTATCAGCATTGAAAAAAACGTTTAAAGCAACGGTGATGTTATTGGGTACTGAGTCATTTGAAACCCTAGCTAAGCAGTTTTTGCGGGAGCAGCGTTGCACCTCCGCGGATATTAGTGAAGTAGGCGTGGGTTTTTCAGAATATTTGAAAAATAAAGGGTGGATTTCCGACCTCGCCGCCTTTGAGTGGTCGTGGCATCAAGCGTTTCATGGTCCTAATTATTCGGCACCCGACATGTCTCGATTGCAGTACGCCATCGCGCAACATCAAGAATCTTTACCGCTACGATGTACACCAGGGCTGGTTCTGCTATACTCGCGCTATGCGTTGCCTGAATTATGGCATGCGGTGATGGCGAGGCATCCTGTGGATGACGAGCTAGAATGTGGTGATTATTACTTTGCCTTTAGCCAACAGCAAGGTAAAGTGACGGTGCAAGGCATATCAAAACCGATGTACCAATCATTGCAATGTTTGCAAACGCCGTGTAGCTTGATGCAATGGATTGAGCGCTATCAAGCGCGGAGTCAACAAACGTTTGAACCACAATGGGTGGCGGTATTATTTGAATCAGGATTAATACAACTAGGAGACGCGTGATGAAGCATCATATTATTATCTCAGAAAAGATTTTACGGCCGTTTTTTGCGGTTATTAATCGCTTGAAAGACTTGGCTGATTTGCTTGCCCGATTGTGGGTGGCCAAGATTTTCTTGGAATCAGGGTTGTCGAAAATTCAGGACTGGGGCGCGACGATGGTGTTATTTAAATACGATTACTCCGTGCCGTTGATGTCGCCAGCTGTAGCAGCTTATTTAGGGACTGCCGCTGAATTTGTGTTGCCGGCATTCTTGATCATCGGCTTTGGTGGGCGGTTCCTGATTTTCGCCTTTTTTGTGTATAACATCATCTGCGTAGTGTCGTTCCATTTCTTGTGGACACCGGTGGGTTCGTCAGGATTAAACGACCACGTCAACTGGGGTATCTTGTTGATGTTGTTAATGTTCCATGGCTCAGGCAGATACTCCGTGGATCATTGGATTCACAAACACTTTGGTCATTTGATTCGTCGGGGTAAGTATGAGTCTCATTAAAACTGCGACGAAGTGAATTTTCACCCTGAGAAAAGGATGTCAATGGCAACAGAAATATACATGGATAACAATGCCAAAGAAGTGGTGATGCAAGTAGTACTACAGGCATTTGACCCGACCCATAAAAAACACGCCGCTGCCAGGCGTGTCATGCATTACATGTTAAGTTTGGCATTGACGCGTGGGTATCGCCAGGGTGGTGTGCTGAATACTTATTTCCGCGGTGCCAAGCAGTTGCAATCGCCCCAAATGACAGAGCGGTTGATCAATCAGCTGCTGGAGTTTGTGAGTGCCGATGAGTTTGCGGAGTTTGTTGAGCGGATTCGTTATTAATCAATGTGGGTGGGTGTTTAATCCAATTGAGCAGTACATGATCCATCCAGCGAAAGCCACCCGGTTTCCGTGGTGAACCGAGAAAGCCCATGTGTCCTCCATGCTCGGTTAAGTGTAACTCCATATGTGCCGGTAATTTTTTTTGATGCAAAATGCTGCTGTCAATGAAGGGATCATCAAGCGCAAACAACATGCGACAAGGAACTCGGATTTGGTCAATCACATTAATGGCGCTGGCCTGTTGATAGTAATCTTCGGCGTTTTTAAAACCGGCATGGGGTGCGGTATAGGTATCATCAAATTGGTGTAAGTGCATATTGAAACGGCGAATCTTTGGAGGCGGTGGTAAGTCTGGAAACAGTAGATGGCGTCGACGTACGGTGTTTTTTAATTTTTTCATAAAATAACGACGAAAGGTGTGATTTTTAGGCTGGCCAATCATCTCAGAGCAGTGGCTCAGATCGATAGGAGGGCACACGGCAATCACTTGTTGTAAGTAGTCGCTACCCTTATCACCCAGTTCTCCTGCGAGTTTTAGTGCCATATTGCCACCTAACGAAAACCCCACCAAGGTAACCGATGAGGCTGGGCAAAGTGTCTGGTGATGTTGCAGTACCGCCAAAATATCATCACTCAGGCCACCATGATAGAGTTTTTTGGCATGGCCAAAACCAGAGCCACAACCGCGTAAATTGATTCTCACTACGCGATAACCCGCTTTTAATAATTTGTGTGCAAGACGCACCATATAACCGGCGCGATGACATCCTCCCAAGCCGTGAATCATCATGACGGTAGGTTCATTGGTCTGCCAATCTTTAGGATGTGATACTTCGATGGCTAATTGATCTTGATCTGGCAGGCGCACATAATGTGTTTTAGATTTGGGTTCGCGATGAAACTTAAGTTTGGAGCCCAAAATGGTTTGCCAATACGCGCTCTTCAAACCAGGTAGCGGATGAAAGGGAGGTGCCATCAATTAATACCGCCGTTATTTTTTTAAGGCTATTCTACCATTAAATCCTCAGTAGAAAACAGCAATTCCCGCGAGACATCGCAGGATTTGGCCATATTGCCCAGTTTCTTTATCGCTTCTACTTGAATTTGACGAACACGTTCTCGAGTCAAATTAACCTGCTCACCAATTTGTTCGAGGGTTGAGACATCATGTCCGCGTAAGCCAAAACGCATCGATAATACGGTGCGTTGCATCTCATTAAGCTGATCCAGCCAGCGGTTCAGAAGGCCGTGAATATTGTCGCGTGCGGCTTCAACTTCTGGGGAATCAGTATCCTGATCAATCAAGGTTTCTAGCACGGGGCGTTCGGAATCGTCATGGTGTTCGTCAATTGAGCCCACTATTTTAATAGCGGTCAGTGCTTTTTTAACTTCCTCTACTGAACGTTGTACTTTTGCCGCCAGTTCTTCTGGTGTGGGTTCACGCGAGAACTGTTTTTTGAAGTCATGCTTGGCGCGTAAATAAGTATGTAAATCTTTCAGCACATGAATCGGCACGCGGATGGTGCGGGTTTGATTCAGCAGGGCGCGTTCAATATTTTGTTTGATCCACCAAATGGCATAGGTAGAGAAGCGGTAACCTAAGTCAGGGTTGAATTTATCAACCGCACGCATTAAGCCAAGATTGCCTTCGGCGATTAGATCGAGTAAAACCAGGCCGCGACCCATATAACCCTTAGCAACTTTTACCACCAGTCTTAAGTTAGCTTCAATCATTTTATGATGGGCTTTTTGATCGCCTTTTTTAATTTGTCTGGCTAAGGCGATTTCTTCCTTCCCAGAGAGTAGTGGCATGGAAAGTTGGTGTAAATAAAGATTGGTAATATCGCGCTCATCAGCGACATCAGTGGCCGTTAATGTTGCAAGAGGTAATAAGCGAGGTTCTAGTGGTTGATCATTATCCGCAATTTTATATGGAGTAACGGTTTCTTCAACATCAACTTCTTCAAACACTTCAGATTCCATGGCGCAGGACTCCCAGTAGGTCGCGAAAGTCTTATTTTTCTTGATGTGTAGCTTTCTCTGCGAAGTAAAAAATAGAGGCATCGATACTTTAGCTTACTTTTCGACGATGATGCAAGTGTTTTTTGAAACGAATGAAAATCTTAAATGCTGCTCCAAATCCCTGCCACTAAGCCAAAAAGAGCGGTGATGCCTAACACAATGCCAATAAACACCGCATAGTTGCCTTTCAAGCGATACGGTTCTGGTAAGGCTTTTAGCGCCAGCAGATATAAAAATCCTAATACGATCGGTAATAAAATGGCGTTCATCACTTCAATGGCCACGGTAAGTGATATCAAGTTAATGACGCCAGAAGTGACCAGTGCGCCACCGAGAATTAAAATTAACGCATAAACGCCATAAAATGCCGGTGCTTCCCGCGGGCCGTGCTCCAGTGAGCGTTTGTAGCCCATCACTTCGCCCAAGCCCCAAGCGGCCGTGAGTGAAACGACGATTGCTGCAACCAAGGAGGCGCCGAGCATGCCCAGGGCAAACAAGCCTTCGCCGACAGTAGTGCCTAAAAATGGCACCAGCGTGCTGCTGATTTGTTCAACGGTATTAAGGGGGGCGCCAGGGTTTTCTTTGCCAATGGTAGCTGCGGTGATGATCACCATCGAGGCCATAATAATTTGGGTAATAATTGCGCCCACTGCCGTATCAATACGTGCGGCTTTGAGATGTTTGAGTTGCAGTTTTTTATCGACCACGGCGGATTGTTGATAGAAAATCATCCATGGCATAATCACTGCGCCGACGGTTGCGGCGGCCAAATACCAATATTGTCCATTGAGCCAGGGAATGCTCCACATGGTTTTCCAGGCTTCGTGATAATGCGGATGGGCGAGGCAAGCAACGACGATAAATACGACTTCAAATAAGCCAATCAAAATGGCGCAACGCTCGACGCTGTGATAACTGCCGGTGATTGCCATAAAGAGTAAAAATAAAATCACCACCACCATGCTGAGCCACGTAGGGACGCCAAACAAATGGCCAACCCCGGCGACGCCACTGAATTCAGTAACAATCGCGCCCGCGCATGAAATCAAGAGTGTGCTGACCGATAGCCATGCCCACCAGCGTCCAAAATGGCTTTTAATTAATTCGCCATGGCCTTGTTGGGTGACAATTCCTAAGCGTACCGTGAGTTCTTGTGCGATGAATAGAATGGGAATCAAAATTAATTGCAGCAAGAGCATACGATAGCCAATAACCGCACCGCTTTGTGCGGCGGTAATTAAACTACCGGCATCCGTATCTGCCAACATCACCACCAGGCCAGGGCCTAGCACCACCAGTAATAAGGGGAAATGTTTGAGCGGATTTTTCATGATGAGTTAAATTACACAGCAATGTGTGTCATTTTAGCAGAGTTTAAGTGGTAGGGGCGAAACATTTTTCGTCAATAATCGCAATAGCTTTATCTATTGTTGAGTACTTGTGAGTGACGAGTTCTCCGTGTAATTATTTCTCAGCCACTAACTTTGACTTTAATTTTCCCAAATCCGCAGCAAGCGCCTTCCACTCCGTAGTGAGTTCAGTAAATTTCTGATAATTGGCAACCTGCTTTTTTATCTCCGGCA
>CANJVU010000028.1 GCA_947478525.1 Thiotrichales bacterium
AAAACAAGAGTGGCAATCCTTATTTGAACGGTGGAAAACCTCACCACTACCCCAACATGAATTTTGCAAAGCGGAAGGAATAACCTACGGCCTGTTTTCCAAAAAGCGCGCCATACTGAACAGGAAAATGAATCAGCCCGCCCAAAGCAGTTTGTCGACATTACCATTTCTGCCGATTGAGGCGCCACAGTATGCGGCGCCGAAATCATTGTGCCCAAAAATGATTGAAATCCAACTGCCGCACGGTGTTGTGCTGAGGATCCCGGCAGATGCTACTGCCTAACAAAGCCGTCTATCTGGCAAATTTCGTGGTGGACATGCGCAAATCAATTAATGGCTTGAGCTTGCTGGTGTCTGGTCATTTAAAAGAGAATCCTGCCAATGGCGCACTGTATGTGTTTTTTAACCGCCACCGCAACAAGATTAAGATTCTGTATTGGGATCGCAATGGGTTTTGTCTGTGGTACAAGCGCCTGGAGCGCCAGCGGTTCAAATTACCCAAACCTAATGATCAGGTCTATACGTTGGAAACCCACCAATTGGAGTGGTTATTATCAGGGTTGGATTTTACCAAACTGCAGGGGCATCAATCGCTGAAATACTCGGTGTTTTCTTGAGTAAGAATAATTGCAAAAAAGCCTTTAAATCATTATGTTCTAGAGGCGTTTTGTGATATAATTTTTTACAGAAAAACCAGCAGGAATTTGGCTTTGGAATCGATGGTTATTGAGCTTCAAAAAGAGAACGTTTCGCTCAAAGAAATTGTTGCTGTTCAGGTTGAAAAAATTGCTCAACGTGATCTGCTGATTCTGCAGTGGCAAGAAAAGTATCGCCTGGCGATGATCCGCCGCTTTGCTGCACAGGCGGATTGTTATATTGACCCCAACGCGCCTAAACAAGATTCGCTGTTTGATGAAGCCGAATTGCCAGAGGTTGAACCTGAAGTTGCTGAAACCCTTGAAGTAGCTGCTCATCAAAAAACAAAGCCTCGCGGTAAGCGCGAAGCGTTGCCGGATGGTTTAGCGCGTGTTGAAATCATTCATGCTTTGCCGGAATCTGAATTGGTAGGCCCCAATGGCGAGCAATATGTTGAGATTGGTCGTGATGTTAGCGAGCAATTAGACATCGTGCCAGCGGATGTAAAAGTGTTAAAACACATCCGTTTGAAATATGCAGTTAAGGGTCAAGAAGAACTGGGCGTTAAAATTGCACCGATTGCATCCACCATTTTACCCAAAAGCATTGCCGCTCCTGGACTTCTCGCACACGTTGCTGAATCCAAATATTGTCATCACTTACCCCTGTATCGCCAAGAACAAATCTGGAATGGCTTGGATATAAGCATCCCACGCAATACCCTGTGCCGTTGGATGATGGAAGTAGGACAACGTGTATCACCGCTAGTTGAATACCTGTTTGCAGATATGAAGCAGCATGGTTTTATCCATGCCGATGAAACGCCGCTAACGGTCATTGATGATGTCAATAAGAAACCAGAAGACCTGAGCCATCAAGGATATCTGTGGCTCTATGCTAATCCGCTGGGTGTTTTATATGATTACCGCAGCAGCCGCGAAAGCAAACACCCAATGGAAATGTTGGATGATTACAAAGGATATGTACAAAAAGATGGCTATAGCGGATATAACCCACTGTTTCACAATAAAGACCGCATTGCGTTAGGATGTATGGCGCACGTTCGGCGTAAATTCACCGACGTTCAAAAATTGGCAGGTAAAAAATCCAGATCTCCTGTGGCAGATCATGTGGTCAATCTGATTGCGAAGCTTTACCACATAGAAAGTGTTGCTAAAAAAGAGAAGCGAACGGAAACAGAGATTTATCAATTGCGACAGGAAAAGGCAAAGCCGATACTGGATAAATTGCACCAATACCTCAAAGAGCAATCTGGTAAATCACCACCGCAAGGCCAACTGGGCAAGGCGATTCAGTACGCACTTAATCAGTGGGAGTATGTGGTTCGCTATATTGATCATGGCATGCTGAATATCGACAACAATCCAGCGGAACGCTGCATCAAACCCTTTGCGGTGGGTAGAAAAAACTGGCTGTTCTGTGGCAATACCAAGGGTGCTGTCGCCGCAGCCAATCTCTACAGTCTGATTGAAAGCGCGAAGTTGTATGGCCTGAAGGTGTTTGATTACCTCAAATTCGTCTTCACTGAGTTGCCAAATGCCGATACGCCTAGAAAGCTAGAGCAACTTCTGCCGCGTTATGCACAGGCACATCTGCCAAAAATCAATAAGCCAAAATCAGAGTAGTTTGCGGGGTTAGACGGCTAAATCGTAGGTGTAGTTCGTGGAGCGGTCACCCTCAAACCAACGCGAAATCCAAGCGTGGCAGACCCCGGAAGTATGGCGACAAGATAAAACTCAAAACACTCTTCAAGCAAGCACATCTTTTTACAGAAGTTGAAAGCCCAGTCTATGATGAACAAGGGGATAGCTCAAAGTTACTTCAAGAGGTAGTTGATGAACTGGCTAAACCGGACGCCATTAAAGAATTAGCAAAAAAATAACAATTTCGCTACTTCTTTATGCCTGAATGCTAAAAGTTAAGTTGGATTTATTTCCCTGTGCAAGAGTCAACGTGAATTATAGCCGTAACAGGCAGAACTGAGCGCTGTATTATGGTCTACTACAGCAATGTATGGGCATGAACTCAGCTCTGCCTGTTACGGCCATTTGATAATACTTCTACTGACTTATAAGAATTCCACTGTCATTAATTACCACCTTGTTACCACCAGCAATTAATTGAATTTCTTTGGCTTTAATGGTCGTGTTACCATCGAGTACTTGTATCAAAGTATCTCCAACCACATTCATCTGTTCATTACCTGCAACAATACGGGTGGAGTCGTTTTTGATGTCTGAAACCAGATCCCCTTCGCTGTGCAAAGATATTTTTTGCGCACCGGAGGTATCATCAAAACTAAATTCATGGCCGGTCAGACTGTCTTTGATGCGGGTTTTAATACCGCTCATATTGGCATTCGCTGGTAGCTCATATGGTTCTCTATTGCTGGCGTTATAGACGCTGCCGACAATGATAGGTTGATCAATATCACCACCCAGGAAACCGACAACTACTTCATCTCCTACGCGAGGGATGAATTGCGAGCCCCATTGGTCGCCTGACCAGAGTTGGCCTACTCGCAACCAGCAGGAGCTGTTTTCATCAAGCTTGCCATAGCGATCCCAATGAAATTGCACTTTGACACGCGCATATTCATCGGTATAAATTTCTTGCCCTGTTGCACCCACCACTACTGCAGATTGCAGGCCGGTTAATACTGGCTTAGCGGTTCTGATCACCGGGACAAAAGGAATATCACTGGAAATGCAGGTGACTTTATTTTTGTAGCTGTGACTGCTTTCTTTGCCGTGACGTTGAGTAGTATCTTCAGCGTCATGTTCAACGGCAACAACCACATAATCACCAGTTTCATTGGTATCATCATGGTCTGTCAGTGAAAATTGATTACCGGGTGTCATCTGAGTGTAATTACCATCGGCATGAATCAAATTAGCAAGCCAGGTGAGTACGCCCAGCTTTTGGGTTGCCAATTGGCTCGCCACCGGGCCTTGTTGAATAGCGCAATTATACTGATAGCGTTCAAAAGCAGATTGGGTGCCAACCGTTGGCGGTGTTGTTTTGGAGGTTGCCGTACCGACAATCGGTGCACTGGGCGCTTCAAAATTGAACCCAGCCATGGTAACTGCTGAGCTGCTAAATGCCGCGTCATGCGTCCAATGCGATAAGTGCTGAGCACCGCGATTGCTGTTAGTGCATACCACTGGATTTGCCGTTTTAGGCAATGATGCTGAGCTGTCTGCCAATGTTAAAATATGGGATTGTTCGGTGTGTTGGTAGTAATAGAAAATTCCCTCTTCTTCTAAAATTCGATTTAAAAAATCATACATGGTTTCGTTATATTGCACACAATAGTCTTTTAGCGTACAGGTCTTGCTCAGCTTGCTGATATCAAAATCGCTAAACCCTACTTGTTTGCATACGCTGGTAAAAATCTGTGGCACAGTTTGATTTTGAAATACTTTACAATCAGACGTGAGTTTTAAGGCATCAAACCACGGCACCAGTTCAATCTGGTATTGGCGATGATTATTGTGGTCAATGGTTGATGATTTAAAAGTTTTGACAATACCGTTAAAGAAACGCGGCGTTTCTTCGGTATCTTTGATTTTGACTGAAACCGCTTTACCCAAGATATCGGCAGAATTAATATCGGTTTTCTCTGAAAATAAAGCCAATTCAAATTTAAAGCCATGAAATAGCGTTTGACGACCACCAAACAATTTCAAATCAAGTTCAAGCCCACAGCCACTCGATAGCGTCTCCCCTCCTTTACAATGCGTTAATACCAACGCATCCTGACCGAGAGGCGAAATAAACTCTAATAACCTGTCTTGTTGTGTAATCATAAAGTTCTCTACTTCTATTTCGTTAAAGGAGCCGGGCATAATCGCTTACGCCCGGCGTTTAACCCCTATCTGTTACTGTTTATTACCTGGCGCTTTTGGAATACGAGCAACCAATCTCATGGAGGTCGTTAATTCTTCAAACTGCAACCATGGTCTTAAATGCGCAACCGCATGATAAGCGCCTGGGCTACCAGGAATTTCCTTCACTTCAATGCGTGCATCGGCCAAAGGATATTTGGCTTTCAAGTCAGCATTGGCGCCTGCGTTAGCATTGACATAGTTTTTAATCCAACGATCCAACCATGCTGCGCAATCGGTCGCTTCCATAAAGGAACCGATCTTGTCTCTTGCCATGACTTTCAAATAATGAGCAAAACGTGAAGTGGTCAACAAATACGGCAATCTTGCTGAAAGCGCCGCGTTGGCATTTGCTTCTGGACGATCATATTTAGTTGGTTTTTGCACCGATTGACCACCAAAAAATACTGCATAATCCGTATTTTTATAATGGCATAAGGGTAAGAAACCTAACTTACTCAATTCTGCTTCACGACGATCGGTGATACCAATCTCCGTTGGGCATTTTGAATCCATATCACCTTCATCCGACTTAAACACGTGCAATGGCAAGCTTTCCACTTTACCACCACCTTCCGCACCGCGAATACTGGTTAACCAACCGGTCTTAGCAAATGAGTCGGTAATTTTCGTACCCATCACATAAGCAGCGTTCATCCAACAGTAGTTATCATGTTGCAACTCTACGGTTGATTTTTTGGTTTTTTCAATCGGTGTTTCTTCAAAGTCAAATTCATCAATGGTCAGTGTCTCTTTACCGTAAGGCATTCTGGCCAATACACGAGGCATCACCAAACTGACAAAGCGGGAGTCATCGGATTCTCTGAAAGATTTCCATTTTGCATATTCAACGCTATCAAAGATTTTTTCTAAATCTCTGGGGGTAGAAAGCTCACTCCAACTATCAAAGCCCATCAGTTCTGCACCTGCAGCAGAAACGAATGGACAAAATGCGCCTGCAGATACTTGTGAGATTTTGCTCAGCATATCCACATCTTCAGGATGTTTGGTAAATTCATAGTCACCAATCAAGGTGCCGTATGGTTCACCACCCGCCATGCCGAATTCGGTTTCATAGAGTTTTTTCCATAATTGGCTTTGGTCAAATTCAACCGCTTTGTCCAAATCTTTATACAACTCTTTCTTGCTGACATTCAACATTTTAATTTGCAAGGATGAGCTGGTCTCTGAGTTCATGATCAGATAATGCAAGCCTCTCCAGGAACCTTCCAATTTTTTGAAAGCATCAGCATGCATAATCGTCGCGAGCTGCTTGGACATGGTTGCATCAATTTTTTTAACGGCTTCGTTAATGGTGGCCACCAGGCTCTTATTCCAAGTGATGGTGCCATTGAGCGCATTTTTGGTTAGTTCTTTAAGCAGTTCTTCCGCTTGGGAACGTTCGGTTTGTTTGGTTGCGGCGATGGCCTGCTCTAGAATAGAGCCTTCCGCCAACTCAACGGTCTTTTGTTTGTGTAAATTAGTTGATCCGGACATTTTATACTCCTTTTTGAATACTTACGGTAAACAGCTTATTCAGGCATCTTCAATTCTTTTGCCAATTGTTTGATTTTGTCTATATCCTTAAGCGTCGTTTCCAAAACCTGCTCCAGATTATGTGAACGATCTGCCTTGCTTAACAAGTCACTTAGTTTGTCACGCGCTTCTTTAAGCGCTTTCAACGCAGGAACTTGATCAACAACGCTTGCGGGCGCAAAATCTTCAATAGAGTTGAATTTCAAATCTACTGCCATTTCACTGCCGTCGCCTTTCAAGGTATTTTCAACGCGCAGTTTAACGCCAGGATTTTGACGAGCCATGACTTCATTAAAGTTATCGCGATCGATCTTGGTGAATTTTCTGTCTTTCAATGGTTTCAAAGGCTCCGTTGGATTACCTGAGAAATCACCCAGCACACCGACCACAAAGGGTAATTCTTTTTGAATCATCGCGCCTTCAGTTTCCACTTCATATTTGATGTGTACGCGAGGTTTACGTACACGCTCTAATTTATCGTTGATACTGGCCATTACTATTCTCCTTATTTAGGTTTATTTAATTAACAATTACTGCTACTTTGGTACATCTGCTGACGGAGCCATAACTCCCGTCAATTTCTCAAAATTATTTCTTGCCCCGTCATCAATTAACTCTCTCATCAATTCCGGCAGTGGCAAATTACCCCAACGCACCAACCGCTCAATGGAATAAGCAAGCGGTGAGTGTGGCTCATTGGTTTTAAAATACGTGGCAACTTGCGAGAGCAACTGCAACGCATCTTTACGCGAGTTCAAGCCACGAGTACCCGTCACTGATTTTTGAGGCTCAGCAACTGATCCATCCACAACCTGCTCCGCTGTCGTTGTTCCTACTACTTCTAATGCCTGTACTGCTACAGGTGCAATTGCAAAGGGAGCATCTTTCAATAGAAAACCAATATGATCTTTTACATCATCAAGCGCATTACGAATTTGCGAAGAACCTGGAGCATCTTTACCACACTTCTCCTGTAACGCTGCATTCAGTGCTGCAAAAGCAGTAATGGTCTGGGTCAATTCGCTCAACAAAGCTTGATAAAAGTCTTTGCCAGACTCAGCCACTGCTTTGTAAACATTCGCGGGTAACGTGATACCTTGATCAATCTTTCTTTGTTTGGCTTTTTCATCTTTAATGGATTCAAGCTCTATAGCCTGCTTGTACTGCCACAAAGAAAAACAACCGGAACTGGTATTGGCGGTCAATTTAGCATTGCGAATGGGAAACAAGAGGCTGCCCTCAGCATCCACACCATTTAACCCTGCAATAGGCGCTACTCTAATCTCTATGCCCTCTTCATCAGGCAATGGATAAACACCCGCATCCCAATATTGATTGACCAGCTCTTTAAGCAAAGTAAAACCATTGGCAAGTCCGGCAAAGCCATTACGACGAATCAAAGCTTCCGTCAACCACGCTGCAATTTCAATGTCCTTCGAATGTTTTTGTAAAATATCAGAACCGACTTTGAAGACAATATCCCATTGTGGTTTGGGATCAACATCCGACTCACCGGTCTGATTCTTACGCTCAGTGGTGCGAGCACCGTTTCTGGCATCTTTGATCTGATAGTATAAATTCGTTAACGTACTTTCCTCACGAATATCTTTACCGACTGGATTGTCGGTCGAAATAGGCGCTACGAATGCAGTGATATCAATAACGTTTTTCATGATGAGCCTCCTCCTGAAGCAGTGTCATTGGCGCTGGCATTATTGAGCGCATCTGGTGCGATGACATCTGGCAAACTCAAGCCTTTCAAATCACTGAGGTTAAAGGCATTGATATTAGCAGTACCAATAATTTGATAAGTAGCAGAGTACCCATTAAATTGTACGGTAAAGGTATAAGTTCCATTATCGGCAGCAGCGGTCAAATTACCCTTGTCAAACAACTTGAACAATGCCCAAGGTCCATTAGCAGAGGCGCCATATTGCTCACCATTAAAATCGTTAATGGCAACGGAAGCTTGCTGCTGATTGATCGGTAATGGCCAAACCACGGTATTCACCATTTGTGGGCCATGACTATAATCTAACTGCTGACCTCCAATGGTCATTTGAATACTGCTTGCATTACTATCCAAGGTCATGGGTTCAATGCTGAACTTGAAAGTAGACGTTGCGGCACCATTGGGGAAGTAATCCGTGCGCACGGCTTCAACTTGCTTAAACACATCCAAATCTTGTTGCGGAATTTCAATGGAATGTCCATTGACAGAGTACAACTTCCAATTTTGGCCACTGGTATCCACAAATGGCTTAATGTACTGGTTGAAATACTTCTGCAACGAACCACCATTACCAAACATGTTGTTGAAATCATCAATCGACACTTGCGAATCAGCAGTTGCATTCAACGGGTAACGGTCTTTAACGCCGGTGTTATAATTTATCATGACTTGATTAGCCCAAGCATCATTCATTTGGGCATGTGCCGATTGCAAAATAATCATCCAGCAATTATTGACAATGCTGTTCAACCACCCTTTCACAGGTTCTGGTGCATTGGCAGCTTCTACGCTCAATGCCTGAATTGGACTGTTCGTTCCTTGAATAGCAGATTGCGCTGCATCAAATGCTGCCTGATTTTGATTCGCGGCTTGTTGTAGTGTTACAAAATAGTCGCGCACTTTAACCAGGTTTTTTACCGTATCACTCCAGGTAGCTGACTCATAATCATTATGGCCATACTCATTGACATTATCATAATAAGAAGAAACTTGAACCTTATCGTGACTCACAGTTGATGTGTTGTCATAAATCACATTCAACAATTTGGGCATCGGTGAATCGGAGCTTACCAAAACATTGAGAACATTGATGGCATCATTGATACTGGAAAATGGTTTCACTGAAATATTCCCCAATGCTGCATTCCACGTATTGGTATAGTTGGTGTTGTAGGTGGTTTGCATAATATCACTGATTTGACCAGAGCTCTGAGCGGTATCCTTATCATTGACCAGGCCAATATCTTGGTTGTCTTTTGCTACTTCATCTGAGATTTTTTCATACTGCTCCAGGAATACATTGTTAAACCCTTGCGCAGTGTAAAGCGCCGGAACATTATTCAACTTAGGATCTTGCTCAACGAATACTTGATAGAATGCGCTACCCACTTCATTGGCAATCGCCAGTGGCGTAGTATCTGACACTGTGGTTCTCAACTGCAACAAACCATAAGCACGATTGGAGGGGATAATTTGCTCCAATTGACCTCTAACGCGATCGATCAACGCTTCATCCAACGGCACTTTTTCAATAGGCGCATTGACCGCGTAACTGAGATAGTATTTCAGCTTAGTTTCCGTCTTTGGATCTTCAACATAGGACTGATCCCACGTGTATTCCATCGGAGCTTTCACATATACAGGACTGGCATTGCTGTTGGCGCTAAAGGCAAGATAACCTTTCAACGTTGCATACAGCACGTTATTGTCTTGAATATTTTGATTCAACGCTGCTTCAATTTGCGCAGCAATTCTAGGCAAGAAATATAGGTGTAATGAACGTTGCAATGCATCACTCAAGTCAGTTTGAATTCTGGCCGTTGCAAACAAAAAGTCTAACCCCCAGCTGGAATCATTCACATATACATCACGAGCAGCATTCAATTGATCTAATGCGGGCAGTAGCGGCAACAATGAGCCATCATCAGGTTTAACCCCTGCCAAAGCCTCTTGATAGTACCCAGCGTCCTGATCCACCAATTTCAAGTTTACCAAGTTTTCTTCATAACCCTGCTGCATTCCAATGATGGCCAACACCAAAATAATCGGGAAAGCGGCAAGCGTTGAGGTATAGGCGATTCTACGATTGCGTTTACTTCTCTCACTATCACCCATAATTGGCGCTTCTGGGAAAATAACCCCTCTAAAAAGACCTTTTACAAAATAACTGTCACCCCTACGACGCTCCCTTTCAAATTGTGGTGGAACTAACTGGAATTTTTTTGACATCGCTTGCAAAACAAAATCAAAGGGTTCGCCATACTGTTGATCACAACTGGTAAAATAACACCCTCTCAATTGCAACGCTTTTGGATAACGTACCGCAACAAACAACTCAGCAATAAACATTTCAATCGGTTTTTTCAACAATTGCATCTGTTGTGGGAAGGTGTGAATCAATTCTTTACCACGAGAATTTTGTTCCCCCTCCATTGCCCATATCGCACGGTTACGTAAATGCTCGGTCAGCTTATCGTATTCTTGTTGAAAGAAATGTTGAATCTGCGAAGAGTCAGAGGAAATTTCCAGCGGAAACGTCATGCCCCATACCTGGCGTAACTCTTCTCGACTGATGTCATTGAAGAACTCCATAAATCCTTCAACCAAATCGCACTTATTAAAAATAATGTAAACCGGGACCAGCGACTTAAAAGTGCTGTGAATGTCTCGAATATATTGGCATACCTCTTGAACAAACTCTTGACGTTGTTTGTTGCTGTATACCACCAGATCCGGCAAACTTAGCGTTAATAAAATACCATTGAGCGGTTTAGCACTACGCTCTTTCTTTAATAATTTAAGCAGCTTGCGCCAGGAAGCAGCATCGGTTTCCTTCTGATACGTCATGACATCAACCAACACGGCTTCTTCTGAAAACCACCAATCAACATCTGGGCATTGTTGAATGTATTTAGCAGCCTCTTCTCCAAAGTGCTCTGCGCGAGCATAGGAGAGACCGGTATTGCCTAAAGTATGTTTTTTGCCTGAGCCTGGCGTGCCTAACACCAGGTACCAGGGTTGCTTGCGTAAACGACGACGTTTACGCTCCTCGGTAAATCTATACTTTAATTCTTTGAGGCCATCAATGCTCCAGTGCCAGAGATTTTTAAATACATTTCTGCCAACCTGGTAGGTTTTTTTCACCTTATCCGAAGCAAGCCCAAAGGATTTGTTTTTATGTTTTTGGTAAATATCAATCAATAGCTTAACGACATACAGTACCACGAGTACACTAATCACTATTAGCCTTGCAGTAACCGTGGAAAAAGGATGTACACCACCGATGGGGATCATGGGTAATATGAACCAAATCAGCAATGCCACAATGATCAGCAAAGCAAAAGTACCCTTTGCCTTGGTAGGGATTTTTTGAAATAACGCTTTTAACTTGGTAACCATATTTATTGCTCTCAATCAATTATCTACGGAGTTTCTAACCACGATCTGTCTTGGAATTACATCAGCAAAAGTAGTGATGGGTGGTGCTGTGGCAATTCCATTTAATTTCCCAAGAGTTGGGCTTGCCGCCGAATTTACTTGGTAGTTAAAATAAAATCCAAAAATTACTAAAATGACTAACGTAGTGACTCCAGTACGTTTTAACTTGGTGATTTTGGTTTTATCTGTGGTTGGAATTTTCGCCAAACGCCAATGTGAAGACAATACACGATCAGATTTAGGACGTGTCATACGAATACGATAAAACACACGCGATCTTAATTCCTCACGAAACGCGCGATTTTCAACACCATGAAGTTTACCTTCAAAACCAAGGCTTAACAAAACATAGGCAAATTCAATAAAATCAATATTGCGGATAGGATCTTGCATCATGTTTTCTAAAATCACATAAAAACGCTCTCCACCTGAAGTTTCACGGTGAATCATGTTAAGCAAGGTTTGTTGTGTCCAATCACTTTGAACACCCCACGGCCGACTTAATACCGCTTCATCAATAGCAGTACACAAGCAATAGCGCGCAGCAACGATGATTTTTTCTTCTATGGGTTTGGGATAATCAATCGCTCTTAATCTCCTATCCAACAACTTCATTTCTTCAACAATTTGGGCTCGCAGATTGGGAACATTATGTTGTTCTACCGTATGTTTTAATTGCGTAATCAAGGTAATCAGCGGATTAGCCGCAGCGACCAACTCATTAACTTCTAGAATACCAGCGCCCCCTTGAGATCCTGCAAAATCAGAACCAATAGGATCTTCTTCATATCTGGGTTGACCATAGGTCAACTCACCATGAGGAGATCTCACTGCTGGCGTTTGGTAATATTGGTTTCTATCTGGTTCTTGCATAGCTCTACCCCTTTATCGCCCATAGCTCAAGTTTCAAACTTGGGTACTCATGACCCACGTGAATGGCAATACCACCCGCTTTCTCCATTACCGCCCACAACTCATGCGTGGTATCAATTCCAAAATAAGAGTAATTGTTATGAAATGGAATTTGTCGTGGTGCAATACCAAGAACACCCACGGGAACTCCAGGCAGTAATTTACTCACCAAAGCTTTAACCTGCTCCACTGAAGCAACTTTTACCTGGCTGGCAAAGTTTGCTCTGATGGTTTCAGTGGGAACGTCGGCATAAACAGACAGTACAAAGTGTGCCGTTTTGAACAACGCTTTGTCCGGCACCATACCCACCCACAAACCGTTTTGACGTTCTTGTAACGGAATGCGAACTGCATTTTGTTCCAACACTGTACTTAACTGTTGGCGCACTTCCATGATGATTGGTTTAAATGTGTTAAACAAATCAGCATGTTTGTAAACCGGCGGCTCAATCGGACGTCGTTTATTATTAGTATAGGTAGCCATTTCACCCATCAGCTGAATCAAAATACAAAACAATTGCTCTGGATGCAGTGGTTTTTTGTTCATCAAATAATGGAATAGTGTTTCGTAGCGGTTCACCACCTGCAACAACATAAAGTCAATCATTTCAGAACTTCCCGCCTGCTGTGTGTCGCTCATTCTAGCGGCCAACATATCAGCACGGTGATTCAAAAGTCCATGAACTTCAGTTACAAACTTACCAAGAGAAGCCGTTTCATGGACATCTAACCACGTGGTCAAAAATGTTTTATCAAAAGTAATATGGTGGTTAGTACGTGATTCTTTCACTCTTGCGATGGGTAAACAGGTATAACCACTTAAATCCTGGTGCTCCGTCAAAATACGACAAGCAACTGATCCCACTTGCAGTTCGGTAGACTCGTTACTGTCTGCGGTTGAATCTTGCACATTGGCCGTAACAGCATTATAACGAAACAGCTGCTTGGAGTTTTCATTACCTACATCTGCAACATCACTTTTCTTTAGCGGTAGCGCCAAAAATAATAACGCATTACTCAATCCTTCTGGAATCTCAAAAGGCTTAGGCGTATGATCGGTAGCTGGAATGTTAAAATAAGTACCGTCTGGGAACATTCCAATGGCACTACTAATCCCAATTTTACCCACCGGTAATAATTCAAGATCAAGCGTCAACTCAGAAAAGCCCCAAAAATTATTATCCAACATCCGTTGGCGATGATTAATCAAGCCTTCAATATAACGATCTTGTTGTTGCATGTGCTGAGGTAATAAAAACATACCTTCATGCCAAACAACTCTATTCGCACTTATCATAGTGAGTATCTCGTATTTTTGGTATTCGTCACGGTCGCCGTCAATGCTTGTGACTCAAGATCCAGGTTAACAACGGTTTCCTCATCGGTCGTATTGGTAACTGGAACTGTTTGACGCCAAGCAGCTGCACCAATATTACGATAAGCAGCGACAATGCCAAGGAATTGAGTATTGGGTGATAGTGGCTGCTTTACCGATTGGTCACTGTCTGGGCGAACCTCAATGGTGCTACGATCGATCAAGTCAGTTCCCAAGACATCGCCACTATTGGTAGAAAGTTGGTCGTAGGTTGCTTGTTGAAAATTAAAGGTCGATTTCAATTGATAAACCGTTACCACGACCGGTGATGCCCCACCGTTAACGTCTGGATTTAAATAATGTGCCGAATGAATTTGCATCATTACACTGGGTGGTTGAGCACACCCTGCCAACAACATCGTGAAGCAAGCAATAATACTGAATCTTGTCAGTGCATTATTCATTCTCAATTTCATAACGACCATTTCCTTATCCTAAGTTTAACTGGCTAATTTTTTAAAAAAACCCGACACTTTACCAAATAGCGCAGGTTTTTCCTGAACCTCGGGTGTCGAGTAGTAATCGGGCGCCGCAAGACGTGCTGCGGGACGCATCGCTGGATAATTATTTCCATTTCCATTTCCATTCGCAGGTCTTGGAGGAACATATCGCCCTCTTACTGCAGACATATTGTCATTCAAATATTCATCCAACATATCCATGGGAGACTGTTCATCAAACGTTGTTTTACCGGTCCCCACCTGACGTTGTGCCAATAATGAAGTATTCGAATCAATCCCAAGATCTTTCAAGATGTTACCTTGATTTGGATTTAAACTTTGACTTGAAGGGGCTGGTGCTGCCTCTCTATAATTAGAAGGACCGCTCATGGATGATCTGTTATAGGCTTGATGGGAATTAACCGACAATCCACCATCATCGTTTTGTCTACCTCGACTTGGCAAAGTATCAGCAATCATTGGCATACCAGCAGAATAAGGTGCGCCCAACAAATTCTGTGATGAATTTCTTACCGAAGGCTCTGGACGACGAGCATTTTGGCTATTGCTATACATGAAGCCAAGGGGATCTTGATTGTCATAGCTATTTTGATTCGTTTTAACAACTGGTTTCTGATAACTGCTCAGCCCTGTGGTAACAGGCGCATGATTTGTCGTTGCAAATGGATCAATATATTTTGATGAAGGACTAAAAGATGCACTGCTTTGGGTCGGCGCAGCCCATATGTCATCAATAGGCTCAGACTGAGCTTTACGGCTTACCATCGGTACTTGTTGTGGATTAAGGGGCACAATATGTTCTTTAACAATAACGGCTTTAAGTGATTGACTGCCCAGCTTAATGATATCGCCATTCTGCAGCTGCACCCGCCCTTTTTGAGTCAACAATGAAAAACCTTGATCGTTCTGCTGTATCAACAACTCTGAAACAGAATACAGATTGCTGGAACCACTTGTTACCAAATGATCCAAAACACTCGTATTTTGACTACCCGCATTGTTGGCAGCCATAGGCGCCAACAAATCTGGACTGTCATTATCAAGCCAGTTAGCTTCAGATTCTACGATGGCAGGAAGCTGCGCACTTCCACCCACAGCAGAATCAACCGCCATCAATTTTAATGTAAAAACCAACCTATTATCCGACATTGTAAGCCACTTTTATTTAAGTTTTTATACCATGTTCGGAAGAGACCTTATGACCATAAAGTTAAACTTAATCAAACACAAACACCCATTATTTATGTTTGACCACTCTCCCATATGACGACATATTACAGAACAGAAAACCGAAAGTCAAGAGGAGCAGCCAAAATCATGCCGTTGATTTTTTATCAAAAATTAATTTTCAATGTATTGTTTTTTAAGTAAAATTAATTTTTATTCAGTAAATTGTTATGTAAAAATAGAAACTTTGAATTGCTTTACAAAAGACTTTCAAATGTCCCAACCTCCGCACATGATAGTAACGTTCGGAGAAAACCAGACAAAAAATGTCCGATTTTTTAAAGTCTCAAAAAACCACTTACCAAATAGTCATAATGATAATGATGTGCCATGCGCATGTTTTTGTTAAAATGCTGCAGACGCCCTTTCTATTTCAAAGCACTAAAGGAATTTCTAGATGTTTCAAGCCCCCCTCCATCACGCTTCTTTTGTAGTAGACATTGAAGAATTAAACTGGGCGTTAGAACCCGAGTATGGAAATTTATTTATATTAGTTTCTAGCCCTGCAAGACACCATCCCAATGCACTTGCTTTGGCCGTAACATGTTTGCTGGATAGCATTGAGTATGATCAGGCAATCCCAGGAGCTATCGACCAAGCGCGCTTATCATTATTACGTTTGACTGACGCCATAGTAACAAGGTGCCCAGTGGATCAAGTCAGCGGGCTGCTTGATCAGGAAGTGCATAACGACCACACCGCAGATGCCATAAATAAAACGCTAAGAAACTTGATTGTTACTAACGCACATTTGATGGCCGTACGAGGCACTCTACAAGGGGTTATGCCTGGAGCTTTTGGTGGACAACCTTACAATCCATTTCTTGCCCTTCCTGTAGCACCAATTCTTGCTGCCGCATTAGCTCCTGTAGCACACCACCACAACCCTCATCAATTACATCCTCCTGGTGGTGGAGAGCCTTAGGCTTTTAAAACAGCTTACTCAACGCGCCCATTTCCACCCATGGCAATATGAATACCTTTCTTTAAAAAACGCTTAAGACACTCAGCAGGATCTCCGGTATTTTCCGCAGCCATACTTACCGCGTTGGAGACGGCATGACCACACATCATTGGTGGCGGTTCAACCGGGGGCTTACCTTCTGGCGCAAGAGAACCGCCACTCCAAAAAATCGCGGTGGTTACCCAACCCATCGGGGTATAAAGACCCAGAACATCGGATATTCTCTTTGCAGCACGCCTTTTTTCTTCGGTTGACGCTCGCGCCCAATCATTCACTAATTTAAAAGCTCCAACTGTATTAGGATCTGGATTCTTGTCTACCGCTTCAACGCACACACAAGACCACCAGATTGCCTCTTTTTTTGGTAATCCCAGCGCTAAAAATTTAACCGCCAGGTCAAGCTCTTTAGCATCCATCAACACGTTAAGCACATCCATCTCACCGGGACACTCCTGAACTTTTTCAAAAAGTGCGGGCGACATTTCCAACTCCGCAATGATGTCTGGCATCATCGCGGTATTGTATTTTTTAAGTGTAATCTTTGGTGTTGACTCTACAGGCGCGTTCATCGTATTACCTATTTCTTTTTAGCTTTAGCTTTTGCTTTGGCTGACTCTTTTTGTTTCGGCTCTATTTTCTGCATTTTTTGCTTGGATGCTACTTTAGCATTTTGTACCTCACAGGTAAAAGCACCCTTATTCACTGACAAATGAATGCCGGTGACAAAAGCTTGATCGGCCAAACCATCCAAAAAGACACGTGACAACTCTGGCAACACCTTGTTAGATAGGATATTGTCGATCTGACGTGCACCAATGGATTGCTGTTGGCACATGGTTAAGATCTCACTTTCAACCGCTTCATCATAGGTCAACTCCACTTTATGCTGAGCTTTGACTCGGTTTTGAATGCGTTTCAGTTTCAATTGAATGACCTGGCGCAATACCGTTTCAGACAGTGGCAGATAAGGAATTACCCGCACTCTTCCTAAAAACGCTGGTTTAAAGGTTTTGGCCAACTCATCTTGAATGGCATCTAACAAAGCAGCGGGTTCTGGCATTAACTCAGGATCAGCACACAACTGAGTGATCAGGTCACTACAGGTATTCGCCGTCATCACAATCAAAGTGTTTTTAAAGTTAATGTCTCTGCCCTGGCCATCTTTCAAAATACCTTTATCAAACACCTGATAAAACACATCCTGAAGACCCGGGTGTGCTTTTTCCATTTCATCGAGCAAGATCAAGCTATACGGTTTACGTCTTACCGCTTCAGTTAATACGCCACCTTCACCATAGCCGACGTATCCAGGCGGTGAACCGGCCAAGGTTGAAATTTTGTGCTCTTCTTTAAACTCCGACATGTTAATCACGGTGATTTTATCTTCACTGCCAAAAATCTCTTCCGCCAGTGTCAGTGCCGTTTCAGTTTTACCGACACCACTGGGACCTACCAATAAAAACACGCCGATGGGTTTATTAGGATCAGATAATTTAGCGCTAGAAATCTTGATCGTATCAGCGATTTGCTCCAAACCGTAATCTTGACCGACCACACGGCGCTTCAAGGTTTTATCTAACTTGCTCAGCTGTGCCAATTCATTTTTCATCATCTTGCCAACAGGAATGCCCGTCCAGTCACCAATCACATCAGCAACGGCATTACCATCAACATAAGGCTGAATCAACGGATGATCACCTTGAATCTTGGCCAATTTCGCCATTGCGACATCTAACTTTTGGCGCACTGTTTTTTCTTCTTTGGCTTTCGCATCGGCAATCTCAATAGATAATGCCAAAATCTCAGTGACCAATGGTTTTTCTTGCTCCCATTGAGTATTGAGTACCGTCATTCTTTCTTGTTTCTCAGCGATGATGCCATGCAATTCTTTAATGCGAGCTTCATGAGTAATCCCGCGTTTTTGTTCGGCTTCCAAACGCTCAAGCTCAGTTTTCAGTTGCACCAGCAATTTATCTAATTGCTCTACTTCTGCCGGTGTCGTGGTCAATTTGCTTGAAACCCTGCTGCATGCGGTATCTAACACACTGATGGATTTATCGGGTAATTGTCTACCCATAATATAACGATTGGATAATGTGGTGGCTTGTTGCACCGCTTCATCCAACACTTTAACGCCATGATGTTTCTCTAGTCCTGGCACCAGGCTTCTCAACATACGAGCAGCATTCTCAAGGTTGGGCTCCTCTACTTTTACCACTTGGAAACGACGGGTTAATGCAGCATCTTTCTCAAAATACAGCTTATACTCAGCCCAGGTGGTTGCGGCAATCGAGCGTAATTCACCTCTGGCTAACGCAGGTTTCAGTAGGTTAGCTGCGTCATTTTGACCAGCACCACCACCCGCACCAATCATGGTGTGAGCCTCATCGATAAACAGAATAATCGGGTGTGGTGAGCTTTTGACTTCTTTAATCAAATTCTTCAGGCGGTTTTCAAATTCACCTTTAACACTGGCACCCGCTTGTAACAAACCCATATCCAAGGTATGGATAATCACATTTTTAAGCAATTCTGGCACATCACCATGAACAATCTTAAGCGCCAAACCTTCTACAATCGCGGTTTTACCCACCCCAGGTTCACCGGTTAAAATCGCATTATTTTGACGACGACGTGACAGAATATCAATCACCTGGCGTATTTCATCTTCACGTCCAATGGCCGCATCAATTTTGCCATGCTTAGCTTGTTCATTGAGGTTATTGGTGTATTGATCCAAGGCGGGTGTTTTAGAAGATTTTCCAGCTGGTTTATCTTGCGTTGCTTCTGGTTCACCTTCAGATTTCTTTTCTGACAGTGCCTGCGCCATCAGCTTGCGTACCGCATCAGGTTGAATCTTGGCAAATTCTTTTGAGATTGCCAGGCACAATTGATTCAAGGTTTGTTTTTGTATCAACGTACACAACAGAATCCCAGAATGAATCGCTTCTCCATGGAAATCCAATGACGCTACCAACCACGACTCTTGAATAAGATCAACTACCCTATTGGAAATGGGCGGTGTACGGTCATTACCGGTTTTCAATTCCTCAAGCGCATCATTGATATCTTTGATGATATGATCAATATTGCAATGAGCATGATGCAACATTTTGCTAAAGGTAGAAGTCTCATCTTCCAATAATGCCAGCATCCAGTGCTCTAGCTCAAGGTTGTAATGCCCTCTGGTCATACAGATATGCGCCGCTTTTTCCAAAGACTTATGAGACTCTGGGCTTAATTTTGAGATCAATGTTTTTAATGGATTTTCGCTCATAGCAGCTCTTCCTTCACTTGATTGTTTTTATTATTGTTGTTGTTTTTATCTAACTTGATGATCAAAGGCGTAGCACTGGTAAACAATGGTTGATTGGTTAATTTCACCTGCACCACATCAACCGGCGCTCGATTCGTCTTAAGCCAACTGTTCCACCCCAAACGCCTTACACTTCCACTGGGATCTCGATGACTCAACTGACACCGAGGCACATCATCCGCCCTTAACAGTACTTTCACATTAAAGCGGTATTCAAAGCCGACAAAATTTTCAATCATTTTTCTAACGGCTGGTAACATCTTGCCATTGGGTAACAACGATTGAAACTGTGAATAACTAACGGGCCCCATAATCACATCAAAGCCATTTTGAGTCAGCCATACTTTGGAGCCCATAATACAATTCATGCCTATCTGATTTTTAGCAGAAGCTTGAGAATACGAAAGCACACTGCGTTCTTTGGTATCAAGCTTAATCCACTCACCTGAGTAATGGCTCATTTTCACCGGCACATCAAAATAATCTTCCAGCATGATACGCAAGCCTTCAGAGGGGCGATTGTGTTTACTGTACAGCCCTGAATAATACAACTCCATATCTTGCGCACCCTGAGCACTTTTAGCCGATACGCCCGTCAGAGAACGAAAAAATGACATCAATCCTTTCTTAGGGTCAACTCTGCCATCTTCTCCCACATAAAAGCGATTGCTCGCCCAGATCTGATAGCAAAGCTCAATAATGCGCTGATTAAAAATGTCCAAAAATTCAGTGAAATTATGATCTTTGGCACCGATACGCTCCAACAACAACTCGGTGTAATGTTGCGGCAAAATACCACTCTGGCCAAAAAGGCCAATAAAAGTAACAAACATCTGATAGCGAGTTCTGCCCTCTTCAGTTTCCAGAACTTTAACAATACTGGCACGAGGGAAGTTAAGCGCACGCTCCACTTTAAACTCGATGGCTTTATCGGCTTTTGCGCCCAATACACGTTTCAATACTCTTACAGCCTGAAAAAAATCAAAAGCCTCAGGAATGGCAACAATTTCGCGTGCTAAATGGAGGGCTTGATGCCGAGCTTCGCTTTCCATCGACAGACCTCCCCACGTTGTTTGGTAGACAATACCAATCTTACAAAAGAATTGACTGAACAGGTTTTGGTTAAAAACTCCTGCAGCACCGCACCAAACAAAAACACGTTGTGTTCTGGGAAAAATTTCTCATCCAACATCAGATGAAACGCAACGCCCGAACAAAATCCCTGTTTGAGGTTTTCAGGGTGGCGTTCAATCACGCGCTCACACTTGGCTGACACAACGCCCTTAGCAACCATATCTTCGTTCAACACGTTATCGTAGTGATACAACGACAGCACTTCTTTTAATACCGCCAGTGTCTCGCCGTCACTTTCAAAACTTAACTGGTTCAAGGTTAAGTGCGCCACAAGATCCGTATTAGCCACTTTGGTTTTATTACGATAACGCGGCGATACCATCGCCCCAATGCATTTAATGCGTTTCACCAACTCATACTTCTGATCCCAGAAATGAAACTCGGGGCCCGCACCCGCAAAGGGTAATTGCGTGGGTAAATCACGATTGGTACAGGTTAACTGCGGCGTAATGATCAGACCATCAGGGAACGCATTGGCATCACTAAAGGCCACAAAGGATTCGGTTCCTGGCACATGATAAACACCCACCTCTTCACAGTTACGTCTGGACGCATACCAACACAAAGTGCTATCGCTGACCTTATCATGAAATTTTTTGCCAAAATAAGGCGCACAATTGATTTTCTGATCCTTATCAGAACTCACTTCTAGGGAGTGAATTTGATAAACCTCAATCGAGTTTTGGGGTCGATGCGCATCTGCAATCACATGATAATCAGATTGTCGGTGATCTAAACGGATGGGCTCGCCTTCGCGTTTAAAGACATTCACCACTGGCGTACACCCAAGCTGAAAGGTATCTGCATCAATTTGTTTTTCAAATGATGAGTTCAGTTGATCCATAAAGAAATATAGCTCAACTTTGCCTTCCATCCCCTCACTCAAATAATCATTCAAACCAACCAAGTCAAGATAAAGGAACTTTTCAGGAAAGGCAAAAAATTCCGTCAACAGCCGATACCCACTAAAGCTATGGCTGGGATAAGGCAAAAGTCCCTCATTATCCGTTAAACCAACCGGCTTAAGCACGGATAAAGGCAAATGGATGTTTTTACCTTCCGCCCCTGAGTAGCTTAAAATAATTTCCTGAACATTATTTAATAACTGCTCATACAAGGCGTAACCAATGTGCGCCGTGTTTTTAAGGTGTATACGAATCCGATCAGGGGCAATTTTAGCAAGTGATAGCCCTGTCTTAATACTCGATAGCTCAAGTTTTAAATATGATTTCAAGGTTTTTTTAGAAAGCTTGGTCTTAATATGCGACTCTCGACCATAGTGCGCTTCTGAAACCTTTATTGGCCAAAGGGTTGTATCATAAATAGTGGTAAAATAACAAACCTGATGCTCTGTGGTTTGACTTGAAATTCTGATGCCCCGAGGAATGGTAAATGGTTTATCAAACTGCGGTTTAGGTTCAAACTGAACCGTTCCAGCCGAAGGAATGGGCAACAAATAATGCGGATATAAAACGTTTAACACGGATTCAGAGAGGGTTTCCAATTCATGATCCACTTGATGACGTAATCTTGCCACTAAAAACGCAAACGACTCAGTCAGACGCCCTACCGATGGATCTTCAATAGCACCCGGTGCCAAGCGTAAGCGCGACCCTACTTTAGGGTGCGCCTCAGCAAATGCCAGCCCTTTCTCGCGCAAATAAGCAAGTTCATCGTTGTAGTACTTGAGCAGTGTCTCATTCATAACAAAGGTTATCCCTCAAATGCAAAGCTATAATGGGTTACATCCAAGCAAGACTCAAACACCGCAGGCACTGGTGTGGGCGTTAAATCAATCATGGCTTCAATTCGAAGATTTAACACGCGCTCGACTTCAATATCATTGTCTAAAGCATTGACATGAATATTCTTCAATCTTGGCTCATAGCGGTTAATCAACAACTTGATTTCCTGGCATAACTGCTTCTGGCGCTGTTTGTTACCAAAGTGTCGATGCGAGAAATCTTTCATGCCATAACCGAGAATAGACTGTTCGATGTGTTTGAGGTGTGCCGGCCACTGCACCGAAGTGGTTCTTGCATTCAAGACATTCTCAAGGTTGTTGCGAATATCATTTTGCAACCCTTCAATATCCACAAATTTGCCCAACTGACCTTCCTGCAACGAATGCGGATCCAGATCAATCAACCGATGTAACAACGGTGCATTGATTTTTTGCAAATCAGTTTTATGCGGATGCTTGCTCATGTGATTCCACTCGCTATATTTTCAATTCACGCTGATTCTATCAGACATATTATAGACTTTCAATAAAAATAATCTCAACAACCGAAAATTATTCTTAACCCTAATTACTCAGCTGCAATGTCTTGATTTCATTAGCTGAAATAGCATCGTCCCCGATTAAAAACATCTTCTGGCCACGACCCTGTACAAACCCTTGGCGCTCTGCCCACACTGTTTCTTGCCCCAATAGCTGAAGGTCATTCAATTCGTTATTCACATAGGTAGCTGGAAAATAAAAGTTTTGCTCAAGACCATTGTTAAAAGTAACAAACACGGGCTTCCAAATCAGACTGATCAATTCTTTAGAAGCATCAAACACCATGCTTTTGATCATATTGAACGGCACCCAATAATACTCACCATTCAATGCCAAAAGCTCAATCACATAAGCGGTACGATCATCTAAATCGCGCAACCCAACAAAGGGAGCACCATTTAAGCTACCCTTGAGGGCAGATTCGGATTTGTTGAGCTTATTCACTTCTTTTGCAGCATCGGCAAATTTCTCAGCAATGGCATGGGTCAAGGCTTTCACCTGGCCATTAATCGCAGCATTTGGTTTCTCAATCCACTGCGGCAAACGCCCTTGCATTAATACTTCCTGACGATGCTTGGCTGCACGGATTAATTGGCGCAATTGCTTACCAGAGAAAGCAAAGCTCGGGTTTTGCACCACCAGCGTTTCAATCTGTTGATCCGCCCGTTCATATTCCCCTTGCACACACAAAAGCTCAACCAATAAGCTTCTGAGGGTCAGATCTTTTGGACTGACTTTGATTTTTTCTTTCAAAAACGCCAACGCTGAGGTTAATTGTCCGGCCTGTATGTACTGCGATAATGTTTTCACGATTCCGTTCCTTATATGAGTTTAACATTAGTAATTAATTTCAAATGCGATTGAATATCATCTAACTGATAATGCGGCTTGAGGTGCATCACACAGTAATAGCGCCCTGGATGCCCCATCTGCTCATGAATTTCAACTTTGGCATCACTTAAAGGATATTTCGCTTTGGTCTCTGACGCCATATCAGCGCTAGAATTAGAGCGATATTTATGAAGCCACCCTTGCAAGAAATCTTCACAATCACTGGCATTCATAAAACCACCAATTTTATCGCGAACGATCACTTTAATATAATGCGCAAAGCGATTGGCACACATAATATAATGCAGCATGCCGGAGATTTTAGCATTGGCTGATCCTGCTTCTGAGGCATAGCGTTTGGCCATTTGCACCGATTGCACATTGTAGAAAATACCGCGTTTAATCATGGGGTTGTCTTTCAAGGGAATAAAGCCAGAATCACTCAAGGTCTTTTCTTGTTTATCTGTCAGCGCATATTCAACCGCGTATTTACCAAAATGCTCGCGTCTGTCGGTGCCATCAAAGTCACGCAACAAATTGATCACACCACCCGTTCTATACTCCGGGTCAAAGCCTTTGATATCGGCAAACCAACCGGTGGTAGAGAAGGATTCAATCGACACACAAGCAAAAGCAAAAGCAGCATTGCCCCATAAATAGTCGTCATGCTTAAAAGCTTCTTCTTTAAAAAAACGATGCTCTGTTTTAACACCATTGGCATTATAGGGTCTACGCATCAACATTCGCGGCAGCACCAACCCAAGGTATCGTGTTTCTTCTTGTTGCTGCAACCCCTTCCAGCGTTGATACTCAAGGGTTTTGAAAATATCATCCATCTTGAATGGTACTTTTAATTCGCTAAAACAATCTATCCCAAAAATATGAGGGGACGCTGCGGCGACAAATGGCGTAAAGGCAGAAGCAGCCACTTTAGCCACGTTATGCAATAAGCTAACCGGATCAGGGACATCCTTGGTTGGCTTGTGTGAGAAAGTGTAATTGCCTACCAGCAAGCCGTAGGGCTCACCGCCGGGTTGATCAAACTCATTCGAATATACTTTTTTATAGAGCTGTGATTGGTCAAACTCGATCGCCGTGGTCATATCCTTATAAAGCTCTCGCAGTGAGACATTCAACAGCCGCACCACTACTTTCTTATCACCAGCAGCGGCGTCAACCACCATGAGCACCCCTCGCCAGGCGCTTTCCATTTTTTGAAATTCTGGATGATGCAGAATCGCATTCACTTGCTGATTAATATCGTAATCTATTTTTCCAATCAGCCGCTGAATCAATTTGGTCTCTTGATTTTGCACCATTTTTGCCTCGCACTCAAAAATCACTTGTATTTGGCCTCATTTTTGAATAGAATTCATTGTACACCAGACATAATTTAGAATCAACTAGTGTTAAAAAACTTTAGGAGCACCCTATATGCAGGGAATACTCAACAGGTCATTAAGCGCAACCATCGGCTCTATTTCAGATACACTTCTGCTCACCAAAATTGAAGGTAAAGAAGCGCTGTCGCAGCCCTTTGAGTACAAACTTACCCTTCTATCGGATAATCAGAACCTGCAACCGTCAGCTCTGCGCTGTCAGCCCGTGTCGATTAGCTTGTCTAATTCTAAAGGCACTCAGCAAGTTTATCATGGATTC
>CANJVU010000029.1 GCA_947478525.1 Thiotrichales bacterium
CAAGCACTGAGTCTTGTGAAAGGTTAGTGACTGCTATTGTGATGGAAATTTCTGAACAATGGATCGCTGACAAAATTTACTTAAACGTTAACTGAAACCGAAGGAGCTAAATTGAGTAACCGAATTTACAGAAAGTTTGTTGCATAACCAATATAGGCTACTCATTAAGAGAGGTCAATATTGTCTATTCACCTGTCCAAAATACATAAGTTCGGCCTCTATCTCATCGTCTGATTTATCAGCATGATTAGTGGGAAAATCAATAGGAGTCCCACAAACAGAGCGACAAGAGTAAGCTTGTGATTCAAAAAATTTAAAAAATCGCTCTAATTTTCTAATCTCGGTGGGCTTGATGTGCAATTCCTCAAAATCAGATTGACGCCAAAATATTTTATGTGCCGACTCTTCTTTAACTTTTCTGAACCAACATTGATTTTCAGGTATCACAACAACTTGGCCATCCTTTAAAATTAAAATGATCTCGTCCTCATCAGACAGATAGAGCTTTTTATGGTGGTCGTTACCATATTCGCAAGCTTCCTCTTTCGTATTAAAGATGCCGTAACCGACCTCAATATCAACTTTTTCGTTCACTTGCCATGTCGTAGTTGCTAAATATTGCATGATACTTGTCTCCTAACGTTTAATAAATTTCTCGATCCATTTTTTGGAGAGGATGATCCACAACCACTTGTTTTACTGGCTCTGGCGTTTTTTCTACCTGTTTTGATTTCACGGCATTTTGCATAACACCCTGCATTGATTGCGTATACTGTTTGACCTTACTGCCAGCGATATCTTGTTGGTCAATATTGCGCAAATTAGCACTAATTTCTTTTAATGCTTCCATTGGATTTTTAATGACAGCATTACGTTCAAAATCTTGTTTCAACAAAGTGGTTACGGCATCCCTACCGCCCTGTTTTAATACATCATTAAAGTCGGCACCTATTTCTTTTGGCATCGTGACGATGACCTCTTTACCGGCAGCCTGAAACTGCTCAACTGCTTTAGTAATAACCGGATCTTTAGTGGGATCTTTGCCATCATTGTCCAAGCAAATCACTACCGTTTTACCTAAAATAGCAGGGTCGACGTTCTTATAATTTGATTTGCCAAGCGTTGTGATGATCTGATCGTTTGGCATCACATCGCGAAGCGACATCGCCGTTTCAACGCCCTCTGCTAATATTGATAATTTGTTTGGGTCTTTAGAATCCTGAATAATCGCTCCGCCCTTTGGACTGCCATAGGTTCGTTTTTTAATATCCAGATTTGCTTTAGCCTTGGTTTCAGGGTCTAAGTAAGTAGCCTGCACACACTTAACAACCCCATCGGCATCTTTGACCACTGCAAGCATTGCTGGGGAGAATGTTTTATTCCCCGTACTCACATGTGGATGGTAGCGCAAGTCAGACCCAGCTACATGCTCAATTCTGCGAGTCTCTTTCAAATATGTTTCAACCAATGTTCCTTCAATTGGCTTTGATTCAGCCACAAGTTGTTTTGCATAGATTGCAGAGCGGCTCTCTTCTGGTGCTTTTTCAACAGGCTTTTGCACTGCTTGAACTTTGCTTCCTTGTTGTGTGCGCCACTTATCGCCAGTAATATTAGCAGCGTAATCTAGCGCTTCTTTAAAACCCAACCCAAGGTGAGATTGAATCAATCCAAATAGGTTACCCTTTTCACCCGTTTCAAAATTATTCCATAATCCCCGGTGATCTCCTGCCATTTGTATTGATAAGCTGCCTTTACTACCATATCGCCAGCTATTACCATGCGATAATGCTTGGTTTCGCTTACCCAAAATATTTTCAACAACAACTTCTGCTTGCCCTAATAAGTTTTGATACACCGCCTTTGCATCAAGCATCGGTTCTTTGGGAACATGAGCTTGAGAAGATTGATGAACCTTTTGACCAGGCTTGCTAACCTCTGTTTTCACTTGTGGATGGTCAATGGCACGATCCTTTGGATTGTAAGGTTTCTCAGCCGCGGTGATGGCATCCAGTGCCGAATGCTTGTCTCCTAGATTCTTTGTAATGCGTTGCAACAGCTTATCTTTATTGTCGGTGTAAATCGTTGCATGGTATTGAGCACGGGTAATGGCCACATAAAAACCCCGCTGATTTGCAAGGTTTTTACGATAACTCATTTGGAAATCAATGGTATAAGGCTTTGTCCCCCCCTGAATTCCATACCCTGTAACCGTATAAGCGTAGTCCCAGTGGGCATCTTTGAGCTTATCATTGCTTAACTCCAGCGATTTACCCTCTGGGCTGATTAAATGCATGGAGTCTTTGTTAACGGATTCCACTTGATATTCAAACCCAGACTCTCTGCCTTTTTGTTTATCCGAGTAGGTCAAGCGGATTTTATCGCCACTAGCAACCGGCATCTTTTCCAGGGCGTAAAGTCCTGAAAAATCATTAATGTCGCGCTTTGGATTGAATATTCTGGCTTTGCCATCTTGGTCAACCAACTCAACAATTCCTGAGGTTTTATCGACATCTTTAATTTTGTAAAACTCTTGTCCGACTTTAACCACCATGCCAGGAGCATAATGTTCAATACGCTTTAGTTCCGCCTTTTCCAACGAAAGATTAGTAAGTTTCTGTTGGTTGTATTCGTTGGCACCGACCACTCCCTGATCTTGCAATCCACTGCGAATCATTTTATTGATGTCACTACGGTCTTCATGCGCATGTACAATAACGACGGTTTTATCACGTATCGATTCTGTACGTGACAGATAATCATAGGCGACCATTTCTTTAATCGGCACCTGGCTGTCTTTGCTTTCAATAATTGAGCGATCAATTTTTTCAAATAATTCAGATTGTCCACGATCACGGATAATGTGTTTATTAATATCCTGTTTCTCAATGGTTTCAAAGGCACCCTTGTAATCTTTAGCAATGGTTTTCTCAACACCGGATTTTAAAACTGCCTCTTGCTGGCGCAGAATATCCTTCATCTCAGCGACCTGGATCACTTTTCGGTTTTGCAATACCTCAAAAGGTTTTCCGCTTTCAATCGCTGAAAGCTGCGCCTTATCCCCCACCAATACCGCCCGAGACTCTTTGGTTTCAACCACTTGTAAAAATTTAGCGAAGTCTTTATTACCCACCATCGAGGATTCATCCAAGATGATAAGTTTATCGCTCAGTTTATTATCGTTTTTCTCATTAGCCTGATCTACGAGGAATGATTTTAACGTCTGGGCTTCAATACCTCTTTGTTTCAGTTCTGATACCGCTTTGTGTGTTGGTGCGACAGCGATCATTTTAATCTCTGGCGGCAATGCCTGTTTCACCTGTCCAATCATAGAGAGCATTTCTTCACGCATTGCTTCTTTGACTTCGTTCAACATAGTGGTTTTACCAGTACCAGCGTACCCCTGAACTGCCACAAAGCGATCGGCAGTAGAAAGGATCATATGACAAGCATCCTTTTGACCAGGCTTGAGCACTTGATTTTTCATGAGCATGTCAGTGGCTTTTGGAGCCTCAACCAATGAAGCAACCTTACCCTTACCCTGTTGAACCGTATCAACAATTGATTGCTCCAATGAAATTGCTTCTTTAGTTGTCCAACGGGTACCATCAGCAAAGTGTTCACCCAGAACCAGTTCACCGTCCTTTTGCTTTTGGTGTATGGCTTCCAATATCTCTTTGCGATCGGTTTTACCCATTGAAAACACCAAGGCCTCTGTCACAAGGTCAACGTGTTTAAAGGCAGCGTCGCGTTCGGTGAGCTTTTCAATTGCAAATGCCACCGCCTGGTCAGAGATTTTTTGATCTTTAATATCGAATACCTTGGTCAGTGCTTTTTCAATATCTGATTTCATTGAATCCAATGTTTTAGCGTCAATCTGGCGATCCACTGCGCGCATTAAAGTATCAATAGCAGTTACTTCAGCTTGTAAGTGTTTGGTGGATTTATTAGGTTTGTCGGTATATAGACTGACGGAAGATTTCGCTGAATTTTGCAAATGTGACACCACATCGGCATTAAGCGCATACCCTTTGATATCAGCGATAATGTGTTCACACTTTGCCAGTTTTTGCGGCGTTGTGGCATAGTGATAATCTAACGGCAAGCCCTGTAAATCCTCAATTCTGAGCAACTTTGGTTTTGCTACCCCGTCAGATAACATCACTCCCTTGTCTGTTACACTAATGACATTAATGGCAGTGCCATTTTTAATTTTTAAAGCAGGAATGCTCCCCAGCGCAATCAGTTTATCCCCTTCTGCATACTGCATCATTTTTGGCTCAAAGGTTTGAATTTCTCCCCCGTATTTCTTGGGGTTAAAGCGAATCTTTTCTTTACCTGACAACGCAATCAACTCATTGTCTTCTTTGAGCACCTTCACCAGACGATAGTCTTTAGATTGTCCCTGTTGATCAAACATGCGAATGACCTGGCCGGATTGATACTGCCCTGCCAGTTTCTTTTCTGTGTTACTCATGCTAACCGGATGTAACGCAACACTTTGAATTTCTAAGCGTCCAAGTTCCCCTTGATCACGCAGGCCTTCCCGAATTGTCTTATTAAGTGCTTGAACCGCGGTTCTGCTGTGGGCAACCACCATGGATTGGTCACGTTGCTCTTTAGGACAGCCAAGGTATTTATAAGCCACTGCTAACGCACGTGCGTCATCATCTTTCATCTCGGATACGGTTGCATGCAGCGAGGATTCTTTAGCGCCCGCTTTCAAGTGATGCGTGGTGATATGGGCTTTATTCAAGAGATTAATGGCGGTTGAATCGCTTTCTCTTGAAGCTTTATCGTGTACAAATATAACTCGTGCTTCTCGTTTTTCTGTCAGTTCCGTCAATTTTTCAATATCGGGTTTAGAGAGACGCTCGGCGTGCTCAACAATAATGACCTCTTTACCATTTTTAAGCGATGAGAGTGGCGTATTGATTTCGCGCTCGTAACGATACAAAAATCCCTTAACCGACTGTCCAACATCCTCTTTTCCAAAGGTCATCAGCCATTGCCAGAGATTTTGCGGATCACGTTTGATGGTATTGGCAACTTCACCAGCGGAAACACCGGTTGGTGATAGAATCTTAACTGTTTGTCCCGAGTGTTCAGCAGCATTTAATAAAGCATGTAACAACTCCCGTGGGTTCTGCTCATTTTGAATGAGGCATAACCGATCATCTTTACCCAGTGCTTTTTTAACAACCGATTGTAACTGCTCTGATTCGGTAATTTTATCAAGTACGCCCTCTTTAACCTTGATCATTCTGTCTGTTTTGGCCGAGCGGGCGAGACTATCAATGATTCTCGTTTCAGTATCAATCAACTTTTGGGTGGTAATTTTATCACCCTCTAAGGGGATGACCTCTTTGTTTGCCAACATCTGGTTGAAAGCACCAACTAGGTCTTTATGGGTAACATTACCGATTGAGAACTCCATCGCTTTCGTCAAAACCTCACTAAAGCCAAGGGCATTTTTAAAGTCGGCGCAATGCTCAAGCGCGTGCTCCAATGCTTCCTTGGCATTGGCGGTGGACATCATTTTATCGGGCTCTTTTGCAGCCGTATGAACCTTATCCATAATGGATTGTTCCGTATGCCCCAGGGTTTCTAATTCTTTCTTCCAATAATCGCGTAGCTCATTATGGTCGCAAGCCTCTTTGGGTCTCCTGGTATTGAGAGTTGCCACTTCTTTTTGTTTTGATGAGGTTAAACCAAGCTCGTCTATTTGTGCTTTGATCTGTTGGCGGCGTTTAGAAAAATGCTCCAATACCTCTTTTGGGAATCCTTTAATTTCAAACATGCCATGTCGACCGGTGATCTCAATGGAAAAACCATGATCGACCAGCTCCTTAGCCAGGGTGGATCTGAAAATGGTGCTGAAATAAATTTGATTATTTAATATTCGCTCATAAAAACCATTCGGAACACCCTGGGCAGTGGTATCAGAGGCTAATGCCCGCCACTTACCATCAGAGCGTTCAGTGGCATTCATAACCACACAGTGGACATGATCTTGTGGGTCTAACTCCCGGCTTGTCTCGTGTTTATGTAACGCCACAATGAGATTGTTGGTTTGCTCAAAACCAACCTCACCATCCCCTTTGGTAAATCTTGCTTGTGCTGCAATGCGCTCAACTTCCGTTAATACGGTATTAAGCGCCTTGTCCATAAATTTTTTGCAAACCTCTTTCCCAAAAACTGAGGAAATAATAGAAAAAGATTTAGGGGCTGAAAACGTGAGGTCATACCCTGGCCGGTGCTTAATAGTACCATCTTTTTGCAACCCAATAATCTCACCATTAGGAAGCTTACCCTCCAAAATTTCAGTGAATGTTTTTGCATCCACCTGCCCTTCTAGCCCAAGCCTTTTTGCACCCTCACCCCACCACTCAGAAAGACTCTGCCCCTCTTTTTCAGACATGTAATAATTGTCGGTCTCCATAAAGTAATGTGCCGCCTGGGCAGAAGATTTGATTGGCTGCAAACTCAACATTTTTTAGCTCCTCAAATGTTGTTGCTTGAAAGCTCAAGGTCAAGGTATCCGGTTTCCCCTTTTTTGATCTCTTTTGATTTTTCTATTGGATTGCCGTCCTCGTCCATTTCATAGTCAGTTATTTCAACTTTCTTTTTCTTTGAAGTGCGCTTCACATCACTATCCTCTTCGGTCTTAGCCTCCTCTTGTTTTACCTCAACAGATTCTGGTTCAACAAAGTTTCTCAAATCAAACCCAAGCGCCACTTGTTGTCTGATAACCAAATCCAAATGCCCATGTGCAACAGGGTATTTACCAGGAAAACGAGCAAAATATTCCAAATCCTTGAGTGCTGTTATTTGAGCAGCATCTACAATCGGCCGCGTTACACGCTGACGACCATAGGAAATACCATCCCTAATATCATTTGCCCCATAACTGTAGTTTTCTCGCACCTCGTCGTATTCTTCATTACCAAGCTCTGCAGATACCCACTTAGCCATATCTGAAGAGGCGCTTCTAAAGAAAAAGCGAGAGTTAAAAAGATCAGACATTTCTTTTGCAGCGTTTTCTCCATATCGTTTTCTAAGCTGTGCGTAAGACTGAAGGCCAACAATAAAACATCCACCAAATTTACGGGCTTCGGCAAGTGTCTCAGGCAATTGAGGTAATCTGTGTAGGCTTGGCAACTCATCAACCACAAACCAGATACGACGGTTATAATTTTCCGTCAAACTCAACATAGCGATAGACGCCATTGAAAACCACATTGAAATCAAAGGCTTTAAGGCCGCATGTTGTGCCGCATTAGAATTAATAAATAGCCAACCGCTTTTTGATTCATCCAAAATCCAGTCGCGAATCGAAAATACCTCTTTTCCTTCTTTATCAAGACCTTTTAAGTATTTAAGCGGCTTCAAGAATGTCGTGATAGTAGAGCGAATCGAAATGGCGGTTTTTTCAATCTTATCAGATGCCAAAGTAGCGGCTTCTGTACCAGCAAGATATTTTTCCAATTCTTTTAATTCAGCACTTAGAATTAAATTAAAAAGCTTATCGATAGAACGATCCTTATCATGTCTCATTTTAAAGGCAACACTCGCAAAAATAGTTCTTGCAGCATTCACCCAAAAAGGATCAATGTCAGCTTGTTCTGCAATCAAACTTTCAGCCATATTTTCAAAATCAGGCTGGGTAATGGCTTCACGCCATAAATCCCAATTTTCGCAACGCTTATCAAATGCGTTTAGAATTTTGTCGGTTTTTTCGTTGAAAAACTTAGAAGTAAAGGTGCATCCTTTATCGTATATGATGACCCTGTCGCCACGCGCTCTTAGTGAATCCAAAATTTTCGCGATGAGCTGTCCTTTACCTGCTCCAGTCGTTCCGTGAACCAGCATATGTTGCGTTTCGGTATTGCGAATCAACGGTAAAATATCAATGGCAATATCAGAGGCAGCCTCATCATCTCTGATCAGTTTAGCAACTTTATCAACCTCCATTAAACGAGCACCTCTAATGTATTCACTGGAATTTTGCTCCGCCCCTCTCTTGGTAAGCCAACGAATAAAAAACGAACTTATAAAAAACGAAATAATACAGGCCACTCCAACTTCACCGAGGATATGTAACCAGAATGAATTCTTTGCATCCTGGAAAAATGGCTGACTAAGAACGCTGGTGGCATTGGAGGGAATGGATTCCCCATGGTAATGAATCATAAAAACACGACTGGTGTTACCAAAGGCTTTTAAAATCTCAGCATAATAGTAATAGCGAGTCCCCAATAAGACATCATTAGGCGTGAGTAAATAAATAAACAATGCCGATAACAGCAGCGTTGAAACAACAATGAGGTGAACCACCACTTTGTTAATTTGCAGAAACATCCGAATATTATGAAAAGTAATCTGACCGCCACGGGTTAGATTTTTCATCGCATTTTTATCTTTTGCCATTGCCTTACTCCTTACTTAAAGAACCACTACGTAGTTTTTACATAGTGGTCATTAACCGCCTCGATTAAACATCAACATAACTGACTTCTGGTGGAATCGCATTTTCAACAGCGTTCTCCTCAAGCACACTTTTTTCAACTTCAATCACTTCCTGTGGGTCAGCTTTACCATCAAAATTAATAGCATTAACAATACGCATAACACTCTCCTTATTTTTGAGCTAAACACATTGCCATCACTGGATTTTTAAAGAAAAAAATGTTTAAAAATTTATAGAAATTCTTAGTCTTTGTGCTATACTTAAAGTGTGAAGAAAAACCCGCGAGGTGAGCGTCATGAGTACGGAAGTAAAAACCATTTTTCTTTCTAGACGTCAGACAATTTTTGCTGCTGCTATGGGATCTTTTATGGCTTTCGCCATTTCTACTGTCTTTGTATATGTAGGAGTTTTGTACCTGAGCAGTTCTTTCTACCTTGCACTCACTTTCGCCTTGATAATCAGCAGTGTCCTTGGATTCTTGGCGTTTCGTACCATAGAAAAAAATGGCCAAAAACTTCCTATTGATCCTAACGAAGAAATAGAACAATTTGCCTGCGGCGATATCTATAACCCTTTTGATAAATATTATGGTGTCCGCCAAATGATGAGAGATAATACGTAAAATCACTTCTTCATCTCCTTTTTCAATTGGTCTGGGGTTAACAATCCTTGTTTAGTTTCAAAGTAGGCGGCTGGCGTAAAGCTTTCCCCTAAGCCAGATGCCAATACTCCACGCCCTGCTACCGTATGCCCCTGATCAATAGTTGATTCTGCACTACTTTTGAATGCTTGTTGTTGCGCAGTTTGCTGCTGCCCTTCTTGAGCAAGAATATTTTGATTGCCGGTTTGTGCAGCACTAACAGAATCGGCAACAGCATTCATTTTCTGCTCAGAAAATGCCGTCCCTGCTCCAGCAGCCGATACTTTTGTTGAATTGTCATTGAAATTGGATCTTACATTGTCACTAGCATTAACCAAGGCATCCTTAGAACCTTGATAGAAAGAACCTGGCGTGCCATTCGTAGCCATAGAACTTTGCAATGTCTGCTCCAATTCTCCACGATGTGACTCAATGAACTGGTTAGCCAGTTGAGTACGTTGTGCAGCAATAGCCGGATCAGATGTGTTTGATAATATTTCTTGGGCATGTTGTGGGTTAACCTTTTCAACATAACCAACATATTGTTGGTTAAGGTTCTCACTAAGAGAAGCACTATTTTGTTCCGAGAAGTTCGCCATTTCTGAATAACGATTGGCTTGCGAGAAATCTGCTGAACTTTGTTGGGCAGAGGTTTGTGCTTGCCTCAAATCAGCAGCAACCTGATTCGATAGCGATTGTGATTGCGACGCGCCTGATTCACTATGAAGATTTTCAGAGTGGTTAATCGCATAGTTCATATTGGTGCGGAAATCTTTTGCCAATCTTGTATTTTCGCTGTTATTCACTCCCTCGTTATAGCCATGCTGACCATCGGAAGACATGCTTTGATCCGCAGAAGCGTTAATGCCTCCAGTAACACCTGTCGCCAAAGCAACGCCTTTGCCCCATAAAGCACTACCAGTATTAAATTGAAGGTTTTCACTCAATCCAACCTTAGTTAATCGATGCATTGCTTCACTTTCAGTAATACCATTTGTTTTTGCGTATTCTTGAGCAGTCGATACCATACCTGAAACGGCTTGATCAACAGAGGTAACTTGACCCGCAGAATGTCCAGTACCATAACTTTGGTTAGTACCTTGTTGAGCAGACAAGCTCTGCATAGTGGATGCAGCACTGGAAATAGACGAATCCATGCTGACTCTTTCACTTTGAGCAGCTTGCAACGACGTATCATGCGAACGCTGGAAGGATGAACTGAGTGAACGACCCCAGTTAACATTCGTTGCCAGTGAAGAAGTAGCCGATTGCGTATTGAATACGTGCTGTCCTGATTGTGTCGTTGTCTCAACAGCACCACTGCCCAATTGAACGCTACGCATACCTGAAAACTCAGTGGCATTGGTATCATGCTTATTGGCAGAAATATTATTCCAAGAATGATTACCCATACTTGTATTTGCCAAGCTGATGTTGCCAGAAGAAAGTCCACTGGATACGCCACTGGCCATACTTTGCATACTACCAAAAATAGATTGAGAAGCTGTCATAAATGCCCCATCCATACCCTTATAAATCATGAATGAGAGCAACGGAACACCAGCAGCCAGCATACCTCCACAAATAGCAGCAAAAATCACCGCCTGATGCTCAAGTTGGTTACTATTACTCAAAGAAATGCCCCCATTAGCAATGGCGACACCGCTCATGAACTGACTCAACGCTGCGGTCATCACCCAATTAATTACACAAAATATGATTGGCCAAGTGCAAATGACAACCACCGTATTAAGATAATGACGGCCAATTTTGACAAAGAGTGTTGGGTGAAACATCAATAAGGCAATGATCGGGAATAAACAGATCAAAATTAAGATCATTGCTGTTTGCATCATTGGCAATTGGGTAATGGCCATTTGAGCCATAACATTATCGGAAATTATTTGTTGCTGGGTAGCCATATTTTGACCAAGATTAATCAACGCCGCTGGGGCGTTACCAGAAGCAAGCATCCCTCCAATCCCAGATCTAATCGCACTCACCATGGTATTTTGTAATAAAATATTTTGAGCGTCTTCGGAAAGCCCAGTCAGATACTGATAAGAATTTTGTAAATTAGAATCGAATTGAGATGCCGCAGCATTATTATTTCCAAATAGTGTAGTCGCAAGCCAAGAAGACTCTTCCGGAAGTCCAGCCGCCACCTTTTTTTGAATAATAGGCAATGCAGCCTTACAGGTAGCAAATGTTCCATCGATATAAATGCCCCGAATAGGCGACATAGATTCATCGCTTAAAAAAGCGAACATATCTGGTGAATCAAAAAGTTGCTGAAACGTATATTTATGATTCATCATAACGTCAGGAACAATACACTGTCTTAGAAATTCATTAACTTGCCCCTGTGTTTCTGAATTTGGGATCACTGCACTATTATGAACCGCATCAAAAATTTTGGATCCAAACAGCATACCAGTCTCTGTGTATTGCAAATCATCGACAGTATGAAAAACAGACTCCAGCAACGCAGTTACTCCATAGCTAATGCTCGTAATAAATGATGCAGGTGCCGCTAGTCCGTACGGAACATTGTCTACAAAGAGAGGCTCCATTCGGTTTGAGGCATCGACAATTTGAACGTTCGTTTTAATCCCCAGTAAAATCGTGGTCATCACAAGATATGTGGCAAAAAATTTGGCGAAAACTTTTAAATTACGGGTCGTAACATATTGAAATCCAGAACCCAATACCGCAAATATCCCCGCTATCGTAAGAACTGGTTTATACCCATTACTGGACATCACGGCCGCTACGGAATTGAAGATCTCTCGGGCAACATCACCATTTGAAAACACATAAATTTGCAACATAGCGACTTCCTCTCTTAATATTTCATGCTGCTTTGGAATTGACTGGACATGCTGCCCATCACCATCTGCTGGTATTGCATGGATTGCTGAATCAACGCCGTTTGAGCTACAACATACTGATAAACATTTGTATCCATCTGTTGCACTTGACGTGTTGCAACAGCCAGGTTTTTATCAATTTCTTTTTTAGCATCGTCAAATTGAGAGTTGCTCAAACTTTCCTGTACCAAGTTAATAATGCCTTGCAGATATTGAGACAAAAGATCTTGAGCAACAATTTGAGCATACTGATTGGTGTCAATTTGATTACCGCTTTCAAGTGATACCTGGATGAATTTAACAACCGGTATACTAATGCTGTTCACAAAACCAATTTCCTCTGGGCTCATTGGTTGATCCTGCGCATATCGGCTGGCGATATCTAAAAGCATCTGATTGATTCGGTATGTTAAAGCACTGTTTGGATCAATCGTTATACCATCAGTGCTTATATTTAAGCAGTCTTTAGTATCGGAACACACATAAACAGTTGCTTGACCCCCATTCATCAAAGCATTTAATACAGAGCCATCTCCAATCAATGAAGGATATGTATTAGGGTTACCATCCTGATCAAATACCACGGTACCTGATAAGGTCATGAAAAATTGGGCAAGGGTCGTGTCGTTTTGCAAGAATCCATTCTGCATAATCGACTGCCAGACAATATTGACGTTGCGCGAAATCTCTTTTTTACCCTCTGGGGTATTTTTAAGGTCATCCAACGTGGAATCGCCTTGTCCAGCAAAGCCGCAACCTTGACGCGCAGCAGCCCAGTCAGAAAACTTGTGGTTTTGAAGTCCTAAGTCTTGGCAAATTTGACGTTGTGCAGCAGTATGTTGTGGCCACATACCACCAACCAGTGACTGCGCCGCTTGGCAACTCGACAAATTATTCTGGTTAAATTGTTGCGCCCAGTATTGTGCTTCTGTATAAATACTGTGAATTTGTGGCGCGTAAGTCTCCATTGCAAGGTTAAACGCGTAAGGTGCCGCATTGGTCATAATATTTTTGGCAAACCCGATCAATTGATCGCTGCTTACAAAAGAAAACCCTCCAGTAAAAATGTCGATTCCACCACACCCTGCTTTCATAGTGGGCAATGAAATCTGTGCAAGTTGAAGATTCCGTGAAGGGGCGCGTACAAACATTGAACCACCAGAATAATACCCTGCCACCTGATCTTGGTAGGCATGAGCACCCGTTACGTTACTTGCATAACCCATGTTGTTAAAAAAACTGTTTAAATCACCGTTTACATCTGCGAATGCGCTATTAAAACTAACGGCGCCCAGCAAAACCGCGACAGCACACCATTTTTTAAAGCCTCTATTCATTGGTATCTCCCGTGATTAAGCGTTGTGCCGTTACCATCCTTGCAACCAGATCGTTGTAATCTGTGGCACCTGCAACGACGAGCCGTGTTCTCTTCAAGTTATCGTTATTAACAAGAAATAAATACGGAGTACCAGGCACAGAGCTATAGCCTGGAAAGAAATCTGCTACCACCTCATCGGTAACGTTTAATGACTCTGGGAATGCGGGTAGTGCCTGCCCATCGGTCGTATAGGGATATACTGCAAAACCATAACGATCAGCAAATGCTTTAACTACCGGATCAAAGTCACGGCAATGTGGACAAGTAGAAGCATAAAAAATTACAAGACTGTAATGTTGATTAATGTTTTGAAATAAAGGATCGGTTGCAGATTTTGAGGCAAAAACATCATTTTGATTTTGCCCCTGAACATTATCAGCTTCAGACTGATTCACTGGGGAATTTTTTTCTGTAGTTACCACCGATTTTTTTGCAATAACTGATGACAGGGTACTATCTACCGAATTAGCGAAAGCCATTTGATTGACTGAAAGCGCTGCTAGCAATATTAAAAAACTGCGTTTCATTCTCCCTCTCCTTGATAATTTGTCACTACATTTAAACAATCACTTAACAACTCGTCTTGTGTCGGATACCCATAAGCTAATGGGATATATTGCCCAGATTTTGGATTGACCAGAATTAATGCCGGGAATGAGGAAACACCCATTCTTTGGGATTGACCGCTGTCTGGCCGATTATCTGGAATTGCTTCAATGGCGACACCATCCACCGGCACACCAATCAAAGCGAAGCCATATAGTTTGGCAAAATCAGCAATCGAGGCTGCCTGTGCCTGGGTTTCCTGACTTTTCCCCTGATAAAAGAAAATTAACCCATTGTTTTGCGCCAAAAGCTTCGCTGCACCGACTTTCTGTTCATTGATCTGACTCAAATAAATTTGACGAGTAGCTGCTTCCGTTGGGTGATTAACCGAGTAGTTATACTCTGGATAGTACGCCAGAGTTTTTTGCCAGGTGTTGGCAAACTGCGTGGACTGGTTCATTACATATTGCTGAATCGCCATGTAATTTTTAACGTTTTCCACCGTTGGATTTAATACCGCTTCTGCCTTGGCCTCATCCAGTAAGTGCTGTACTGCCTTTAAGTGCTGCATCGGGTCATTGCTGATGGTGGTTTGTGTTGTAGCTGGCTGATTTTGATCATCTTGTTGTTCTGGCTCATCCGGCGTATTGTTCCAGTGCCATCCCATAGGGTCTTGATCAAAGTAACTTGCGTTGGCCTGATCGCTATCAGCAAACGAAAGGCATGGAAGCAACAACATAAAACATATAACGATTTTTCTGATCATGGGTTTACCTTTCTCTTAATCGCCTCTTCGATACTTTCTTGAATATCCTTTGGAACAGGCAAATTGATGTTATTTTTAATGTCGTTTGCAACATTCGACCAATCGATCTTTTGAAAATTTATGCGTGATAGCTCATCAATTGTAAGCCCCTGACAGTTTGGGCTTTCTGCATCACCAAAACTGATACCCAATTGCCCTAACCGTCCGTAATATTGAATATCATAGGCGAGAATCTGATTAAAAACACAAAATGATTCTCTGTAACTGGTACACACACCTAGAACATCATGTGCACAATAAGTACCAACTTCAACAGCCAACCCTTTTTCACGACTAGCTCCTAATTTCTTTTCGTCCTCAGTACAATTTCCAAGCCCAATATCCATACCCCAACCACTCGAAGCGCAACAATCAGTAAAACCAACGGGATCTTTAGAACAGCTCATGCCGTTACCAGCAAATGCAATATGCGCATTCTGGTCGTTTGCTATATCTTGCGCCGCTGCACTAGCACCAGCCATTGCAGAAGCATCTTGGGCAAAATTTTGGTTTTGTTCTGATTTTGAGGTATAGCATTGACCATCAAGACAATAAAAATCACCGCCGCAAATAACGGAGGATCCATCGCATACTTGCTCTGGGCATTGATACGTATTCTGATATTGAATGCATGAACCATTAAACATTTGAGTACATTGGCTATTTGACTGAGAGCACCCCTGTTGTTGCAAAGCATCACAGGAATGATCATCAGGTAATCCACAGGTATAGTCTTGTTGCGTTTTCCAACAATCTTGTGTGACTGGAACTCCTTCAAAAGTACGAGTTTCACCTGCTTCAACGCACTGCGTAGAAGATAGGGAGCACATATCAGGAATAGAACTACAAGTATTTTGCGTGGTAACTTGAGGTACTTTTCTATATCGAGTTACATTCATTGTTAAACTATAGTTTGCTGATCTCCAATACCCATAAGATGGCCCTGAAAAACTAAAGACATTTGGCTTGTCTTTTGTCATTGGAATATTTAAATTGCCGGCCGAAAATCCAAGGCCACCTAAATCATGCCCGCAATGACCTGTGCTTGAACCAACCCACCCACCATTAACATAAGCGTTGTATGGAGTATTGCAACGCCATACATTCCCAGAATTAAGAGAGGCAGAAAAGCTAACCATCGTGCCGTCTTCAGGAAGAGTAATTGTGCCAGAATTATTGCTCGTTTCAGAAATAACACCACTATAAGCCACCTGAGTTTGATAAGGCTCATCAACCAGGGTAACTACCGGTGTTTGATAACAGGTTAAACTACTGTTTGCAGTGCTATTACAGGTCGCATCATAATATTCGGTATGACAAGTTTTTTGATTTTCGCAACTTACGTATTGATCAGAAATGCCATGAGTAATGTTATAGGCATCTTGCTGCATCAATGCTGACTTTTGAATTTCTGGCGAAGCTGAATTGATTGTGATTTTTGGTCTGTTTTTAAACGAGTTATTGATGACACTACCCACTTCATCACTACCTGTTTTTGAAAGGCCTGCTTGCCTGATTTCTGCATCAGACATCCCAAAATATTGAGTCTCCTCAGGGTTTGGATTAAAGTTCGGTAAATCATTTGGGTTTAGATTTTGAATGCCTGCTGCATCGTGAAGACTTTGTGCCATTGCCGCACCTTGTGCAAAGTTATCAGCCACCTGATCTGCATAGGCAGAGTATTGGCTTAATAAAAAAGCGAATAAGGTTGTTGCACAAATAGCCTTTTTAACCATTTGACTGCCCTTCTTGTAAAGTTTTTTGTGCAATTGCTTTGATATCAGCTTGGGTAGATTTAGTAGCGACGATGCTTAAAAGCTTCTGCATTGGTACATTTCCATAGACCACTGCAAAATTTTGCTGATCATCAACTACTACTAATGCCGGTACCTTGCTAATACCAAAGTCTTTGAACCATAGAGGGTCAATTTCTACTCCGCTATCAATCGGGTCTTTATTTTCAGGATGTAGGATTTTATATAAAGCATCATTGGTCGTTGCATAATCATTATTCAATAATCCACGGATTACCACAGGTATATGATACTGCTCAGACTGTTGCAAATACTGACGCAGTACTAAAGTTGGCATACCTAACGAAACAAACAGCATCACTCCCTTGGCTTTTTGTATCTTCTGTCCACCGCCTTGATCTTGAGAAACTTGGGTAGCATAGGCGCCAGAAGCACCCTGCGCCAATGACTCATATTTCATCATTTCTTGATTGCTACTATTGATAATATCTTGAATATCACCCGGCGGTGTTGCAACGGAATTAGCCATTGCAAAACTGAGCTGTGAAAACAAGCCAATTATTAATATTGATTTCATCAATTTCTTCATAGGAATTCCCATCTTATAAAAAACAGCAATTACGTTTACGCCATACCAAAAAACCATAATTATCATGATCCGTCGGCGGCGCATGGCCGCCTTCCCAAATAATGGTATTGGTTCCAAACGGGTAACAAGCATCTGCTTTAGGTTCTGGGTTAACCAACTGATAGCGATAACGAGACTTTGGCATCACTGGCATTGGGTGTTCTTCACATAGCGCAGGTGAGTTTTGCCCCACTGAATCCCATATCACCCCTTCGCGATGCAATTTGAAATCCATGCGCTCAGTCAATAGGGTTGCTGCCTGTAAAGGCGAGGTTTGGTTTGAAACACTTCCATCTAATGGGTAAGTACTACCCTGGGAGCCCAGGCACCAAAACAAAGAATCTAAGCCAGTACTATTACCCAAAGTAGTTTTGAGACTGTCAGCAGTACAAGAAAGTTGCGTTACTGGATTCCCAAACAGCACTGCCTCTGGATTAATAATATAGCTCAGTTCATCGTTATTCCACATAGGATCAAGTTCTGAAAGGTAAGCAAGGTCAAACTCTCCCGTTTGCATACATCCTAAACTTGTCAGAAGATTGAGCCACATAATTAGCGGGTATTTATACCAGTGGACCCAATAAAAACTGCCATTATCAACCCCATGATTATGGGTTGTTTTTGAACCAATATCTTGATCCATGTTTCCAACGTCAATTTTTACCCCTCCCATATTGACCATGCAGAATGGCGTTCTGGTTACATCAGTCATGGCAAATGGTTCCCAATATCCAAATGAAACTCCAACACGCCAAAGCACGCCTGCTGGACAAAGACAAAGAGGTGATGACGGATTGGTGGTATCTGGATTGCTTGATGGTACAACTGGAATACTGCCCAATGTGAGGGGAAACATGCAATCCCAACAAATATCACTGAGAGGATTTACAAAGTGACCAGAACACATACCATCCGCCTCTGCTGTTGCAGAAATTGATAGGCCTGTGAGTGTCACACACACTGAAAGTACCGTGCCAAACAATCCCGATAACCGGCTCATGGCTTATACCGCCATAGACTGAGCGTTTTGCTTCAGTGCGCTCGTTTTAGCCTGTAAAGTTGTTGCTTTGTTCCCACTAGATTGATTAACTTGAGCAGCTTTTGGCTTAGAATCATTCATTAACTCTATATAATGTTTACGACAATCAACCATACTGGTGCACTGTGCCAACAATACCATACCTACAATCTGTTGATCTTGAGCCATCTGCGTTTGAATATCGATGAGCTTTTGCAATTTCTGATCAATGGCTTGTAGTGTTACTCGTGGATCTTCTAGAACTTGTACATTTGATGCAGTTTGGTGCGTAGCGGCAAACTGATTTAACCGTTGAATTGCTTCTTGATCGCTCATACCCATTTGTTGCTGATATCCTGCATTATTTTGAGTTGCATTGGTAGCAGCAAATGCGGCAGTTACATTTAGCGCAGCAATTGCCATACCTACCACTAACATTTTTTTCATGACTTTCATTTCTTAGGCTCCTTTCTGTGTTAAAGATGACGCATCACTCTGCGTCGATTCAGGAGAGTTACCATTTAATGCAATCTCCTGTATTTCAAGTCTCGTACCTACACGATGAACCATGGCTGGTACGGCATGAATATTGAATTTGTGGCAAATCACTCCATTTTGATCAAAGTAGATTCGCCCTAATGCGTCTCCTGCCTCTTTAATATCGCCTCTGACTAAAATAATGATGACAGGCATGGAATTCTTAACTTGCGCTTCTTTGGAAGTTTCAGCTTTCGCCCAGGCGACCTGGCGCTGATCATCCGCATTGATGAACAATAAAATTTCATTGAAAGGAGGAACATAAGCATTGGGATACAAAGCTTCAACCGTTTGCAAGTCCAATGGGTTGATCGTAGTGCCTCTCTTATAAATCAATGAACCATCCGAACCATAAACATTTTGTTGCAAGGTAAAGGTAGGCTCATAATAAAAAGTTTTGTTCTCCGTAGCGTTGCTAACACCAGCTACCGGCGTTGGACGTAAAACATGTTCTTTGACGCGCTCTTGAAACTGCGCTTCCATTTTTGCCAATTCACCATCTTTTTGAAGCGTTTCAAGTCGCATATGAATGAAATTCAACATATCTGGCTCTGCGATTGGATATGCTTGACCCCAGGTGCCAAGATTTTCAGATTGGGCATGCGCAAGGGTAGAAATCATCAACAAGCTTAAGCACAACAACCGTTTCATGCTTTGCCTCCCACTGTGGATAGTTGAGCGGCAATCGTTTTTTGAATATCGGTGGTAGCATCAACCGCGCCTGCCAATACCACCGGTGAAATGACGACTATCACATGGTGTTCTTGACTGTAGTCCGTTACTGACTGTTGCAGCACTTTAGAAAAGGCCTCTGAGTACTGATCTTTTGCAGATTCAGACATACTCTTATTTTGCGACAGTTCACTGCTAAACAGCGCAACCGTCCCCTTAAGATCAAAAGTGACCATTTTTTCTTGAGTATAACGGTTGATCATGGTGCTTACGGCAACACTCAGCACTACAGCAAACAACGTCCACCATACCATGGTTGGGATTTTGGCAAATTTAGATTGCAACATCTTTACCCTCCTGTGAGTTTAATTGATGTGCAAACGTTTCAATCTTTTGCAACTCATCTGGATAGAAGTGGCGTGTCGTATAGTCAATGCCCTCCCAAATGTTCTTACCGCTTTTCATTTGATCCACCACCATCTGGTGTTGTTTTGGATGTGTTGAAAACATCACGCGTGTATGTGGATCAAGAAAAAGCCGATGGAAGGTAGTCAAGGACCCTGCCTTAAACATAAAGGATGAGAACCCACTCTCAGAAGCAGGCCTGAATTGTGATAACACATGGCGTTCGTATTCCGTGATCTGATTCGGGTGGTCTTCTACGAATTTTTTAAGTGCGCCTTCGTTTTGGCGCATGATGATTTTGATATCACTGTTATCCCAGCACGCCAGGGCGCAAGAATCTTTGAAATAGTCCTTAATACCCTGGGTAATGGTAACGAACGATCCACCATATTTACGCGAGGTTCTAAATCCGTTTTCAATAAACTTGGCCGCCCTGGCATTATCACCAGATAATAACGACCAGGCCTCATCGATAATACAGATTTTGCGTACACTTCTGTCTGACAAATACATTCTCTGAGAGATCGTATTGATCAGAGAAAATAATACCGCACGAAGTAAGTCTTCGTTGCTATCTAAACCACCCAATTCAAGCACCACAAATTTAGCTGTTGGGCTAATCGGCGAGGATTCATTGAAATATTTATTGTAAATACCCGTGGTTGAATAACGCGTCAATAAAGTCACCAAGTCGGCGATACGGATATCACGATGTCCTGATTTCTCAAAATCTCTTGCCTGAATCTCCTCCAATGCACGCATTACACTGTCAATATTGGTACCTTTACCTTCTTTTTCATAAGCGTAATAGGAGGCCTCTAACAACAGTGCACGCGACACTTCATCCAATTCTTTGTTTGGACTGACTAACGTCACCAGTAAATCGCGCACCAATGCGAAAGAAGCTTTTAGGTCTTCAACATCCTTAATTTGATCAAGATAAGTGAATGGATTTAAGCGCAAGTCTTTACCATCAATGTATACACCATTAAGCATCTGGCAAAGTTTTTTATAGGACTCCCCTTTATCGATAATAAACACAATACCGTTGGTTGATAGTACTTGGTACAACAGAGTTTGGGTAAACACTGATTTACCAGCACCAGAACCTGCGGCAATCGCGATGTTTTTGTTATCGGTTGCGATTTCCTCAGAAAAGTAATCAATGGCACATAATTGGTTTCTAATGCCAGGCGCTACAAAACCACCGCGCGACCCCTTCCAATCACCAACGATAGGCAACAAATTAACCAAATTCCACGTGGTGAATTTACGAATTAACCCGGCTCTTTTAAAATCATCCCAATATCCTTCTGCCAATACGCCAGGGAAACAAGATAAATAAAGCGGCAACTGAATGTTTTCATTTTTGATAACTTCAAAGCCAGCAGTCTGCATGGTTTTTTCAAACCGAGAGCATTCAAAAGAATGTTTTTCGACATCCGAGATAATGGCAATGGCAATATGGGCATCGGCAATTTTGATAACATCTCGTTCCAGTTCATCTCGAATCTTAGTCCACTCTTGGTATTGATACTTAAGGGATGGGAAGAGGTTACCCAATGGCGAGTGCACTTTCTTAGCCAAGTCACTAAATTTTTTATTTGCCTTTGATTTTGCCTCTACATCTGACATGAGTCTGAATGTAATAGAAAAAATGTGCGGGGTTGTGACCCCTGCATTACTTCCAATACTGGCAATGTAGTCTCCCGCATTCCAAAGTGCAAACTGATCAGGAAATTTTTTGATTGAATAGACAGATACCTTACTGTACTCATGCTCTATCTCTTGTAACACCCCATCCGCTTCGATAATATAGGATTGGCCAGGCGTGGTGATCTGTTCATTAACATATTCGGTGTTGTTATAGCTGTAGTCATAAGTAATATCTTTATCTTTATATGCTAAAAACGATCGCACAATGGAAAGCAAACCGCTGGCATCAATTGAAACAAACTTGATATCGCTGGTTTTAAAGTCAATCTTTAATTGCGAATCCAGATGCATCAATTTCTCAATCTTGGCTTTTTCATTACTACGCGTACAGGGCAATGTGATTTCGCAAAATATGCGAGAATCAAAGAGCGGCGTTGCCAAATTGAGATTATTTGGAAATCCATTGTAGGTGGCATACAACAGATAGTCCTCTTGTTTTTTGGCCAACTCGCCAAAGACACCACCTTTTTGAGCATATTGCTGTATAATGGTTTTAAGCTGCAACGCAATTTTGCGATGCGTTATCCTAAAAATCCTAAAAAAAACTGATTCATTCAGATTCTTATTAACACAGGCTACCAGATCCTCAATCAACTTCTGATTCGCACCAGAAAGCATTGCCAACTCCATGATTTTCATCACAGAACCCTGATTGATATGAACCTCTCTTTCTTTATCGTAACGACGATAGGGCATAAGATTTTTCAATGCCTCGTCAGCAACCTCGATAGCATCTTTAATATTTCCCTTTGATTGAGCCATGGTCTTACTCCTCACTATCCTGAATGGCTTTTGGTGGGCTACCAATCCAATGCCCAGGTTTAACAATGATGGTGACAGTGGACGGCCAGTTATAGTTGCCATTGGTGTCGGTATAATTGGCTATCCAAACGTTCTGTATAGTTTCGCCATAACGCAAAGGCTCCTCGGTTGGCATATCACCATAAAAACTCGGCGTACCTTTAAAAGGCTGTGGTGCACTTGCAGGAACTGATTTAGTATTACCATCGCTGGAGTCATTAGATCCGTTATTACCTGCCTGAGCGTATGCCTCATCTAATGACATACAACTGCTGCGATTGTGTGTTTTATTACAATCGAAGTTACCGTTCATTCCAGCACAACCACCCAGTGTTAATACTGCCAAAGAAAGCAAAGTACCTTTTACTATCATTTTCATTGTTGTCCTCCTAATGCTTGTATTTGTTGCTGTATAGAAGCGGCACTTTGCGAATTAACGGTGCTTCCATAAGATAAGTTGCTTAAGTTTTGAGCCCCTGCTTTTGGCGTATTTTGGTTATTGGATTGCCAAAAACCACTTGCTTTGTTTACGGTGCTCGCCCCATTGCTTGAACCCTCAGGGGTTAAGGTAAACTGACTTAAAAACACCAAATCCACGTTGGTACCTGTTGTCAACTGAATGATCGGATGGTACTGATTGGCTAATTTGATGTAATAGTCAGATAATTTGCCCATAGCACTTTCCATACCACCGCCAGCAATGTTTGCAGCAGCTTGACCACCATTCATAGTTGTCATGGTGCCAGAAGGCGAAGTAACTTGTGTTTGACTCATTTGAGATAAAACATTTCCAGTACCAGAAGCAATTCCAGACAACCCAGCATTGAACAAGACTTTCCCGTTACGTGATACAACACTGCCTCCAATACCTTCTTTACCGTCAATATCAACGGCGATACCATTGATCGACTTGGTAATGGCTTTTCCATCTTTAATACAACTGATTTGAACCAACTTTACCTCGCCTCGTTCAGAAGAAATATCGCCATATACTTCACCCACCACCATACATCCCTTTAAATTTGAATGGTAATTATTAGGTAAGGTGCCTTTATCCATAATTTTAAAAAGAATCGGAGTCGTATTTGATTGGCCATCTACAGAAGCGTCAGCATCAGCAGCACCAATTAATACGGCTTTCACAAAACTGCCTGGCAAAACACAATTATCTGGTTTGCACTCCGAAGAATCGGTGTTTCCATTTGAATAGTTGAATGAAAAAACAGATACGCCTGCTGAGATACCTGGGCTTCCAATACCAACCGGTCTGTTACCATTACCAAAAGCATTCATATTTTGATTGCCCTGGCGACTTTGGTTACTCACCCCTTGAAAAGGTGCTTTGCTTCCTTGAGCCTGCGATGTAACGGCGGTTTTGGATGGTGTAGAGTTTAAGTTTATAATTTGATTTTTTAATGCATCAAGCTGTTTCTTCTGATCCGCAAGACTCTTGGACAATTGATCATTTCGTTCTGCCAGTTCATGCAACTGCTGGTTGGTTTGACTCTGATTGCTTTGCAAGCTTCCTATTGCACTTCCGGTGGCATGTTTATCAAATTCAGAAATACCATCAAATGGCACCAACTGAATTTTCTCTTTATTAGAAGCAGCATTGGCTAAGGCTGTGTGTTTCGGGGAATTCATCGAGCGAATGCCCATAAATACCACGATGGCTACCAAAACAATGCCGCCGACTATCATGCCTTTCTTTTTAGCCTCTAGCTTTGCAAGCTTATTAATCACCGCTGCATTCTTGAATTTATGTGCAATACTTTCTTTGCTGTCTTTCGTGCCTGTGCTTTTAGCGTCAGGATTACTTTTCTTTCCCTTAAACATGAGCCTTACTCCCCACCCGTGATATTGCTGCTTTTGGTAAGAATCTCATACAAATAGGATGAGCTTTTAGGTGCAATGTGACCGTTCCACGAAATACATCTATTCTCACTGATACGCCTGCGCGATACTGAAGCTCCATAAACAACAGGAGCGAATTGATGAAAACAAAACAAGAGTGGCAATCCTTATTTGAACGGTGGAAAACCTCACCACTACCCCAACATGA
>CANJVU010000030.1 GCA_947478525.1 Thiotrichales bacterium
AACTGCCTAACGCCGATACACCTAGAAAAATGGAGCAACTGCTACCGCGCTATGCACAGGCACATCTGCCAAAAATCAAAAAGCCCAAATCAGCATAGTTTATCCACCGGTCACGCTAAATCTTAGGTGTAGTTGGTGGAGCGGTCACGCTAAAGCTCAGCTTATCCTGTAAGACTTTAATTTGTTGATTGTCGCATTCAACCATACGCTGCATCTGTTCCAACCACACGGTTGTTTTCATACCTCCCGGCGCAACATCACTATCCCAATTATATTTCGTCCAAAGGTATATCTCTAATGCTTTGAGCCGAACAAACCACGGCATCGCTTTTTTGTCGCGCTGTGTCAACTTAGTCATGGATTGATACCCTTCGAAGTATGGTTTTAATTTACTTTGCCAATGGGTACTTTCTTCTGCAATCGCACTGAAAAATGGGCGAATAAGATCTTCAATAAACCAACAAAGCCGAGGAATATCAAAATCGATAATATTAACCACATGACCATCAGTTAATACATTACCTTTGCGGTGATCGCCATGGGTTAAACCATAACTTTTGATGTCGCTTGGATAATGCGTTAAAAATTTGGCAACGGCATTAAGTTCTTTTTGCACAATACTGGGTTCTTTTTTGGCATAGCCATACAGCTCTTCTAGTGACTGCTTCCAATTGGTATAGACATGCTGTCCTGGCTCGTAAGCGGTGGCTGCTCGATGAAATTTGGCCAACGCCTTTCCCCAGGCGTGATAAATGGCATCATCATTGATTTCAAAAGTAATTGGGGTACCAGGCACTGCTTCACACACATGCGCCAGAAATTCAGCACCCCCTTGAGCAACACTTTCAATCCATCGCTGCTGTTGAGATAACACCGGCTTGCAAACTGCAACATCATGGCCAACCAAATATTGTTGAAACGCCAGTGCTGCTTCCAATTCCTTCAATGAACGAAGACTGGGGTGAGTCATGCGCAGGTAAAAGGATTGACCATTTTTTTCAAAGCGATAAACCACATTGATACCGTGGCTGGCCAGTTTGATCGAAGAGATGTCACCACCCCACCGCTCAACGGCAGATTCCGCGGTTGTTTGATTCAGTTGGGTTAAGATTTGGTTCCAAGACATATTATATTACCGAAGGGCTTTTATTATGGTGTTTACATCCTCTTCAACACCAACCGAGTCTATGGTAAGTGTCGCCACTGCTTCAAACAAGTGATCGCGTTCATGGTGCTGTTTATCCAAAAACGCTTTTACATCAGGAATTGGGAGTAACGGAGCTCGCCCCCCTTTCATCCGTTCCATTTGTGTTGATGTCGAAACTTTTAAGTACACCACATACTCTGAAGATAACAATTTTCTGTTTTTCTCTGTGGCAATCACCGCCTCATCCAATACAACGACCACATGCTCTTTGGCAGCATAATGAGCCAGGATTTCTGTTTCGCACTCATGATAAGCAGCCTCACCCTGCTGTCCAAAAATATCACTCAAGCTGCGTCCAATCCAGCGCTCTAAGCTCGGATTGGCATCCACAAACTGCCAGCCCAATTTTTTGGCTAAGGCTTCTGCCAGTAAGGATTTACCTGCACCCAGGTGCCCCACAATGAAAATACGTTTTGGCTGACCCATACCTTATCTCCCATCGTTATTATTAGAAAATTCATGTTACCATATTTCCAAGCTCAAGTTATTGAACAAAATTTCCATGAAACCCAAATGGTATCCGGTGTGGAATTTTGATGACAGCCAACGGAGCTTCATCCACATGCTTTGCATCCAAAATTACCACATCGCTGCGATCTTCTGCGCTGCGATATACCACCACCAACAAATAGCCATCTCCTTCTTGTTCAGAGCGAGGCACGAACACAGGTTCTGTGGGAATATCTTGCCCAAACTGGTGTACAACGATACGATTGTTTTTTAAATCATAATGTACAATCCGATCAAACAAAGTGCCTGGGGCTGATTGTCCAGCCATATATAAATGTCTATACGCATAGCCATTAAACCGCTCATCAAACCGTGGGAATTCCCCAATGGTTTTATCCAGAAATTCCAGCTGAATGCTGCGTTTTTTAAGATCGATCGTCCAACGCGCCAAGTATGCAGCACTTTCTGCCTCTGAAGGCACTTTGCCATGCCTATTGGGCATTAACGGCTCAATCTTGGACACCAATGCATCGATCAGAATGCAATCTCCTTGCTCATATGCATTTCCAAAGTGATAGACATGACAAGGATCAGTTTCGACACGCACCACCTCATTACCCGCTTGATCTGTCACGATAAAATACGTATTGAGCCGATCCCCCTCCCACATAAAAATAGGCTCACCTCGTCTTGCCCTTTCAAAACTTAACGTACACGGAAATATCGGGAAAATCACATAATGCTCGGTATTGACAAAATCATGCATCATCGATGAATACGGCCAACGAATCTCTTGCTCAGCGATCACACGTTGATTTCGATCTAGGCGGTAATACATTAAACGCCCATCTGGGTTCGTATAGCTGTAAGTCAAAAATTCCTGACGTCGATGATCAACCCTCGGATGCGCCGTTAACGCACGTGTAATTTGACCATCAAACGTAAAACTCCCCCGCGTGTCCAAATTGGATAATTGAATTTCGGTGGGCACCTCACCTTCATTTAAGGCCAATAGCCGGTTTTGATATTCGATAATATTGGTATTCGCAGTCGTATGATCAATATCCTGCAAAGGCTTTCCTGCTGCCTGTTCCAGTTTAAAACGCTCCGTTCGTACCCAGCGATTATCATAACTCGCACGACCGTTTTTGATCCGAATAGCATGTAACATGCCATCTCCGTCAAACCAATGATACGCACCTACCGGATCAAACTGCGGATTAGGACCATTCCTCAGTAATACCCCTTGCAAATCCGCAGGAATCTTGCCAATCACTTCCAGTTGATCCAACTTCTCTTCCTTGCGCCAGGGAGCAAAAACCCCTTTTAAAAATGGACTCTCAACAGTACTCATGCTGCCACTCCTGTTTACGTTTTTTCCAATACGGTGGGAACTTTTTGCTCACCGTGATCCCGATAAACCATCCGACGTTATTTAAAATCACAAACAAAACCATATTCATATGCGCATAACGCCATGGCGGCTAACACTAGATTTGACACCACCCACATATTGGCTTGCAGCCAAGGGGAAGGAAAATAATAACAGCTGACCAGCAACAGTAAAAAATACCCCAGGCTTACCCAGCTGAGGATATTGCCTTCTTTAAAACTGCTTCTGTCCAGTATTACCGTGCTGACTAAGGCAATCCACATCGCAGTTTCAAATTGCCCTGGGCTGTTGCCATAAAAGGCCGAAAATAAAATCCAGGGGAGAAAGCCTTTTAAGATATTAATCATGCTTTTGTTCCAATTGTTTGAGCATATCCTCACACCAGGCGATTTCTGCCTTAGTGCTGTATTGGCCATACGCCAACGACATTAACAAATACGTCGGGTGCTTACTCTTTTCTTTAATGCGTTGTTCGATGGAATCATAGATAGCTAACTCTTCACTCAACCGTACTTTAAGCCCTTTGATTTTGTCGCGATTCTCCTGCCACGATAATCCATGCCCAAAAAACAATTGCAGCAAAAATTCATTACGCACTGTAAATGTCACTGGCGGCTGGCGCAGCCAATCCACAAGAGCCGCCTGACCTTCATCGGTCATTTCATAGGTTTTTTTACTGCGCTTGCCAGGGCTTTTTTCAGATTCCACACAACTCACCAACCCTTCTTCGGTCAGTTGCTTCAAAATAGGATACAACTGCCCATCACTTTCCGACCAAAAATAGTTGGTGCTGTTTTGAATCGCCTTGCCAATCTCATACCCCGACATCGGTGAAAAGGACAACATCCCTAAAATCGCATAGCGGGTTTTGTTTTCTCGTGATTTCATACGTTGCTCCTGATTTGCATACCTCTAGTAAAGGCATTATACCTCTAATAAAGGCATTAGTCAATTGCAAAGAAACCACTGACAATTTTCCACCGCGCCAACGTTCGGTAGTCGTATTGCGCTGTCAGGATTTGAATTGCTCCTTGTAGCCATTGATTTTATATCCCTCCACAACACCAATCCGCTGTAAAAAATCGGCATCATGAGAAATCATCAGCAAGGTACCGGGATATTCTCGTAACACCTGAGTCATATGTTCTCGCGTTTCTAAATCCAGGTTGTTGGTGATTTCATCCAGAATCAATAACCGGGGTGGCTGTGCTGCAATCTGCGCCAAACACAACCGAGCGCGTTCACCACCAGATAATTGACTCACGTTGGTATTGACCTCTTCATTTTTGCGAAACAAAAAAGCATTCAGATGACGGCGCACGTCCGTATACGGCCAGTTTGGAGCAACGTCTTGTATCGTTTCCAACACCGTTTTATTTGATCTCAGGATTTGATAGTGCTGATCGAGATATCCAATATCTGCAGATTTTGGCAAATACCATTCCCCCGCACGTTTCACCATTGAATCTCCGAGAATTGCCTTCACTAAGGTTGACTTACCACTGCCATTATCCCCCAACAACGCCATTCGAGCGCCCGCCTGCAACACGAAGTGAATATCCGTCAACACCGGTGTTGCGCCATACCCCACCTGCCCCTTGCTGATCGATACACATAATGAATTTCTGGCATCGGCGGCCATTAACCCAAATGTGGGCACAATCACCTCTGGCAATCTTAAGTGATCCAAACGATCACTCAATGCCGCGCGTTTTTGTGCAATTTCCGCCAATGTTTGACCGGCATGATCTGACGCTCGATCCGCTTTGGCATTGCTCACCACGGTTGGCCATTTGCGCTGCGCGATACTCTTTTGACCTTTGGCTTTGCTTTTGGCACTGCGCTGTTGCTCCTGCATGCGTTTTTCATGCATCGCCTGTGCTTGCTTGGCCAACTGCGTACGCTCTTGCTCAATCGATACGCGTTGCAGAGCCCGTTGTTGCTGATAGTCATCATATTGGCCAGAGAACACCTGAATACGCCCTTGATCTATATGCCACAACGTATCCACCTGCGTACGCAATAGTTCAACATCATGTGACACCACAATCAAGCTACCGGCATAGTGTTGCAACATGCATAATAATGAGCGCCGATTACGCTGATCGAGATGATTAGTCGGCTCATCCAACAATAATAAATCAGGATCACCGGCCAAGGCTTCAGTTAATGCCGCCTGAAATCGCTGACCACCACTTAATTCACCATGCTTCTCAATCAACTGTGGCACATAACCAGTTTTGAGGGTAGCGGGCAGAGTCACTTCGCCTTCGCTAGGCGATACAATACCCCGCAATATCTGCAGCAGGGTTGATTTACCACTGCCATTGCGACCAATGATTGCAATACGGCTGCCCGCATGAATCTGGGTGCTGAAATCTTCAAAGCAAATCTTATGGGGGAAATAAAGGCCAACACCTTTGAATTGAATGGGGGTATGCATCATATAACGTTCTCTTAAAGGGACAGATCAATCAAACCGAGTGGCTTGCGCGATGCCCTACCGATGAGGGCGATTTAAGAGAAGTAATCCATGATGGCGGTTGTCCTGCGTTATTTGAACGGGTGCATTGTATCAAATAACTGAATAAAAATCCATTATTCGTCTGAAATTGGCATATACTAAACGCAAGTTACCATGACCTGCACTCATCAGCAAGCGAGATACAATGGACACCCTCCACACTCTGATTAAAAATATCTATGAACCCGCCGGTATGAAAATAACCACAGCGCCAGTAGCAGAATCTGAAAGCGCTGAGTATGGAGCCTATCGTCTTGGACTCAATGGCAAAAACATTGTGTTTCGCATCGCCAAAACCACGCCCACTAAGATTGGTCAGTTTGTCACTCTATGGAAACGGCAAAATGCAGGCGGCATCATCATGCCACTTGATACCACTGATGGCATTGATTTGGTGGTAATCAGTGTTTCTGACGCAACCCATCAAGGACAGTTCGTATTCGATCAAAAGACATTGGTTGAGAAAGGCGTTATGTCCTGCAATGGCAAAGGCGGTAAACGCGCGATTCGCGTTTACCCATTATGGACAAAACCAATCGCCAAAGATGCAATTAAAACGCAACAATGGCAACTTCAGCACTTTTTACCCATTACAAATTCAACCGCCTCTGATGAGATACAAAGATTATTTGCTTAGCGCTATAAGTTAAGCAGAATATCCGAATTTAACCCCATGCTATTGAGAACCATAGCAAAATCCACTCCTGGCAACTCAAAAAACCCAAAGCGCAACTTGCTTTTGATTGACAATTCTTTCAGCGTTGAAATAGGCGCTGATTCAATGGATTCAGCGTTTTGAATGAATTCAATATCACGCCTAAACGGGCAAAATTCAGGAGTCATTTCAAATTGATACGTGTCGTCATTTTTTACTTTGCCCAATCCCAAGAACTTTTGAACCTTAATTACACCCCCCATCGTGGTGGCTGGGCAATAAAACATAAACCAATCGCCTGCTTTCATCCGCTTTAAGGGTGCCGCCTTACCATGACAAGCTTGCATAAATCCACCTTCAATACCACGCAAAGCATGTTCTTTACTGACAACCGATACCCAGCATTTCATTCAATATCTCCCGCCGCTTAATTCAACGCGCCCAATACACGCACCAATGATTCACCATCGGCTTGACTGAGTTTGCCAAAAAATTGCGCATCAATTTTTTCAACCACGCTCACCAATTTTTTTGCCAGTGTTTGTCCTTTCACGGTCAATTGTACCGATTTAGCACGAGTATCAGCCTGATGTTCAAAACGCGCCACCAGATGCTGTGCAGCTAATTTTTTGAGCGATTGTGACACCGTCATTTTATCCAGCTTAGACAACCGAATAATGGCCACTTGATTGGGGTCTTCACTGTGTTCGGTAAACCACAACAAAATCGCCAAGATCACAAACTGCGGATGGGAAATATCATATTCATTAAGCGCATCTTTAATCAAACGTTGCCAAGTAATGGTGGTTTGCCACAATAATAAACCGGGGCTGTCTTCCGGCCGCTCAAAACCAAAGGCTGACTTATGCATGTTGTGCCCTCACATAATCCACCAGCGCCTGGGTTTGCGCAGGAATAGAGTCTGCAATGTTTTTGACTATTAACTTAATCCATAGCCACTTGAGAGGGCCTGTCACCCACAGAGTATTAGTCAAACGTAATCCTTCTGGTATTTCTTCTAACTCATGCGTGTCATACATTTTTGCGCCAAAGAAGCGCGTACAATCCGTAAATTTTTTGCCTGGCACAATCTCTGTCAGGGTGATTTTAAATACTGGACCCCCTTTCAACTTCAAGGTAAAAAAGTTACCTACTTCAACGTTGCTATCAAAGGTGCAAAATTCCAAATCATTTTGCCAAGCTGGCCAATTGCCAAAGTCCACCCACGTGCCCCATATCTCTTCTTTTTTAATGCCGGGATATACGTTGGTATGCGATCGAATACACATAGTTGCCTCACTTTAAAATAGTAATTTTGAATATTGTATATAAATTTACTATTATTGTCAAACTCGATTCTCACAGCAAGGCATACAGAATCAAAATTCTTTAAACGTTTTTGATATCCAAGCTCATAAAGATATCCGACGCAAAGCCACCATCCACGCGAATCACCGAACCTGACATGTAAGCAGAGGCATCTGATACCAACAACAACATGGGGCCTGCTAACTCTTCAAATTCCCCAGGGCGTTTGGCAGGAATGCGTTCAAGATAATCCTGCGCACCAGGATCATTTTTCAAAAACTTTTCTACCACATCAGACTTGAACAACCCCAATGACAAGGCATTAACCCGAATATGATAGGGAAGCAATTCATACGCCATCGATTTGGTCAAATGCACCACGCCCGCTTTAGAGACTCCAAACGAAATGCAATTCTTGCGAACCTTTTCACCATTCAATGCAGCAATGTTAACAATGCTACCCGCGCGTGAATGCGCTTTCATTCTACTGGCAATTGCCTGAGACCAAAAAAACAATCCTTTCAAATTGGTGTCCATATGCAAATCCCAGTCTTTTGGCAAAATGCTAAAGATGTCTTTGTCGATTGATACTGCGGCGTTGTTTACTAAAATATCAACATGTCCAAACGCACCCCAGGCTTCTGTAGCTTTCGCATCAAATTCATCAAAAGCCGTCATATCAAAAATTAGCGCCTTAGCCTGGTAGCCCTTTTGCTGTAGCTTAGCAACCACTTGATGCACTTGTTCTGCAGATTTTGGCCTACCCTGTACAATCACCTTTGCGCCATTTTGTGCAAACAGCTCTGCATAAAACGCTCCCAGCCCTTGCGAAGCGCCTGTTACCAAAGCAACTTTACCCTTAAGATCCGCACGTATTGTAGAATTGATCATATTGCCTCCCATGTTGAAAATTTATCGGAATTTGCCTTATTTAGTGGTGATCTCAGCCAATGACCGGGGCGGCTCAAAGCGCAGGGTTAACAGCGACAGCAAACTAATACCTGCCGTGACCATCAATACCCACGCAGGTGCTTCTACCCGCCCAGTATGGCTAATCAACGCCGTAATCACTACCAAGGCACTACCACCAAATAATGCCACGCTGATATTGTATGACAACGCTACACTGGTAGAGCGTGACGTGGTTTTAAAAAACTCTGCCAATGCAGGAATTAACGGCCCGGTAATCGCTGCAGTGCACAGCCCAAGAATCAACATGCCGGTAAAAGTGATTAACTCGTGCGTAGATTGAATAAAATGATAGGCAGGAATACTGAGCACTAAAAACCCAACGCACCCGATCAGCAAAATGATTTTACGCCCGAAACGATCCGACAGCCACGCAGCCACGGGAATAAAGATAATAAAAATCATCGCATTGAGGGTGTTCAACAGCAATGCCTGCGACAAGGACAGATGCAGATAATCTGAGAGGTAGGTGGGCATAAAGATCAATACCACCGGGATGGCCGCAGCAAAAATCGCCACCAAACCAACTGCTTTGAGAATCCCCACGCTTTCATAACGCAAGCTATGTGCCAAGGGTAGTATTGGCACTTCACCGTGTTGTTGCTCAGCGATAAAAATCGGCGTTTCGGTTAACTGACGACGGATCCAATAGCCCAACACCGCCAACAACGACCCCACCGCAAAAGCAATCCGCCAGCCCCACGATAATAGCTGCGCTTGTGTTAATAAATGCGTGAGCAATAATCCCACGCCCGAGGCCAACAGCAACCCTATATTGATACCGACAAATGCCAAGCTGGAGATTACGCCACGATGGCGTATGCTGGCGTGTTCTGCCAAAAACGTAATGGCGCCAGGGAATTCCCCACCCACCGACAAGCCTTGCAGTAAACGACAAATAATCAACAATACCGCTGCTGCGATACCAATATTTTGATAGGTCGGCAACAACGCGATCAGCAATAAAGGTATACCCATGCAAACCATTGAGATCACTAAGCCAGCCTTACGTCCCCAGACATCGCCAAGATGACCAAACACAATGCCGCCAAAGGGTCGCACCACATAACCCACGGCAAATACGGCATAAGCCATCACCAATTTCATACTGTCGCTGTCTTGAGGGAAAAACAATGCCGTTAACAGCGTGGCAAAAAAGCCGTAAATGGCAAAGTCATAGTTTTCAATCAAACTACCCAATGCGGAAATGGCGATTAATTTGGTTTTGGAAACGGTTTTCATCATGACACCCCGCCAGAACGTTCGAGATTGCTGACGGCTAACGTGTAGTGATTGGCACCGGTGATCATGGCAACTCCTATGGTTGATGTATATAATCTCACAACAAACCCCAATGGAGAAGTCTGATATGCATCATGAATTTTCCGCATCGGTTGTATCACTTGCAAAACTCATCAACACGCGATTTCTAACCACAAGAAAGTGCGTGATGATCAGCATCGCGATGAACACCAACATGATCACTCCAATACTACGAAAAGTGCCTTGATAGTAATAACCCGCAAGTTGAAGACTAAGTGCAGTAGCAATGAGTCGAAAGGCTTGAAGCATTGCTGCTGCTCGTGCTTTGGCATGTGAGATAAGGTTCAAACACAAAGGCCCTAGTAGCGTAGAAGGAATAATCTGACTGATGGTAAATAAAAGCAATGCTAACGTAATCAACAACGGGCTATGACTATTCACCAGCGTGATCCCTGCAATGGCGATAAAACTGAACATATAAAGAATACCGGCAAGACTGAGTAATTTTTTCTGCGCATAGCGATGCATGACCAATCCAAACCCAATGCTTCCGAGCGCAAATGTCACTGCCAATACCCCTTGATAATAACCAAAGTGTGCCAAGCTAACACCCAAATTTTTCATATACAGCAACGGTGACATGCCCACAAAAATCCAATACGGCACCAGCATTAAGACCACATTGACCAGTAACAACATCAGCGGTTTAGATTGAAATAATGGCAAATATCCTCGCCAGGAAAGTACTTCTTTCTGTGCCATTGGTTGCGCCGTTGGGACGAAAAACACTGCCATTAATAAAACAATTATCCCCAACGCCAGCAGCAATGCAAAATTACCTCGCCACTGAAAATACAACGCAATATAACTGCCAATTACCGGTGCTATGCCCACTGAAATATTCATCGCGCCATTGAGCATCGCCATGAAAAATTGCTGTTTTTTGAGGGAATAGGCATCGGCGATAATCAAAAAACTGAGAATGGCAGGCGCTGCAATACCAATCCCTTGTAGAAAACGCCCCACCAACAAAAATGGATAAGAGATCCCCACTACGCACATCACACTGCCGATCAAAAAAATCAGTAACCCACTCAAAATGATAGGCTTTCGGCCATAACGATCCGCCAAACTTCCCACACAGAATAAGCTCAGGCAATATCCAATAAAATTCGCTGACAGCAACGCCTCTACCCAAAAAGGCGTTAAACCAAAGTGTGTCTGCAGCTCTGGAAAGCTTGGCACAAAGAGATCAAACTCCATGCCGGTCAATAAATCCATTAAAATAACTGCTACTAACATCATTGAGTTGGCATCCTCATCGCAATACATGCGTTCATCAATTCTTTCAATCTACCACTTAGCTTTCCATGCCTTTGCAATGACATAAACCTCGCTTTATCACAGGCGAGCATTAGCCTATATTGAGCCAATGCCTCGTAAACATTCCACAACAGTTGTGCCATTGCAAAGGCATCCAATAAATTTCTTTTGGAGTCGAAAGGCATATAATTTTGAAGACAGGCATCCATCAGTTGCAGGTACGTATCATCTCCCTCTATCAGCCCATGATGAACTTTTGCCTGCCGCAAGCAACCCACCAATGAAAAAAACGGATGAGCGATCACGATTTCACCTAAATCAATAAAGGTGATCTTTTGTGATCCTTCTTCTATGAGGATGTTATTATCATGAAAGTCGCACTGAACCAGGGTTTGTTTGATCGCATAACGGGATAGTTTTTCACACAAGTGGGAAACCGTTGGCAGCAACGTTTCTAATTCGCTGATTTCTTTTTCTGATAGTCCATTCGCGATCAATATGTCTTTTTGCGAAAGCAGTTGCTTGTACAACTCTGGCAATTGATCTAATCGCCAATCGGGCACCCCTAGATCAAGAAAAATATTGACGTGATCTGCAACGGAGCACTGAATAGCAGTAAATTGATCAATCACTTTGCAAAGCAAAGCTGCATCAAATTGCTTTTTCAAAATGGCTCGCAATGGCCTGCCTGCATCTTTCATTAAAAAACAATTTAACTCAGCACTGTGTGCGATCACTTCTGGAACAGCTGCATGAAACTGATCATGCAAGATCTGAGTAATAGGCGCCTCCAATGCAAGCTGCTCTGGCGTGTGTTTTAAGTAAATGTACCCCTCCGATGTGACAAAGCGAACCACATAAGACCAAGGAGTGTCTTGCACATTTTCTGGCTGGTCGCTTGTTAAGGCATATCCATGGGATAAAAGGGTTTCACGCCCCCATCCGATTATTTCTAATGTTGCAGGTTCAATCACGAGCTAACTCCTTCACCATCAAAATCTCGTCATAAAACTGATCGCCAACTTTCAAAGCACGTGGCTCTACTCCAACTTTCACAAATCCATGGCGCTCATAAAGTGCTAACGCCTTTGTATTATCCACCATACTTTTGACCAGGGACTCTTGCCATGCTTGGCCGCTCAACAAAGAGTCTTCTTCAAAAGAACTACCAAACGCTTCTGGCACTTGCTTGAGCATCTCCAAACGAATGGATTCCCATTGTTGGGTATCTTCTTGTGTCAACTGTCGAATATTAACCATGGTCAGCTTACCTATCCTATTCCGGCTATGATATCACTTCTTTCACCGTTTTCACCTCAGCAAGCGTCCCCAAAATCGACAGGGCGATAATCCAATTGCGCAAAATAAGCAAGAATGGTCAAATACGACGAACAACAAAACACTATCATTGTCCTCGTAAGTAAACAATGACCGGGAAATACAGTGAATATAAATTATCAGCAGCGCTTAAACAAAGTGATCGACTTCATCGGGCAACATCTCGACGAAGAAATCTCTCTTGACCGCCTGAGTGATATTTTTTATATCTCACCCTTTCACTTTCATCGTTTGTTTACAGCGTTTACGGGATTGTCGTTGCACCAGGGTGGCAAGGGTCTTTCCAAGCACTGAGTCTTGTGAAAGGTTGGTGACTGCTATTGTGATGGAAATGTCCGAACAATGGATCGCTGACAAAATTTACTTAAACGTTAACTGAAACGAAGGAGCTAAATGGAGTAATCAAATTTACAGAAAGTTTGTTGCATAACCGCAACTCAAAAAATCCAAAGCATACCTTGCTTTGGATGAATAATTCTTTCAGCGTTGAGATAGATAACGATCATTTGCTAAATACCGACGCAATCTGCTCTCGTAACCATCGATGTCCTAAGTCTTCATCATAACGCGGATGCCAGACCATATAAAATTCCAATGAGCCAATCTCAAAGGGCAGCGGTTTAATCACAAACCGCCCTTGATCTTGATGCGCATCTACTACCCGCTGAATCATGCTTCCCATCAGCGTTTCGGACTGGGCCAACATTTCAAAAATAGGTGCTACAAAGGGCGTGGCGATTTTAATGCGTCGATATACATTTTGCTTGGCCAAAGCTTCTTCAATCAACCGTGGACTATGTGGGTGATCGGTTTGTATCGCAATATGATCGCAAGACAAATACTCCTCCAGGGTGATTTTTTTCTTTTTAGCCAATGGATGGCGTGGATTCAAAACACACACCCCAACATCCTTAAACAATAACTGTTTAGATAAATGACTGATATCACCAAACCCTTTACCTAATGCCAGTTCATACTCTCCATTTTCAAACACAGTAGATGCACCTATGTGAGTATCTGAGACAATTTTGATTTTAAGGTGCGGAGCTTGATGTTCCAGCGTTTTTAATAATGATGGCATCAATAAAGAGGTCATATAATCATTCATGCCCAATGTAAAAAACCGCTCTGAAGTACTGGGCTCAAAACGCTGACCACACACCATCAGACTGTGCATTTCCTGCAAGACTTTATGTAATTTTGGCTTGAGTTCTTTGGCATAGTTGGTCAGCACCATGTAATTTTTTTCCCGCACCAACAGTGGATCATTAAAAATCACGCGAAGCTGCTGTAGATTGTTGCTCATCGAAGCCTGCGTGAGACACATTTTCTTGGCGGTTTGTGTAACACTCTTGAGTGTCAACAACTCATCTAACGCCACCAACAAGCTCAAGTTAACACGATACATATCCATAATCACACTCCCTTTATCTACCAAGTATAACCAATAACCCTCATAAGAAAAAACAATTTTTCTTATGACTCACTTTGTTAGACAATACGCCTACCAACAGAGGAGACAATTGATTATGATGTTTTGGATTATGGTACTGATGGCGATTTCAGGATTAATCGCAACTGACTTATTTGTGCCCTCCTTGCCCGTGCTGGCAGAGACTTTTCATCAACCCGCCAATCATATCGAATTAACCATTACGCTGTTTTTGATGGGATTTGCCGCATCACAATTATTTTATGGCCCCGTGTCAGACCGCATGGGCCGTAAAGCCCCCATTATTTTGGGGGTTAGCTTATTTTGTATCGGCTCGCTATCCTGTCTATTAGCACCCTCTTTTGCTTGGCTATGCGTTGGTCGAATCATTCAAGGCATTGGCGCAGGAAGCGGTTTGTCATTATCCCGCGTGGTGTTGCGCGACTTATATCAAGGCACTTCGCTGGCCATCAAAAGCTCTCAAATGGCCATTTTTATATGCATCTCACCGGCCATTGCACCGTGTGTTGGCGGATGGTTGCAAGCGGGGTTTGGCTATAAAGCCCCGTTTGTTTTTATGTTGCTCTACGGCTTATTCTTATTAACGCTGTTACTGACCCAGTTTAAAGAAACCATTCGCCATCGTGATACTGAACTGACGCTCTCCAACACACTCAAACACTACGCCGAACTCCTGCGTAATTTTATGTTTATGCGCTATGTCACCACTGCGGGGATTGGCTTTGGAGCGGTTATCTTATACGCCAACATCATTCCTTTTATTGTGCAAAACCAACTGCATTATACCGCCACAGAAAACGGTTATATTCTCTTGTGCGGCGCACTCGGCCTGACCTTTACCGCACTGATTGGCAGCAAAATTGTCCATCGTTTTCATGCGTATCATTTAACCATCACAGGCCTTATTTTGCTGTTACTCAGTGGCATGCTGATGATAATCACCGAATACTTTATGGGCACACATGTGATCCCGCTGGTTATATTGTTATTCATGACCACCATGAGCTGTGGATTGCTCCTACCCAACTCACTGGCATTGGCTTTCTCCAACGTTCACGTTAAAATTGGCATTGCCGGTGCGATTTATGGCACCACACAAATCCTAATCGCGATGGGTATCAATTTTGTTTTAAACACGATTTCACACCAAACACAATCGTTACTGGGTACCTTTTACGTCGTGATGGGAATCTTTGGATTAGCTTTAATTTTACTGCGCAAACACAGCTCTTCATTGCCTTCTAACGATGAGCGACTTTAGGGTTTCCCACCTTATAGTAATCTTCCATCAACTCATGAGACCAACTTGGTTGCTGGATAGTGCCCCTGGGGAGGAACTCCACAAAACACGGCTTAACATCCAACACGGGTGTTCCATCAATGGCATCCAAGCCTCGAACCGTCAGCGTTAGCCCTTCTACAGAAACCACTTCGGCATAAGAAGCTCCCAATAAGTTAGGCCTGTTTTTGCCACGCTGTGCGAAAATACCAAACTTGGGTAATGCTGTATTATTACGCGGATGTCTTGCGCCTGTGACAATCTTTTCAGAAACAACTTGATTCATGTAAAAAATGATTTCCACATGAGAAAACTGCTCCAACCCTTGTAATGCGGTTTGCTCCAAAAGCGCTTCATCAAACACTAGGGTAGAAACAATATCTCCCCAAAAATCATCCGTAGGTGTTTTGATGGCGTTATGAACTGTAGCAATAGGCTTCAATGTAATATTCATGAGCGACTCCTTTTTTGGTTTTTCTTGAGTTTTAACTCCGTACTGATAATACACACTGATCCCGATCTTCATGCAATAACCCGCTCATGAAATCCATTAATGCCTGAGTTTTGTAACTCAAATATTTATGGCTGGGATACACCAAATACATACCCAACGGTTTAGGTCGATAGGCATCTAACACCGAAACCAACTCCCCTGTTTTGAGCGCATGCGCCACGGAAAAACTTGGCAAATACACAAGTCCCAAACCCGTTTTGGCTAAATTGCACAAATCAATACTGCTATTGACGCGTGCGTTACCGCGAACCGGAATGCTGTTGAGTTTTCCTTTGACTTGAAAATCCCAGGTCCCTTGAAAATTATCCGCATGGTCCAAACAATTATGATGCATCAAATCCTCTGGTTTTTTGGGCGTACCGTGCTGCTTGAGATAGGCTGGGGATGCGCAGGTGATCTTCTCCCACATCCCCAGCTTTTTAGAATAAAAGGTGGAGTCGGGTAATTCACCACAATGCAAAATCAGATCAAACCCCTCTCCCAATAAATCCAGCAAGCGACTGCCATTCACCATATGAACCGTTAAGCGCGGATGTTGTGCCAAAAACTCATGTAACCACTGCGTTACATAGAGATGACTGATGGAAACCGGAAGACCAATTTTCAAAATTCCTGTCGCTTCTTTGCTTAAGCTTTTGACATTCTTATTAGACGCTTGCAGCGCGTCCAAAATGGGACTCACCTCTTCGTAATACAGCTGTCCTGCGTCGGTCAACGACACCTGCCGTGTGGTGCGATGCATCAAGCGAACCTCTAGTTTTTGCTCCAACCGCGCCAAGCGACGCGTGACAATGGAGGTGGATAAATGCAATTCTTTCGCCGCCTTGGCAAACCCACCTGTTTTGGCAATGGCACAAAATATTTCAATGTCTTCCAGCATCCGCAACCTCCAGGCAAATTGTTGCAAAAAACGCAACAGTGTTTTGATTATCAGTGCTATTCTATACAAATAAAATATCGGCTACAATGTTCATGCTGTATTCATTAACCAAAAAGGAGACTCTTATGTATATGCTAATCGTTGACTACATTAAACCCGCTGAAAGCGTTGAACCTCATATTCCACCCCATGGCATCTGGGTGAAAAAATATATCGACCAAGGTATTTTTTTATTTGCCGGACCTAAAAAAAGCAAATTGGGTGGCGTGATTCTGGCCAAATCGATGGACAAGAAACAACTAATGGCTATTATTGCCGAAGACCCCTATGTCAGCCAGGACGTTGCCGAGTATCGTGTTATTGATTTTGATGCTAAGCTTACCATTCCCGAACTTGATTATTTGAAAGCGCAATAATATCAACCGCAAGGAGTTAACCATGCAATCCAGTTATATGACCTTTGATTTTGGCCAGTTACATTACCAACAAGCAATGTCTGGCAAAAAACAAACGATTCTGTTTTTGCATGGTTTTAACTCCTCCTCCGCTTCATTTTCAAGCCTTTTCGAATTACTCAAAGATCGCTTCAATTTAGTATCTTTAGATTTCTCCGGCCATGGCCAGTCAGATCCTATTACTGATAAAAAACACCTCAACTACTATACCATCCAAGGCTTAGTCGAAATCACAACTCAATTTATCCGCCGATTGAATTTGCAAAACTTTTATATCGCCGCCAGCAGCATGGGCTGTCATATGGCCGTTTGCGCAATGCCCGAACTTAAAACGCTACAAGGCTTGGTCTTAATTGGATGCATTCATGGCAGAACCAAAGAAAAAACCATGTCATGTTCCTTCCCTGAAATAGGCACGATCTTCAACCCCACGCCCAACACATCAGAAATAACGGCCATTGCATCCTTATCTGCCTCAAGCCCTGAGGGCATTCAGCAAATGATGCGTGATCTTAAAAACAACGATGGACAGTTCCGAAAAATATACAGTAGCTACTACCTTGAAGAGACTAACGCATGGGTCGATGAAATCAAATTATTAGAAGTCTCTGGACTACCACACTTACACATCCAAGGCGTGCAAGATAAATTAATCAATTCAATTTATTACAAAGACCAACTGATTAAAGAAGGCATGAAAGCCTCACAGATTCAATTGATCAATGATGCAGGACACATGGTGCACCTGGATCAATCAAAGGCTTGTGCGACATTGATTAAAGACTTTATTGCACAAACAACTTAACAGATGAAGGATACCCATATGAAGCACACACTGATGATTGAACTCCCCGCCAAAAAACAAGTCCCAGAAACCTCGATTTACGTTGAGATTTACACCCAATCTGGGCAACTGGGTCAACGTGATGTATTGATACTGATGCCAGGTGGTCCAGGTAATGATCACACCGTCTGTGACTATGGCAACCATTCTTTTGCCGAATCGATTTTGCCTTATGTTGACGTGATTTTATTTGACCCCCGCGGCTGTGGCAAAAGCAGCAAAAGTGCCGTTGAGTACTGCACCATGGATCACTACATCGATGACGTGGAGGCGATTCATCAACACTTTCAGTTACAATCAAAACAAAGCATTTTGATGGGCGTATCTTACGGCGCCATTGCAGCATTAGGCTACGCCACACGATACCCCGATAGTTTTAAAAAATTAATCCTGGTTTGTGGCGCTGCCAGCGCTGAGCATATTCAAGAAGCCAGACAAACCCTGGCAAAAATCGGCACCCCAGAGCAACGGGAAATGGGTGAAGCGATTTTAACCGGACAATTTACGTTATCGAATGACACCGTTGCTGCTTACTATGAAACCATGGGGCCACTCTATTCAACCACGTTTAAACCTGGCCTGCCAACGCCAAGCATCAGCTACAATCTTGAGCTGGCTAATTTCGGTTTTCAAACGTTTCTCAAAAATTTCGACCATCGCCCTCATTTATCCAAAGTTAAAGCACAAACCTTGATTATCGCCGGAGAACACGACTGGATTACCAGTAAACAGCAAGCCGAAATCATCCAACGCGGCGTTGCAGGAAGCCAACTGATTGTGTATCAAGACTGCAGCCATATGATCTGGATTGATCAGTGGGAAAGGTTCATTGGAGATATTATTCAACTTATTAAGCGATGAGGTATACTGCTACAACCTCTCCCCTATCGGAGCATAAAACATGAACCTCGCCCTTTTCGCCCTTGCTCTAAGCGCCTTTGGCATTGGCACCACCGAGTTTGTGATTATGGGCATTTTGCCGCAGGTGAGCAATAGCTTGCAGGTCACGATTCCACAAGCCGGATTGCTGGTGAGCTTGTATGCATTAGGCGTTGCCATCGGCGCACCGATTTTAGCAGTATTGACCAAAAATTTCTCGCGCAAAAAAGCGCTATTAACGTTGATGCTGATTTTCATTATTGGTAACGTCTGCTGTGCTTTGTCTTTCCATTATGGCCAAATGATGGCCGCGCGCATTGTAACATCGTTTTGTCACGGTTCTTTTTTTGGCATTGGCGCCGTGGTCGCAGCAGGTCTGGTACCGCCACAACGCAAAGCCAGCGCGGTGGCGTTGATGTTTACCGGCTTAACGCTCGCCAATGTGATCGGCGTGCCTTTTGGCACCTGGATCGCACAACATTGGGAATGGCACATCACTTTTTGGCTGATCGCTGGGATCGGAGTGCTGGCATTCCTTGCCTTATTGGCGTTTTTACCGGAATGTGGCAGCAATGATAAACCCGTTAACTTCAGAGAAGAATTAAAAGTGGTATGCCAACCGCATGTACTCTTAGCCATGCTAATCACCCTACTCACCTTTGCCAGCGTGTTTGCGCTGTTCACCTACATTGCCCCCATTTTATTGGACACCACCAAAACACCACAAAGCTGGATCACCATTACCCTGCTGATCATCGGCGTTGGCTCTGTCATTGGCAATCTATGGGGTGGTAAATTAGCGGACAGAGGCATTTTATCTGCTCTCTTTATTACCGTGGGTTTGCTATTAATCACTTCACTGGTTTTTACCCTCACCAGCGTTTCACCCTATTGGGCCGTGGCAACCCTCTTTTTCTGGGGAGTGGCCTCATTTTCCACCGTCGCACCCTTGCAAATTAATGTGGTTAAATCCGCACATGCCGCGCCCAACATTGCCTCTACCATCAACATTGGCGTGTTTAATATTGGCAATGCCGTGGGCGCTTATTTAGGCAGCGTGCCGCTGTCACTAGGATTTGGACCAAAATCTTGTATCGTCGTTGCGGTAGGGTTGGCCGTACTGGCACTCTTAGCAACGATTTTGAAAAGCATCTTGGCTAAAACCCATTGGCAACAGCATTGTCAGCAGATATATTAAAGCTACTATTGAAGTTCTCAAAATAAACGCAGGATACCACCAATATGAAAAAAACAACATTCCTACTAACCCTCTTGTTAGCCACTGTATGCGTCAACTATTCCTATGCCGGTGAAAACACGGTAACCGTTACCAAAACTAATATTTATGGCGGCAAATGGAGTAAAACGTTGTTTGCTGATGCATCCGTCGTTGATAACGGCAGTTATTCCAGATAAAAAATAAACTCCAGCATCCGTAAATCAGGATCTCCCCTCATGAACACCCAAGCAGAAACCAAAGCCATCTGGCACAAGTATTTGCCAAGATTGGCCACTTTGACCATTTGCAAATCACCGCCAGCGAAATCAATTTCGGAGCGTTTGACACACTGCCCATCGCTGACGCCAAAGCGATGTTTGACAGAAAATTCTGGGGACCCTATCAAACTGCCAAAGCTGCCCTGCCCTATTTGAATAAAACCGGCTCAATTACTTTTTATTCTTTTGTTGATGGCGGACTGACCTTCAGATAGCTTAAGGTGTTAACTTACGCAATGCCTGCAGCAGCTGTGCTTTGCTGTGGGTATTGGTTTTTTGTTTAACATGTTCGAGATAGGTTTCTACCGTGCGTGGCGACAGATCCAACTCCTTGGCAATCATTTTGATGGTGTAGCCTTGCAATAACAAATCCGCACAGGCGCGCTCACGGGGTGAGAGGGCTTGCATCTGCGGCTGAAGTGCACTTAGAAACCCTTGGGTATCAAAAATACATTGCGTTTCGATTAATGTTAATGGCGCCGCTTCAAATTTATTAGGAATGTAAATCTTGTTTTGTTTGGCCTGCTCAATCAACGGCGTCGCACGTTCGCGAAAATAGATGATAAATTTTCCCAAGAGGTCGATACGAGTAACATAGCGGCGCATCACTTCCGGTTTGTCCGCCGGTGCACCAATAAAGAAAAACTCACAGCCATCACTTACTGGCTCAACAAAGGTAATGCCATGGTCGATATTAAATTGGCGCGCTTTCGATAACACCGCTGAATGCTGGGGGATGCTGTTCCATAAAATCCGGTTTTTGACATACTGACTGGGTTTGGATTCAAATACACTTTGCTTATACAACTCCTGCTCATAGAAAAACGCGCACCACTTCGGCTGGTTGAACAAACGGATTTCCGTGCCGTCATCAAAATTCTTCTGATAAATAAAACTGGTGATCCCAAAATATTGTTTTAACGGCTGGATGATCGCATCCACTGCCTGGCTGGAGGTAAAGAAAAAATGACTGGAAGGCAAAATCATAGGATAAACGCCGGATTACTTTGCCTCATTATACCGGTTTTTTCCCGGATGCCACATGAACAATTATTTTGCTATACTGCACTTGTAATAACCAATAGGAAAATTAAATGCAAAACGCCGCCTTATTGATGATTGAGTTCCAAAACGAATGGCTAAGCCCTACTGGAAAACTCTATTACTCACGGTTTAAAGATCCTGCATTGCGTGAGGGTGCAGTAAAGCAGGCGAAAATTGCACTCGATTATGCACATAAAAATGGCATACCCGTAATCCATACCGCCATGGGTTTTAGTGCTGATTATCGTGAATTGGGAAATACTGATTTTGGCCTACGTGGGGCTATTCCAAAAGCCAAAACCTGGCAAAATGGCGGGGAGTTGATTCATCCTGACTTCACACCGCTGCCCCAAGATTACGTCATTGCTAACAAAAAAGGCGGTAGCGCTTTTGCTCACACGGAGCTCGATTTTTACCTAAGAACCCATCACATAAAACGCCTTTATATCGCTGGATTCGCTCTGCACGTGTGCGTACTTGCCACGGCCTGGTCAGCGCATGACTTGGGATACGAAGTGGTAATTCTCGAAGATGCAGTTGCCGCATTTACCCAAGAACAGCAGCATTTTGTATTAAAAGAATTATGCCACCATTTTGGCCAGCATCAGGCTGTTTCAAGTTTTATTCAACCATAGGAAGCATCATGTTACTCAAATACATCCAACATTTTGTTAGCTCAGAAGGTCGAGCTTTCTTTCCAGATTGGTTTGCCAGCGTCACGGATGCAATGAGGCACATCAAAGGGTTTATCACCGCCCACTATGTTTTTGATGCCAGGGATCCCTCAAAAATACATTTTTTCATGTACTTTGATGATGCAGAAGCATTGGCGCGTTGGACGGCAACCAGCACACACGAGTCAGTATTAAAAACCCTTTCGCCTTATTGGATTAAGCCTTATGTGATGCAACAGGCTATTTTGTAGGAGCACTAGATATGCACTTAAAACCATTAAA
>CANJVU010000031.1 GCA_947478525.1 Thiotrichales bacterium
TTTGAAACTGATCCAACGCGCGGATAATATCTTTTGCTTGATACCATAACCCATTGACCACCCAATAGTTAGTGGTGAAGAGGGCGGTGGGAAAGCCTTTTTCATTCATCGAAATAGCCATAATGTGGCACAGATTATCTTTCCCCCCCTGGTGGTCTTGATATTTTTGTGACTTTGCCAGGATCGCCGCGTCTTCTGGCATTGCCGGTTGGCGGAAAAACAAGTGAAAATGGCCATGTTCGGGTAAACGATCAGGATCGTGGGAAGGGTGGCTATGATAATAGTATTGGCTATGATGCTTGCGATCGTGGACATCGCCAGGTGGGTAATGGTGCCATTGATAAATGGGTTGATGCGCCTTGATTAACTCAAACACCACATTTGACTCTCGTTCCTGTAATTGTTGATAACAATTTTGAATGAGGGTTGCGGCAGACTGGAGTTCAGGGGAAAGCATTGATAAAAGGTCTCACGAAAAATTAGGTGCCAGCCAAGAGACCAGCACCTTAGATATGTTATAAACGCGTAGCGATTAATCGCTTGCGCCACAGCAACCACTGCATCCAGCGCAGCAGCCGCCACAGCAACCAGCACAACAACCAGCGCAACAACCAGAGCAATTGCCAGTGCTGCTGCTTGTCGCTGATGGGTTTGATTGTGTAGAGATGGTGGATGATCCATCTGCCATCGCAATGCTGCTGGCTAAAGCAAACGCCGCTGCACTGGCCAGAATTACTGATTTTTTCATACATGCTCCTTAGTTTTTGGTTGATGTCCGGCAAATCATAGCGCTGTTTTGATTAAATGTAAAATGGTTTATCGCATTTTAACCAAAAGACATATAAACGAATTATTGACTTTTATATTTTTTAAGTTTAAAATAAGTCATGAACGTTCGGGACACCAAAAGGAGCGAATATGCTAACCAAGTGCTATCGTCAATTGACTCATACGGGAGACCCTTATGTAGACATTGAAATTCCTGAAACGCTTTATCAGCAATTGGTTCGTTATGCTCAGTACAATGCACGAGAATTAAAAGCGGAGATGATTGCTCGATTAACACAAATGATGCATTATCAGCGCCAACAATTCGAAGCGGGCCAGATGGCACAGGATATTTTAGTGCGATTGCAGCAGGTGGCTTGACCATTAGGTCAGCCGCAACAGTTCCTGTTGCAGTGATTTCATACGCTATTCCAATTGCTTTTTTGTAAGGGCATGGTATTGTCAATGTCTCATCACGGTGAAGGGCGAGTGTAGTATGCTGGCAAAAATCATTGGAAGCACCTTAATTATTACCGGAACGACTTTGGGGGCGGGGATCTTGGCGCTACCTATTGTTAGTAGTGGCGCTGGATTTGGCTGGTCATTATTGCTGTTGGTATCGATTTGGGTGCTGCTCACTTATACCGCATTATTGGTGTTAGAAGTAACTTTGGCGCTACCAGCTGAGCATAATAGCTTTCAAAGTATGGCGCATAAGACGTTGGGACTTCCTGGTCGTATTGTAGCGTGGCTTTCCTGTGTGTTGTTATTATATGCATTGACCTGTGCGTATATTAGTGGTGCATCCTCTTTGTTAAATGGGCTCATTCAAACACTGTTTCATGTTGCTATCCCGAATTGGCTTGGGAGTTTGTTGTTCACCCTGGTTTTTGGTGGCATTGTATTTTACAGTACCCGCGCGGTTGATGTGATCAATCGTTGGTTGCTGAGCGCCAAGGGAATTACCTTATTATTAGGGGTGATTTTGTTGATGCCGCATATTCAATTTACGCAACTGGTCAGTGAGCCCTCACAGTTTCGTTATGTCTGGGCTGCAGTGCCCATTTTTTTGACCGCGTTTGGCTTTCATACTGTGATTCCCAGTCTGGTCAATTATATTGGGCCAAAACCCAAAGTCATGAAATGGATTTTGATTGTGGGTGCTTTTTTACCGTTGGTGCTTTATGCAGCATGGTTGTTGTGTACGTTGGGCGTTATTCCCCGTGCAGGCGATACCAGTAGTTTTCAGGCGGTTGCTGCTCATCAGGACTCGCTTGATGTGATGCTGCAGAGTCTGTTTAATTTGGCTCACAGCCGTTTAGCTGAAAGTTTTGTTAATGCCTTTGCCAATATTGCGCTAACCACTTCATTTTTAGGCGTGACGCTTGGGTTGTTTGACTTTTTGGCCGATGGTTGTAAGCGACCCAATACGCGTTCCGGGCGTTTTCAAACGGCGCTGATTACTTTTTTGCCGCCCTTCATTTTTGCGGTATTTTACCCGCAAGGGTTTATTATAGCGCTGGGTTATGCCACCATTATGTTCGCTGTGTTAGGTGTAATTTTGCCGGCATTAATGGCGTGGAAGTTGCGTCGTCATAAAACCTTAAAGTCGCCGTATCGTGTGTGGGGTGGTGATGCGGTGCTGTGGTTGATTGTGTTGATTGGGGTGGTATTGATTGTGTTGCAGATTTTGTCGCAGTTTAATCAATTGCCCGTTTAAAGAAAAAATTCCCTCCTCTCTTGCGGAGTAGGGTTAGGGTGGAGGGTACTCATGAAAACCAAGCTAGATATCGCAAAAAATTGGCTGCCACGCTACACTGGTATGGAGATTGGCGAATTTGGTGACTATATTTTAATTACCAATTTTCGCAATTACTTGGAACAATTTTCCGCGCAATTTAATTGTCCGATCAAAGGCCAGGATCGCCCGATGCAAGCGGTAACCAATCAAGATGGGTTAACCATGATCAACTACGGTATGGGTTCGCCCAACGCCGCCACCATTATGGATTTATTGACCGCGCGTGATCCCAAGGGCGTTTTGTTTCTGGGTAAATGCGGTGGATTGCATCATTCCACCGAAATCGGCCACTTCGTATTGCCCATCGCCGCGATTCGCGGAGAGGGTACCAGTAACGACTACTTACCAGCAGAAGTGCCCGCGTTACCGTCATTTAAATTGCACAAATTTGTTTCGGATAAGTTGATCGAATACAATCAAGATTATCGTACGGGCGTGGTCTATACCACCAACCGTCGTGTCTGGGAATGGGATCAAGACTTCAAAGAATATCTACGCAAAATCGGCGCGATTTCGATTGATATGGAAACCGCCACTGTGTTTATCACTGGCTATGCCAACCATATTCCTCGCGGTGCATTACTGTTGGTTTCTGATTTGCCAATGACTCCGCAAGGCGTTAAAACCCAAGAATCTGACCTAAAAGTGAATAAAAACTTTATGGAATTACACCTGCAGATTGGTATTGAATCAATGACAGAGATTGGCCGAAAGGGCGAGCAAATCAAGCATTTTGTATATTAATACCATCATGGATCTATTGAGCTTTTACTCGTCTATCCGTCCGTTTTTTTATCTGAAAGCAATGAGTTGGCACGTCGTGTAATAATCTATTCTGTAATAAAATTACCATAGCTACAGCTCAGTAATAGAACGTTTTCTTGGAGTGCTGCTTGAATTTGAGATTTTCGTCTTCGTTTCGCAGAGTTCAAGCGCATAATTGGCTTATCCCTTTTTCTGCGGTTGAATTCGAATGCAGCCTTTGAAAAATAAGGAAGACAGCGGGCGTTTTAGGTGAGGTTCAGTTTTAACTCGGTGGACTTGGTCAAACCGGGGGTCTTGCTCAAAAATGGCTTCAATATTTGCACTGACTGAGCTGTCAATTTTGGCTTGCGGGTGATAAAAATCAAAATGGGTCCTGGCCAGTACTTCTGGTAATATGGAGCCTTTCAAGTTCATTCCTAACTTAGGATGATTGTTTACTACGGCATCTTGAAAGCGGCACAGAATTTCTCGGATTAATACCAGTTCTTTTACCGTTTGTGGAGCATTGGATAACTCAAGTTCAGGGCTAGAAAAAAGTGGCCGTTGCATGGAGTAATATGTCGGTGTTTTGCCGTCATAGCCATCAATGGTCATGATGGTGGGGTGGTAGCTACGAATTTTATAGTCATCGATATATAAATCAATTAATTTGCTGATAGGGCCGGTGCTATCATTGATGGCGGGGATAAAGCCAGCGCCATTGCCTAGCGCCATATTAACCAAATGTTTAACGATAGAAACGACGTGTGTTGTGCTGCGTTTATACAGTGAGCCAAGTTGCGGCGCCACGAAACGTTCTACAAAGGTTGCCCACAATATATCATAAACGGCTGGATGGCGGGTTGCTGCCTGTGCATCCCATGTGGCACGTAGTAGATAATTAAAAAAAGGCAGTGTATGCTGATTTTTTTCAAAAAAATGTTTGCTTAGGAAGAGTGTTTCCGAACACCAGTCGGTTTGAAAACGTGAATCCAGGCAAAGCGATTTGAGTAACTCAGATTGTTCAGTAAAAGATTTTGGATATTTTACCTCAGGTGTCGCGTATTTGTCATGTAACAGCTGGTTGCGTTGCATGTCGCTTACTTGAGGTAATAGCAATAAAGATTGGCAGCCAGAGTTGATGCTATATAAAGAGGGTACGTAGTAATTGGGTTTTCGGTCTTCAAAAATGCTAATTAGGGAATAAAAACTCCCTGTAGTAAACATGCGATAGGGTGCGTCATGAGAAAAAGAGTGAATGACCGAAGCTGTGGTGTTATGGGTGAGGAATCCAAAAGGCACTGATACCCAGTGATAATCCAGTAATTCTTTAATTTCTTGGCTGATGATCGGATCATCATAACTTCTCAGTTTGCCCTTAATAGGGAGGTGTAGTTTACCTTCTTTTAAAACAGGTTCGCCATAAGCGTGCCGTGTGCGGATTAAAGGAAACTGATCAACTCCTGGCATAAGATTAATTAATTCTGAGAGGTGTGGCTGGTGTTTTGCGATGGTCGCTTTGACCTCGCTCCACTTTACCACTTCCGTGTCAAATTTCATTCTATCTGATGCCATAGGATATTTGCCTGCTGCGATCATATCGTTAAATTTCTGTGTTGACAATCATTTATGTCTGCCGCTTCAGACCGATTCAATCGGTAAATTTTTTAATAATTTTTTTAATAATGCGTATTGACAACCTGTTAAATGCATGGTACTTTTAAAGAACAAATTTGCATGGCAATTTAAATTATTAAATAGTTGTGCAATTTTAGCTTAAATTCCTCTCGCATACAAGGGGGAGGTGCGCTGTAGCAGGCGTAGCGGTTCCCGCCTCTCTTTGGTGGAGTCCCAAAGAGAGGAGATGGGGCCTTAATATGAGCAGAGTTAGCGAGAATAGATCAACCACAATACAGGAGCATCCTAATGGCCACCGTTAATAGAAAAAGTAACCCCCTCACTGCACGTATCATCTGTGAACAGCAGTTTTTGCGAACCAATGCGTTTCGTATAGTCATCGAGTTGAGCAATGAAAAAGTGATACAAGGCAGCCCATTACAGCTGATGAAAAAAACGTCAGTAATTAAGCAATTGACCCCGCAACATTTATCCCGTTTGGCTTTTTTGGCCGGTGTGGAACATACCTATGTTATGAAAAAACGTATTGAGCAGTTGGGTAAAAAAACAAAATAACTTTTTAACAGGCTTCTACGCGTAGTGCGGTACCTTCCTCGCCAACCACTTTGACTTTTTGGCCAGCAGAGAGGTTCTCGTTACACAATACCAACCAAGGTGAATCGCCAACCCGCGCTTTGCCTTGGCCATTGATGATGGCGGTTTCCAGCGTGAACATTTGTCCGATATATTGTTGACCGCGGCGGTTCAGTGTTTGTTGTGTTTTTGATAGTGGACGGTTTTTGTTATAACGATACCAGAGATAAGCGCTCAACACCGACCACACCGCAAAAATCACCAACTGCCATTCGCCCGAAATGCCAGGTGCCAACCACTTCATGATACCAGTAGTGGCTGCGCCAATGGCAATCCATAACAGATAGAAAGTCATCGATAACAGTTCCAAGGCCAGCAAAATACCGGCGAGAATCCACCAATACCAAAAGGCGATGTGTTCCATGACGCTTATCCTTTTCTATTGGTAAACGCTTCTTTGGCGATTTCGCTCAAGCCTGCGATTGAGCCAATGACACCAGCGGCTTCCAGCGGCATCATAATCACTTTTTGATTATTGGCGGAGGCGATTTTACCCAACACTTCAATGTATTTTTGTGCAATAAAGTAGTTGATGGCATTGACGTTGCCTTGCGCGATGGCTTCTGACACGACTTTGGTGGAATACGCTTCTGCCACGGCGGTACGTTCCAAGCCTTCAGCAGCGCGGAACGCGGCTTCTTTGGCGCCCTCAGCAGCCAGGATTTGCGCTTGTTTGTCGGCTTCGTTTTTCAAGATCACCGCTTGTCTGGCACCTTCTGCCGCCAAAATTTGTGCTTGACGCATGCCTTCTGCTTCCAAAATATTGGCGCGTTTTTCGCGTTCGGCTTTCATCTGACGGCCCATGGCGTCGATTAAATCCTGTGGTGGAGAGATATCTTTCACTTCTATTCGGGTAATTTTAACGCCCCATGGGTTGGTTGCCTGATCCAACACTTCCAGCAAACGGGCATTGATGGCATCGCGCTGTGACAGCATTTCATCCAGTTCCATGGAGCCCAATACGGTACGTAAGTTGGTGACCACCAGGTTGGTGATGGCGAAATCCAGATTGTTGATTTCATAAGCCGATTTGGCGGAGTCAATCACTTGGAAAAATACAATGCCATTAACGCGTACCGAGGCGTTATCACGTGAAATGACTTCTTGTGAAGGCACATCTAGCACTTGTTCTTTCATGTTGATCTTGTAACCAATGCTTTCCACAAACGGCGTAATTAACGTCAAGCCGGGGCGCAGGGTTTTTGTGTAACGACCAAAGCGCTCAACCGTCCATTCCGAGCCTTGCGGTACCTGCTTGACGGCGCGAAACACTAAGATAATGGCGATGATGACCAAAATAATGACAAAAACACCTGCGGCTGAAAGCGGGATTCCTTGCATACGACAAACTCCGATTGATTGAAAAAAGTGACTTTATTATAGCAGTTATCAGAATCCGCGCAAGGTGTAAAAATAAAGATCCACTGGTTTCTTAGAGCTGGTCACGCAGGCCTTATAACCAGTGGCAACAGTTAATTCACTTGAATACCAATTAAAATAACGGTACCGTTCATCAGTGATCTTAAGAAGTTTTACAGCGCCAGTAACGCTGGTCTCAAAACCGTCCAGCGCATAACTTAAGCCCTGTCCAATGGCTTTGATAAAGGCTTCTTTTTGAGTCCAGACGTGGAAGAACGCTTCGGCTTTTTGTGTGGTGGGTAAGGCTGCCAATGTTGCATATTCCGCTGGGGCAAAAAAACGTTTGGCAATTGCTAATTCATCGCGATTTCTGATGCGTTCTACATCAATACCCAATAAAATCTCTGGAATGGCGCTAAACGCATACAGCACATAATCACCGGAATGTGAGATATTAAAGTGTAGCGTATGATTAGGCAGGTAGGGTTTGCCATGCTCACCTGTTTCAATAATAATGTTGAGTGGTGCTTTCTGGCAATAATGCCCTAACAAATAACGTAATCCAAAACGGGTAATCGCATAGCGGCGTTGTAAATCAGCAAACTTGAAGCGCATGCAGGCGGTTTTTTCGGTTTCCGATAGCACGCCCAAATAATGCGGCATGGTTTGTTGCGCATCCGGCAGGTACAGGCGCCAGATACATAGAGCGTTTGATGTTAAGGTAGGCAATGTGGTGGGAGTAATCCAATGGGTCATGATATTGTTTTTGATTCTGGCATTGCAGGCATGATATCATGGGCCTCGCCTACAAAGAAGCCATTCTGCCAATAACTCGCAAGCTACAGAAAAGCGTGAGCAAGGAATTTCATGAGACTCAATACCCGATTTGGTCAATATGGTGGTGTTTATGCCCCCGAAAGTTTGATTCCTATTTTAACCGAAGTCGAGCGCGGCTTTATTCAAATCCAGAAAGATGCGGCGTTTCAAATACGGTTGCAAGATTTATGGCGCAATTATGCTGGGCGCCCAACGCCGATTACCCATTGCGAACGGTTATCACAAGAACTTGGACGTGATCTGTATTTAAAACGTGAAGATTTGCTGCATGGTGGGGCGCATAAAACCAATAATGCCTTAGGGCAGTTGCTGTTGGCACAGTATCTGGGTAAAACGCGCATTATTGCAGAAACCGGCGCTGGTATGCATGGCGTGGCAACCGCGATGATCGGTGCCAAGTTGGGGATGGATGTGACCGTGTATATGGGTGCCGTGGATATTGCGCGTCAAGCACCTAACGTTGCTCGGATGAAATTATTTGGCGCCAATGTGGTGTCGGTGGAATCAGGGGGCAAAACGCTAAAAGATGCGGTGAATGAAGCCATGCGCGATTGGATCACCCATCCCGATGATACCTATTATTGCTTTGGAACAGCGGCAGGGCCACATCCATTCCCGCTGCTGGTGCGGTATTTTCAATCGGTGATTGGTCGCGAAGCTCGGCAACAAATGCTAGATCAAACTGGCGGTTTGCCCGATGCCGTGTTCGCCTGTATCGGCGGTGGCAGTAATGCCATTGGTATGTTCTCTGGATTTCTTGCTGACACATCGGTTAAAATTTATGCGGCAGAAGCGGGCGGTAAAGGATTGGATACACCCTATTATGCGGCAACCATTCAAAAAGGCAGTTCTGCTGTATTTCACGGTATGCACTCACTGTTTTTGCAAAACGAAGACGGCCAGATTATGGAGCCGCATTCGATTTCAGCTGGCTTGGATTATCCGGGGATTGGTCCAGAACATGCGCATTTGCATGACATTGGTCGGGCCAGTTATTTAAGTGCTACCGATGATGAAGCGCTGGATGCCTTTGAAATTTTATCCAAAAAAGAAGGCATTATTCCGGCGTTTGAATCGGCGCATGCCGTGGCGTTGGCGTTGCGTATGGCCCCAGAGTTCCCGGCGGGTGCAAAATTACTCGTGAATTTATCCGGTCGTGGTGATAAAGATTTAGATTCTTATATGACATTGCGAGGTTTGGCATGAACCGCTTTGAACAATTATTCAGTCAACGATCGCGCAAAGCATTCTTGCCATTTTTTACCTTGGGTGACCCCAATCCAAAAGCCAGTCTCACGCTTATTAAAGCCGTGATCGATGCCGGTGCCGATGCGTTGGAATTGGGTATTCCGTTTTCCGATCCGGTGGCCGATGGTCCGACTAATCAACGCTCGATGGAACGGGCATTGAAAGCTGGTGTGACCTTTGATCATTGTTTGGAAGTGTTGGCAAAATTGCGTGCTTATGCTCCGACGTTACCGATTGGTCTTTTGCTGTATTATAATTTAATTCATCGTCGTGGTATGGACAAAGCGCATCGCGATTTGGCGCAAGCAGGTGTGGATGCCATTGTCTCTGCTGATTTGCCGATGGAAGAGTCTGCAGAGCATGAAGCTTCCTTGAAAAAACATGGTATTGGCGCAATTCAAATGGTGGCGCCAAATACCCCCGATGTTCGAGCCAAAGAGCTGTTTGCCCGCTCTAGTGCGTTTACCTATGTGTTAAGTGGCTTTGGTGCGACGGGAGCGCGTCAAAGTGTTGATCCCAGAACGATCGAACGCATTAAACATTTGCGTCAATTGACCGACAAACCGATGGTGGTGGGGTTTGGCATCAGCGCGCCCGAACACGTCCATGCGATCTGGCAAGCGGGTGCTAATGGCGCGATTGTGGGCAGTAAGTTCAGCAGCATGATTGAAGCCAATCTCAATGACTTAACGCCAGCGCAGCAGCAGATTGTGGCGTTTACCAAAAAGGTAAAAAATTAGGTCTTCGGTAACGTCACACCACGCTGACCTTGATACTTACCTTTGCGGTCGCCGTAAGACGTTTCACACACTTCATCAGATTGAAAGAATAACATTTGCGCCACGCCTTCCCAGGCATAAATTTTCGCGGGGAGGGTGGTGGTGTTGGAAAATTCTAACGTCACATGACCTTCCCATTCTGGCTCCAGTGGTGTAACGTTAACGATAATGCCGCAGCGGGCATAAGTCGATTTTCCTAAACATACCACCAATACATCTCTCGGAATTTTAAAATATTCAACAGTGCGTGCGAGGGCAAAGGAATTCGGGGGGATGATGCAAACATCGCTTTTGACATCAACAAAGCTATTGGCATCAAAGTTTTTCGGATCAACCACCGCGGAATTGATGTTGGTGAAAATTTTAAATTCATCGGCGCAGCGTACATCGTAGCCATAACTCGAGGTACCATACGATACAATTTTATGGCCATTGACTTCACGCACTTGTGTCGGTGAAAACGGCTCAATCATTTGATGTTGTTCGGACATGCGGCGAATCCAACGGTCGGCTTTAATGCTCATGAGGCTTCCTTGTTAATTATGTTCAACCACGATCTTGGGAAATTTATTGGCGTAACTTTTCGCTTGTAAGGATAACCGAGCTGCCATGGTTAATGCAATCTCGCGATAGTATTGTGCAATTGAGCCTTGGGGATTGGCGGCCACGGTGGGTGTGCCAGCATCGGCATCCGCGCGGATGGTTTTATCTAAAGGCAATTTGCCCAGTAACTCGGTATTAAATTCTTTGGCGAGGAATTCACCACCCGCGTCGCCAAAAATAGTATCGGTATGATTGCAGTTTGGGCAGTGATACACGCTCATGTTTTCAACGATGCCTAATACGGGGATTTGCACTTTATTAAACATACCGATGGCGCGACGAGCATCGATCAACGATAAATCTTGTGGCGTGGTGACCACAATGGCGCCGCTCACCGGAATTTTTTGTGCCATGGTCAGTTGAATATCACCCGTGCCTGGCGGTAAATCAATGATCAAATAATCCAGTTCACCCCAGCGCGTATCATTCAATAATTGCTGTAACGCTCCGCTGACCATGGGGCCGCGCCAAATCATTGGCGTTTTAGTGTCGACCAGATAACCGATGGACATGGTTTTAACGCCATGACGCACCACGGGATTAATGGATTTTTTATCATCGGAAGTGGGGGCGTCGGTGGCACCCATAATCATTGGTTGGCTGGGGCCATAAATATCAGCATCAAGCAGTCCGACGCTCGCGCCGGCTTGCGCCAAGGCGATCGCGAGGTTGGCGCTGACAGTGGATTTGCCGACACCGCCTTTACCGGAGCCAATGGCAATAATGTTTTTGATGCCAGGAATGCCTTGCAGCCCTACTTGAACTTTGTGGCTGATGATTTTGGGTGGTAGTGAGGTGGGGGCAGTCATGAGGTATTGTTTTCCTGGTTTTTTGCAATATCCCATTATTGCACAATACGCTGATTTTGGGTATACTCACGCGCCACGCTACTGGTCGCGGTTGCGTGGCATTCACTTAAACTAAAGGAAATTAATTATGAAAAATCGCTTTGAATTTGTCGTTCATGCACGTAACGACATGGGCAAAGGTGCGAGCCGCCGCCTGCGTAAACAAGGTTTAGTTCCAGCCGTCATTTATGGCGCCGGAAAAGCAGCGGAATCCGTGTCTTTGGATCACAATAAAATCATCAATGCTTCAGCCAATGAAAGTTTTTATGCATCGATTATGTCCTTCAAAATTGGCAAAGACCGTCATCAAGACGTGATCTTAAAAGACATGCAACGTCATCCGTTCAAACCCATCATCATGCATATGGATTTCTTGCGCATTCAAGCTGACGTGGCGTTGAAAGTACATGTTCAGATTCACTTCTTGAACGCAGAAAAAGCGGTCGGTGTTAAAGATGGTGGCTTGTTGTCACACTTGATCAACGACGTTGAAATCTCCTGCTTGCCAAAATATTTGCCGCAATACATTGAATTAGATGTGTTGAATTTGGGTGTTGATCAAACCCTGCATTTAAGCGACCTTAAACTTCCAGAAGGCGTAACGTTGCTTGCATTGCATGGTGAAGAGCCACACGACTTGCCAGTGGTCAGTATCCATATGCCAAAAGCTGCAGTAGAAGAAGAAACGGCTGCGCCAGAAGCACCAGAAACCGAAGTAATCAACGAGAAAAAAGTTGAAGAAGCCGATGCTGCTGGTGACAAAGGTAAAGGCGGTAAAAAATAAGGAACTGCCTTGTCAGCCTTGAAATTAATCGTAGGCTTGGGTAATCCGGGTGATCAATACACCCGGACGCGCCATAATGCCGGCGTTTGGTTGGTGGAGTCATTAGCGAGATATTACGGTGTGTCGCTAACGCCACAATCCAAGTTTTCGGGGTTAACGGCTCGCATTCAGCGAGACGGTCTCGATTGTCTGTTATTGATTCCCACGACTTTTATGAATCGCTCGGGGACTGCGGTACAAGCGGTTGCGCATTTTTATCAAATTGCACCGCAAGATATTTTGGTTGCTCACGATGAGTTGGATTTACCTACCGGTATTGTCAAATTCAAACAAGGCGGTGGTCATGGCGGACATAATGGCTTGCGGGATATCGTTGCGCATATCGGTGCTGATTTTGCGCGTTGCCGCATTGGCATTGATCATCCGGGTAATAAAGAAGATGTGGTCAATTACGTGCTGCATACGCCGTCACAGGCCGACAAAAAAGCCATTGATGATGTTATTGAACAAACACTACAATATGCGCCAGAATTGCTGTCGCTACAATTGCCTAAATTAATGAATGCCTGCAATCGTAAGGCCAAAGGAGAATAGCATGGGGTTTAAATGTGGAATCGTCGGTTTGCCCAACGTCGGTAAATCAACCTTATTTAATGCATTAACCAATGCCGGCATTGCGGCGGAAAACTATCCTTTCTGTACCATTGAACCCAATGTTGGTATCGTACCGATGCCAGATATTCGCTTAGATCAATTGGCAGAAATCGTTAAGCCACAACGCGTGTTGCCCACCACCATGGAATTTGTTGATATTGCCGGTTTGGTTGCCGGTGCGTCCAAAGGTGAAGGCTTAGGCAACCAATTTTTGGCGAACATTCGTGAAACTGAAGCCATTGCCCACGTCGTGCGTTGCTTTGATAATGGCGATGTGGTTCATGTTGCCGGCAAAGTTGACCCGATTGCCGACATTGAAACCATTCAAACCGAATTATTGTTGGCTGATTTAGATGTGGTCGAAAAAGCCGTGGCCAAAGCTGGTAAAAATGCCCGTACGGGCGATAAGAACGCCAAGCTCTACTTGACCTTTCTCGAAAAATTACAAAAACATTTGGGTGAAGGTAAATTGGCCATTGCATTAGATGCCAGTGACGAAGAAAAAAAATGGCTGCAAGTAATGCAGTTGTTGAGTAATAAGCCAACGTTGTATGTGGCTAATGTGAATGAAGATGGTTTTGAAAATAACCCCTACCTCAAAAAAGTACAAGAACGTGCTGCACAAGAAGGCGCTAACGTGGTTGCCATTTGTGCTGCTATTGAAGCAGAAATCGGTCAATTGGACCCTGAAGACGCCAAAGCGTTTTTACAGGAATTGGGCTTAAGCGAGCCAGGTTTAAATCGCGTGATTCGCGCGGGTTATCAATTGCTGAATTTACAAACTTATTTCACTGCGGGTGTGAAAGAGGTGCGCGCTTGGACGGTTCCAGTGGGCGCCACCGCACCTCAAGCGGCAGGCAAAATTCATACCGATTTTGAAAAAGGCTTTATCCGCGCCGAAGTCATTGCGTATGATGATTTCATTAAATATCGTGGGGAAGCCGGTGCCAAAGAAGCGGGGCGTTTGCGCTTAGAAGGTAAAGATTATATCGTTAAAGATGGCGATGTGATGCACTTTAGGTTTAACGTTTAAACTATTTGACACGCACCTTTGCTTTCAGGATAATACGCACCTGTCGTTCGACAGGTTTTGGCTATGTAGCTCAGTCGGTTAGAGCACCGCATTCATAATGCGGGTGTCGGTGGTTCGAGTCCACCCATAGCCACCATATTTATCAAGGGTTTCAGGGCTTATAAGAATTTCAAAAATATCTCCAGGGTGCAAATAGGGTGCATCGAGAGTGCACTTCCATATATTCCAATTAACCAGTTTATTGAATTTTGATCAGATAGGAAAGATCGAATAGTAACAATGTTACTCAGCAGGCAAGTTAATAATCGCTGCCTGGTTTGCATTAACAAACGATTCGCCCTCAATCACTTCAAACAGCATATTGTAAGGCACTCGATAATTTTTTTGATCGATGGCAACCGTCGCTCTGGTGGGATTGAGGCGTTTTACCGTTCCAAAATATAATAATCCCTGGTGCTGAAAGCCCACCGACATATTCATAGATGTGGTTGCTTTGGTGAGATGTTTCCGGAGAGTATCTTTTTGCAATGGAGCGGCGTTAACATAAATGAAGTGATAAGGAACATTCCAGTTCGAAAAGCTTTGGCCATCACTCCTGCGAATAAGCGCATTTTTAGGGTTGAGTTCCAAAATTTCCCCAGAGACCATGCCATTGTTTCGATTTGAAAAGTATTGTACTTTCATACCGATGTGGAGATTGGCTTTCACGCGTGCAATTTTGATGGGGTTGTCGAGTTCGTGAGTGATGCCGACATTGATCTGCGATAGATCAAATAAACTTAATTGATCGAGGGCTTTTAAAAATTCTTGGTGGCTCACGCAATATTCCTTGAAAAATTGGGACACCTAAACCACAGGATAGGCGTCCCAATCAAAAACTAATTGACGGCTTCTTTTAATGTTTTACCAGCAACAAACGCTGCCGATTTTGAAGCTTTGATTTTGATGGTGGCGCCGGTTTTTGGGTTACGACCATTACGTGCGGCACGTTGACGTACTTCAAAGCTACCGAAACCGATGATTTGGATTTTGCCAGCCTTTTTCAAATTTTTGGTGATCACGCTGATGGTGGCATTTAGAATTTTTTCAGCGTCTGTTTTTTTAACGTCGGCAGTTTTAGCAATTGCATCGACCAGTTCCGTCTTATTCATTATGAGCTCCTTGGTTGTTGTGTAGGGCAGAGTGAATATAGCAGAATGTTTGCCGCGGTGCCAAATGCGTCATTGAGCCTTTGTGGTTCGCTGATTAAGTGTAATTTGTCTTGCTTGCTCAATTTTTTGATATGAGCCTCTATGCGCAAGGCAGCGCTCTTGTCGGAAACCTGCCATGCTACTTCAATCAAAATAGGCTTGAAGCTCCTCGTATACTTCGCACCTTTGCCGTCCAGGTGCTCTTGATAGCGTTTTTGCAGATCATTGGTGTATCCAGTATAGAGGGCATTATTGTTACACCGAAGTATGTAAACCCAATAAAGCATGAAATTAACCTTCAAGAGAGCAATGAATTGAGAGCTAGCCTATCAGTAAATTTGATGCGTTGTCCATCTTATGAAGTGATCCATGGGAAATCCAAGCGACACAAGGGCAAGAGTAAAGTAGTGGAATAATATATCGTAATAATATCATCCTAAAAAAGTGGTATCGTTATGAATAAATATGTATTATTTATTCATAATTGTTGATTTTAGCTATAGTGTTTGTTATAATTAATGCGTGTGGATATATCGTGACAGGATATATAAGAGGTGGTGTGGATCGAAATATAATAAAACAATAACAAAAATGAGAAGGAGAGAAGTTCCGTGACATCAACCAAAGTACTCGCAAAGGCCCTGCGTAATGGGTCGATAAAAATAGAGGATATCGCCCAGTTTGCTAACCTGAAGTTAAAAGGCACAGAGGATTTCGAATTATCTTTTCAATTAACAAAGATGTTGAGGATTTTTGAGGAAACCGCAGCTTCGACCATTTTGTTCTGTTCGAATCTGGAAGGAAAACTTAAAAAGCAGCGTGGTAAATACTTAATCGAATACGCTGAAAGCATTTAGGACTATTAGAAAAATATAAGAGCGGGGTTTTGCTTCGCTCTTGTATAGAAACCTATCTGTCTTTTTTAGACTCATGAGAGCACTATAAAACTAGTAACTGTTGATGATGATGGCCGAGTGTCCTGGAAATTTTTATTTGCAATTCTGTTATAATTTGCCTGATATCATTAATAGGAGACTTTCATGCCAATAGAAGTTACTTTTGCCGAATACCAAAAAAGAGTCTTTCAAAAATATACACCTTCAGAGCCGAATAGCCATGTAAAAGGCATAGAAGTTAATACGCAGAATGTTGCAACAGCGGCGGGAACTTTTAAATCAGCTTCGACACGTTTAGTTTACAATTGCGGTTTTCCTTTGAGTGATGCTTTACGTGCTCGTTTAACACCAGTTTCTGCAACCTGGCTGCCACAGGCAACAGTTGCAAATATGGGAATGCCAGTGGATGCTGCTTTTGGTGCAGATCTACCCACTTCGTTAGAAGAGTTTCATTTTGGTAAAAGTATGCAGAGATGGATTGCACAGGTACCTGGTTTCGGTCCTTGTTTAAGTTTTAACGCAAATCTTCGTGCGGGTTCTCCAATATCTACCGTAATTGAAACTGAGCTATCACCATTGCGGCTTAGGATTGCTGAGCGTGATTTTCGAATTGTATCTAGAGGCGTTGGTTATTTTTATGGCCCAAAGGGGGTCGTTAAGAAAGCTCAACGTGAATCTGGCGCAGCAATTCCGTTTTCAGATCCTTTAGCACCAGCAACTTTAGAGGGTTTCGCTAATGAAATTAATTTAGATTTTAAGTTTGCACTTGCTTTGAGTGCTGCAGATGGTGTCTCTGCGAGTATGCCAGTTCAATTTTTTCATCATGGTGAGTATCCACAACTAGCTTCGTCCTTTAATGTTCACTTACGTTCGCCAAAGGATGGAGAAGTTGGTATTGCTACGTGGGCTGAGTTAGAGGCTGCTATGGTCGGAGAGTTATCTCGCTTTAAAAGCTTTTTGTGTGATTGTACGACGATTAGAAAATTAATTGAGCCAAAGGATATAACAAGTTTTAGTGGTTGGACGCTAGTACCAGAAAGAACACGCTCTTATACTCCAACACAGGCTGCCTTTGTAACACAACAAATTGCTGTAGATGATCCATTTACCGCATCTCAGATTTTTGCAGGATTGCCTGTGGTTAGCGCTACTTATCCGAAACCTATTGTTAAAGTACCTGCTGCATCTGCTCGAGCTGTAAGCACCCCTTCTCGAAAACCTGGTAATTCTTTTGCTGTTTTTCAAAGTGATAGCAGTGAGGGTGATAGCAGTAGTGACTCAGAGTTGAGTACTTGAGTTATTGGTATGACTCGCTGACCCAATGTAGAGGGCCACCACGGCCAAACGGGAGTGTCCAATAATTGTACTGATCTTGTTTCGGGCTTCATAATCTAGCATCCGTTGTTCGTAAGTAAAATCACATTTTCTAGGCCCACCTTTGCAGGGAGGTTCCCAGCCGGTCAGCGTCTTATAAAGTTCCTGCGCAAACGCATGGCGTAAGCCGTGCGCATGCGCAATCCCTGCCCGTCGGCACTGGGTATCGTATAAATTCTTGGCGGATTTGTAGGTTTTCTTGGCTTCAATCAGCGAGTTTTCTGGAGAGCCCGCCAGCTTTTTGGCGCGTTCCAGCCAATACCGTGCTTCTTTGGAAAGCACCGGCACCGTCCGGCCTCGTCCACCTTTACACCACGACGGTTGTAATTCGATATGCTTACCCTTGTCGGCCTGGTGGGGTTTGATTTTGATGGCTTCTTCGCGGCGTAGCCCCAGATAGCGTTGGAGATGCAGTTGCACCAGCACACGCTCGTTGGTGATTTTCTTGAAATCGATATCCTTCAGTTCAAGCCCTTTATTTTCATTGGTGACGTATTTGCGCTTCGCCACTCCCAATTGATCGTTACTGGGCATCAGGTCACGCTTACCCAGTTTTTCGCACAGCCAGCGCAGCTTAGCGTTGCGATTTTTGATGGTGGCAGGGTTTAGCTCCTGCTCGCGCCAATGCTCATTCAAATACACCACATGCTTTTGTTTTAATCCCGTCACATGCCGGAGGTTATAACCGCCCGCGTGCAACTCTTCAGCAATCTGAAAGAGAATCTGCTTTCGCCCGGCCTTGGTGTTAAAAGATCCATCCTGATTATGATTCAGAATGTTATAGATACTGCGTTTCAACTCTGTTTTGCCTGACATGATTTTTCCTTATGCTCTGTTTGTTTGAGTATCCCCGTCAATGACAACCCGAAACTTGGTCGGTCAGTGTAAGGCATCAACATGTTCACCGAAGTAAGGCGAACAATGGTGGCGAAGCCACATTACAACGATGCCAATAGTGGGCGAAACAACGTAAAGCTATATTGTTTCAGGACACTCGCAGGGCTGAATTCCCCGCACGCCAGAAGGTGCATTACCTAACTGGTCGACTACAAAATACGGCATACGATAGTTCATGCAGTGCCGAGTTGCTTGAGTTGTGAGATCAAGCTACTTTCAACGTTGGCGAGTTGTTCCTTGCTGATTAGGCGATTAACAATGATTCGCACAGTTGGAGAGATGCCAGTGTCTTGAGAAATGCGACGCTGCGACTCTTTTAACAGTTGAAAGTTTTCCGCTGAGATCAAAGGTTGCGATGGAACATCAGGGGCATGTTGCACATCCAATAGTTGCTCAGTTGCTTTGTTGTTATTCATAACGTTCTCCTTTGTTGAGTTAACAGTTGATAGACGAAATACGCAATATCAGCACTTAACCAGAGACAAGAGGGCACTACCGTTGTAAAAACCGACGGTGCCAAGTTGCCAAATAACCAGTTGTGAGTGTCTAATTTGCAAGTTACTACTTACTACAGTTGCTAGTTGATAATGAGCGCAACCGCTCAGTACCACAGTGACCACAGGAGGTCACATACTTCAATATGGTCAATCGAGTTGATTGCCATTAAGCCATAGGTGTTTCCACCTTCGTACCTGTTTCATGGCTTGCGCGGTCTTACCTCCTTTTGTGTCGAGAGGCAGCGACTTTACCGAGGTAATTATAGAATACTATTATTCAATTGTCAAGTATAAAGTGTAAAATAATATTCAAATATTTTTCAGGGAGAAAAATGGCTCTGGATAAGGCTTTCAGGAAAATGTTTTTTTATGAAATGTCCTACAAGGCTTTATTTTAAAGCCTTATAGGGCAAAAAAAATTGGCCTCGCTTCGCTCGGCGTCACTACTGTCATGCTGACACTAGTGACGCCGAGGCGCTCAGGCATTGTGCTGTTTGCTTAACGCTTAATAGGGTTTGTTTATCGATGAGATAAAGGTTTTGCATTTTAAATTGACTTAGCCGTTAACCGAGGCGCAAAATACGCAGAATAGTTTCCCTTAACGCGGGTGGAAAAATAACGATGTCAGGCGCTTTAATACTCTCGCTTTACGTTCAGCCTGGCGCAAGTAAAACAGAAGTCTGTGGTGTGCATGATGATCGCATCAAAATTCGCCTCAAAGCACCGCCGGTGGATGGCAAAGCCAATCAGGCATTGTGTGCGTTTTTAGCGGAGGAGTTTGATGTTAAAAAATCGCAGGTGGTTTTAAAGTCGGGTGAAACCAGTCGATTGAAGACCTTCGAGATTCTGGAAGTGAAACAGATACCTCAATGGTATCAAGACTCAGTCATAGGGGGTTTAAAATGATTACGATTCGACGCTCAACAGAAAGAGGTCATGTCCACTCAGACTGGCTGGAGAGTTTTCACACTTTTTCTTTTGGGGATTATTATGATCCCGAGCACATGGGCTTTAGTCATTTGCGTGTCATTAACCAGGATACCATTCAGCCGAGCCAAGGCTTTGGGATGCACAGTCACCATGATATGGAAATCATCACTTATGTGACTCAAGGAGAACTCGCTCACAAAGACAGTTTAGGGACCGGGTCGGTAATCAAACCGGGTGAAATTCAACGGATGTCCGCCGGTAAAGGGATTCGTCATAGTGAGTTTAACCACTCCAAGACCGATACGGTAAAGTTATTACAGATCTGGGTTATGCCCAACCAGAAGGGGGTTGAGCCCAGTTACGAGCAGAAAACGATACCCGCAGTGAAAAATGAATGGATATTATTGGCTTCCTCTGCTGAAGATTCAGGTTTGGTGAAAACTCATCAAGATGCAAAACTGTATGTCGCCTATTTGAATGATTTTGCCTCTATCGAGTACTGCTTTAAAGATGCTACTCGATGTGGATGGTTGCAAGTGGTTCAAGGAGCAGTGCTTGTAAATGGCAAAACATTGCATGCGGGAGATGGCGCGGCGGTAATCGATGAACCTACGATTCAGATAGAATGTAAACAAAATGCTGAACTGTTATGGTTTGATTTACTACGATGAATATTTTTTACCTCGACGACAACATTCAAAAATGTGCCCAATACCATTGTGACAAGCATGTGGTGAAGATGATATTGGAATACGCGCAATTGCTTTGTACAGCTTTGTGGAGTACAGGCAAAGAGGCACCCTATCAACCCACGCATTTCAATCATCCTTGCAATATTTGGACTCGCAGCTCTCTTTCGAATTGGCTATGGTTAAAATCTTTGGCAAACGAATTAAACGTGACCGTTCCATCAATTACATCTGTTTTGGCTGACGCTCCCGCGCGATACTAAAGCTCCATAAGCAACTGGAGCGAAAAATGGACGCGGAACACCAAGAGTGGTTATCAATATTTAAAGAATGGCAGCACTCCAAGCTGCCACAAAAGGATTTTTGCAAAGCGCAGGGATTAAGGTATACGCAATTCTGCACCAAGCGCAGCGAATTTCTGCAGCAAGGAATTATTCAAAGCTGCCGCCCCGCAGATTTACAAAAGCGCCTGGCTACAGCATTTTTGCCAATTGGTTTGGCCAGCAGCGTTGCTGCGAAGACACCGAGCATGATTGAAATCCAGTTACCGCATGGGATATTACTTCGGATACCTGTCGATGTTACTGCCTAACAAAGCCGTCTATCTGGCAAACTTCGTGGTGGACATGCGCAAGTCGATTGATGGCTTAAGCATGTTAGTGTCGAGTCATTTGCAAA
>CANJVU010000032.1 GCA_947478525.1 Thiotrichales bacterium
GTAATAGTTAATGATGCAGATGCCGTTTTAGAGGATGAACCCGAGACTGAAGGTGTTGTGCTTACTGTCGCGGTACCGGTAACGCTTGCCGATGCAGTGACACTCGGTGAAGTGGTCGATGTGGCGCTTACGCTTACCGTGGGTGATGCCGAAGGTGAGGGTGAAGGTGAAACGGTAGCTGTCACGCTTGGTGTGAGCTTTACTGACGTAGTGGGTGAGGTTGAAACGGTGATGGTTTCTGTCGCACTAAGCATAACAGAACCACTGGAGGTAGGTGTTGCCGATATGCTGGCAGTTGATGAGCTTGTTATGCTAAACGAGACGCTTCCGCTACTCGTCCAAGTTGGGGTGCCAGTACTAGAAGTTGTGGGAGTCCAGGAGGTGGTTGGGCCTGGAGTTGGTGAAGCTGGCCTTAGTGTAACGGGATAAGTCCCCGTGCAGATCCCTTCCCCTGTCAGAGGGTCAAAACACAATTTAACATCCATAGATCCAGTATCGATCGTTTCTCCCAGCGGAACTCTCACGGTTACCTTTGTGTTTATTATGTTGCTGACGGCGGCATCTAGCGTCACGCCTTGTTGAGACCAGTCAGCCGTTCCATTCACAATGGGAATGGTTAAATTCGGCATACCCTCGGGAGAAATAAGAACGCTTCCATTGTTAAGGGAGGTATCATTAAATGAAAAAATCAGCTTGACGTCTCGTTGCTCACCAGTGATCGGGTTGGTTACATTAACATTCAAAATGACCTGTGTTGATTCATCCAGTGTCAATTCTGAAACCACCGTCATTGCAATAGACATCGGTGGTGTCGGTGGCGAGGCTTCTGTTGCGCACGCATTGTCAAAGTTAAACCACTCTTTATGGCAGAGTACATATCTGGTGATGAGGCCGACGGTTAAGGCTATAACGCCCAAGGGCGCAGCTACGGCCGATGTCGCAGCAATGGCTCTTCTGCGCTGGTATGCTTTTTTATCCGCTGCAAAGATTGCTATAAAAGGCTTTTCATCTCGAACTTGGCGTGGTGCTGGAGCTTTTTCTTCCTTTGCTTCGCCCATGTTCAGTCTAATATCGCGCAAAGGGTTAGGAATTTGTCCGGGTAAAACTGGTGATAAAGAGATGGCTAATCCAGGCTTTCGTAATAAAGATCTATGAGTCTTTGACCTAGCAAGTGCTGATCTCAGCCTAAAAGCTTCAAAAGCTTCAGTTGTACGAGTTCTCTTTTGACTGGCGGGTGGGGTAAATGTTATTCCACGCACTTTCGTTATGCCCAGTTCCCGAGAAGTTAACCCTTCTACGGTAATCTTTGCTCCAGCAGTTATTAGGTTGCTTAGCAATTTTTGTGTGCCAATATAAGGGAGCCATTGGCTGGTGGTAGCTATTTTCACACGTTGGGCGTCGGTGGTAATTTTACCAAATTCTTCTCGATCAAAGCTTGAGCCTGCTGTTAACCTTAGATTTATTCGCTTAATCCATTCGGCAATTGCCTGTTGTAACTCTGGAGTTCTTGCATTATGGCTGATTTTTATTGAGCCACTCAGGGTTTTAACAATTTTAATTGTTAGAGGATCGCTGTGTGTTGGATCTCTGTACAATGGATTCTGAGCAACCCCAGGTTCGGGAGTTGGTGTAAGTGTAACAGGGCGTCGGAAAGCTCTTTCTTTAGCATCTCGAAAAATGAAAGGCATAAAATTTGGTTTTCTACTGCCGCTGTCTGCTGGTGACATTGTGACACCTGTGGGCGCAGGAACTACCTGTCCCGGCGGATTTATGCCTAGCTGTCTCATCATATAAACAATAACCGGATCCGATGTTCCCGTGGGAATAGGGCTGCTGGCGGCAAAAGGGTTGAAGGGCTTGGTAGATAGAGTGGGTTCTGTAGGAGGTTGAAGCCGTCGCAATAACTCTGCCCGCACAGTTGGGTCTAGTTTTCTTATGGCATCGATCAATGCTTCTAGATCTAGGGTGACCCTAATATGCTTTTTCTCACCCTCTGGTAAGCAAAAAGGTTCTCCCTCTTGTTTTTCATAACGACCAATGGCAACCTCTCCAAAATAGACAACACCATGGTCGGTATCTTGGTCACCCATAAATGATACGGAAGAGCCTACTGAGGCTGTGTCAGAATTGTCGTAGAGGAGGTCAAAAAGCATGTTGTTTTGTGCATCATCCAGTATTGGAGGAGGCGGGGGGGTGGGGAATCTAGAAGCTGCGGTAGGCGCTAAAACATGATGTCGAGTAACCGTTGATAAGGGTAAGGAGCCTGCAGGCAATGGTACGTGCTCAAAAATGCCGGATGTTATTTGCTTAAAACCATTTAAGTCCAATGCGACTCGTTGCTCATGGGTCCTGGCAGAAATAAGGCTTGGGCTATGAACATATAGTATTCCACACGCCATGGTGATTATTATGTTTTTGTCGTGAATTTCAACCTCTGCGGTCTGTTGGCTTTTTATTTGATCTCTTCCTCGGTAGATTAAGGGTTCAAATGTCGCTACCGGGTGCCCGTTCAGAAAAGTAACTTCTTGGTCTAGAATGTTTTGTTTAATAAAAACAATAAGGTTACTTACTATTGCATACTGTTCTACAGAGGGCATGGGATGGCGTCTTTGAAAGCGTGGTGATGTTCCCCCAGCACCTGCGGCAGGCGAGGGGCTAGGCAAAGGGAGCTCTCGGTCTGGCTGAGGTACTGCCGAAGCAGAGCCTCGCACTGCGGGGCTGCTGCTACGAAAAACTGCTGTGTGCAGTCCACTGATCTTAGGATCTCTTCTGGTATGGTAACACCTGTTAAGCGCCACTGAATATGCACCGACATACTCCTTGTACTTTGTAAGTATGTTGAGCCTGCTACTGTCGGGAAGAAGTCTCTGGAAAGCGCTTTCTTGTTCTCGTGCTGTATCCATTAAAAGCTCTATCGAATGTCTGTAATCGACACTTGTATCTTCTGGATAAGGCGCACGGTCATGAAAGCCTGAAGAGTGCTTTTCAAGTGCTTCTCTAAACTCAAGGGTCATGAGACCTTTTACTGTGGAAAGGGTTTCTGCTTGAGTAATGCGCATAAGTTTATCTTCAATGTCACGAGAAAATATAGCGTCAAAGCGGTCTAATCGAGCGCCTATCTCCAATATTTTACTAGCAACTACCTGAAGTTGTGCTAGCTCGCCCTCTGGGCTCATGGCGGCAACAGATGCTCGTATTCTCGCTAATTCTACTCCACTTTCCAAAATCCTCTCCCCTTCAAGCCGAACGATGAAATATGCTTTTATTCAAGCATATTTAAATTTTCTAACGGAGGTATTTTATCTTATTTTATGCATTTTATCAACTTAAAATTCATTACATTATAGTGATTTTGAGAGAAAGCGTTACACCCTCATCACAATCTCCTCGGCAATTGAATAAGACGGTGCTATAATCAGCGCAGTGTATGAATCGACGTATGAGGGTATTCATGAGGTTTTGTGCTAAAACACTGGTGGCAGTGGCGGTTGCAGCAGCGAGCTCGGTTGGTTATGGCGCTGATTTATTGACGGTATATCAACAGGCATTATTGAGTGACCCGGGGTTAAAAGCCAATCAGGCAACCAGCCAGGTGGCGTCTGCCAATGTTGGGGTTGCGGTGGGTTCAATTTTACCTACTGCGCTATTAACCGGTGGGACCGAGGTGGCCAGCACCAACCAGCAGGGTTACAACAGCAGTTATGTGCAAGCGCAATTTACGCAGCCAATCTTTGATGTTCCTGCGTGGTCTAATGTGGGTGTTGCCAATCAATCGGCCAATGCCGCCAATGCGACCTATCAGTCACAATTACAGCAATTTATTTTAACCGTAACCAGTGATTATTTTACCATTTGTCAGGATCAGGATAATGTCGCGTTAGATCAAGCCAATGTGGCATTTTTGAAGGAAACGTTAGATCAAACCCAGCGGCAATTTAACGTTGGAGTGTCGACCATTACCGATGTTAAACAGGCCGAAGCCCAGTACGATACGGCAGAGGCGACCTTGATTCAAGATCAAAATGCCTTGGCCATCAGTCATCAAAATTTAGAAACATTGACTGGAAAACCGTACCCGGACCTTTCTGCTTTGAGCGAAAATTACCCCTTTGTTGCGCCTAAGCCTGCCGATATCAACTATTGGGTGCAACAGGCAATTGGGCATAATTGGGGGCTGCAAGCCGCGCATTACAATACCGCTTCACAATACCGTAATGTGCTCTTAAAAGTGGGTGGCCAGTTACCGTTGGTTTCGTTTCAGGCGACGCATTATGTTAATCACAATAGTGCTGCCGCTCCGGCAGGGGAAACGGCCAATAATGTGCGTGATACCACTGTCGCATTAACCATGACCTGGAATCTTTTTCAGGGTGGTGGCTTGGCTGAATCAACCTTGCAGGCATCCGACCAATATGAGGCGCAAGAAGCGGTGCAGGATGGTACGTATCGCAATCTCGTCAGCCAAACACGCCAGGATTATCTGGCGGTGATGGAGCAGGTGAGTCTGGTGCAGGCCTATCAACAATCGGTCATTGCCGGTGAAGCGTCGTTAAAACAATACGAAGCAGAATATAAAGTGGGTACGCAAACCATTGTGCAAGTATTGAATGCGGTAACAACGCTGTACCAAGCCAAGCAAAGTTTGGTAGAGGCGCGATACGCTTATATTAATGCCTGGCTGCAGTTGAAGCTCGATGCCGGTCAATTGTCCATTGACGATGTTAAAGACCTTAACCATTATTTAGCGAACTAATTGGGGTTGTTCATTATGTTTCAAACGCTTTCCGATCGATTAAACACTACTCTGAAATTTTTACGTGGCCAGGGGCGCATCACTGAAAACAACATTAAAGATGTGTTGAAGGATGTGCGTACGGCATTATTGGAAGCTGATGTGGCGTTAGATGCGGTGCAGCATTTTTTAACTCGTGTTAAAAAGCGCGCCTTGGGTACGGAAGTATCCAAAAGCTTAACACCTGGCCAGGCAATGATTAAGCTGGTTAAACGTGAATTGATTCAGCTGATGGGTGAGGAAGTTGAAGAATTAAATTTACGCACGCAACCCCCGGCGATTATTTTAATGGCAGGGTTGCAGGGTTCGGGTAAAACCACCAGTACTGCAAAATTGGCCCGTTTTTTGAAAGATCAGAAAAAAAATGTCTGGGTAGTGAGCGTTGACGTTTACCGACCCGCGGCGATTCAACAGTTACAATCGTTGGCCAATGATATTGGCGTTACCTGCTTTGCCAGTGACGCCTCGCAAAAACCCGCCGCAATTGCTGCTGCAGCCCTAGATGCTGCAAAGAAGCAAGGCGCTGATGTGTTGATCGTTGATACTGCCGGTCGTTTGCACATTGATCAGGAAATGATGCAGGAAATTAAAGAATTGCATCAGCAGTTGAACCCGATTGAAACCTTATTCGTGGTTGATAGCATGACCGGCCAAGATGCCGCGAATACCGCCAAAGTGTTCCATGATGCGCTGCCATTAACTGGCGTGGTATTGACCAAAGTCGATGGTGATGCACGTGGTGGGGCGGCGTTATCAATTCGTCATATCACCGGTAAACCAATCAAGTTTTTAGGCGTTGGTGAAAAAACCGATGCGTTGGAGCCTTTCCATCCCGATCGGGTCGCATCGCGTATCTTAGGCATGGGCGACATGTTGAGTTTGATTGAGCAAGTCGAGAAACAAGTCGATCGCGTCAAAGCCGATAAGATGATGGAAAAACTTAAGAAGGGTAAAGGCTTTGATTTTCAGGATTTTATGGAACAACTGGAACAAATGGAAAGCATGGGTGGCGCCATGAGTTTAATGAGCAAAATGCCAGGCTTGGGGCAAGTACCCGAGGCCGCGAAAAAACAAGTCAGTGATAAAAACTTTACGCAGATGAAAGCCATTATTCAATCGATGACTAAAGCCGAGCGCTTTAAGCCAGATTTAATTGATTCTTCACGCAAACGTCGTATTGCTGCAGGGTCAGGTACCGAAGTGCAAGATATAAATAAGTTGCTCAAACAATTTTTAATGATGCAAAAAATGATGAAAAAAATGGGTAAAGCCGGGGGCTTAATGAAATTGGCGCGCGGTTTGGGTGGCGCAATGCCAGGGATGATGCCGAAAATGCCTGTGTCAAAAATGTAGTCGAAAATGTAGTTGGTGTTTTTGTAAAATTCCCGTATAATGCGCGTCTTAAGTTTTATCATCCAATAACAAGAGGATTATTATGGTAGTCATTCGTTTAGCTCGTGGCGGTGCCAACAAGCGCCCATTTTATCGGATCGTGGTGGCAGATCGCCGCAAACCACGTGATGGTCGTTTCATCGAACAATTGGGTTATTACAATCCGGTCGCTGCTGGCTTAGAAGTGAAATTGAATATGGACCTGGCTCGCGCTGAAGCGTGGATCACCAAAGGCGCGCAACCTTCTGGCCGCGTTGAGTATTTGATTAAACAAGCCAAGAAAGCTGCTGTATAAATTTAAGGTGATGATGCAATTTCCCTTTTCCCCCTGTGGGAGAAGGTGGTGCGAAGCACCGGATGAGGGGTGAAAACTGCATGAGTGATCAAGTTGTCATCGCCAAAATTGGCAAAACTCATGGCATCAAGGGTGCGTTAAAGCTCTATTCTTTTACCGAAGATTTAAAAAGCCTGCTCAAAGATCAGCAGGCTTTTTTGCGTTTCCCCAATCGTGATTGGCAGCCGCTCGGTGATGTTGGCCTACATCCCCATGGCGATGGCTTATTAATTACCTTTCCTGATTTGACCAATCCTGAAGATGCGCGCCGTTATGTCAATGCGGAGCTGGGGGTGTTGCGTGACGCATTACCAGAACCAGAAGCAGGGCAGCATTACTGGATTGATTTGAAAGGCCTCTCGGTCAAAAATCTTGAAGGGGCTTATTTGGGTGACATCGATCACCTTTTTGAAACTGGTGCTAATGATGTGATGGTGTTGCGTGGCGGGGATCGTGAGCGCTTATTGCCTTACGTCAAACACGTGATTATTGCCGTGGATTTCCCCAGCCGCCAGATGGTGGTCGACTGGGGCGACGATTGGTGAGACCCGCATGATCCATTTTGCTGTCATTACCTTATTTCCCGAGATGTTCTCCGCCTTTACTGAATCCGGTATTACTTCGCGCGCCGTGAAAAGAAACATCACTCAACTGTCTTTTTTTAATCCCCGTGATTTCACCCAAGATGCACATCGCAGTGTTGATGATCGCCCTTATGGTGGGGGTCCTGGCATGTTGATGTTGGCAGAACCTTTGTTTCAAGCCATTGCCGCGGCGAAACAAGTATTGGGTTCAAATGCCCTCGTATATTATCTATCGCCGCAAGGACCTGTTTTTACTCAGGCCAAAGCAATAGAAATGTCTGGTATATCCACCATGATTTTACTCTGCGGTCGTTACGAAGGGGTTGATCAACGTCTATTGGATCGTTATGTGGATGCAGAAATCTCGGTAGGTGATTATGTGGTGAGTGGTGGCGAACTACCGGCAATGCTGGTGATGGATGCAATCACACGGTTGCTGCCGGGTGTGTTAGGTGATCCACAATCCGCGCAACAAGATTCCTTTATGCAAGCAGGTGAGTTAGATTGTCCGCACTACACCCGCCCGGAAATATGGCAGGATATGGCCGTGCCAGAGGTATTGTTGAGTGGGCATCATATTAATATTATCCGTTGGCGTGCTGAGCAGGCGGCGCTTAACGCTAAGAAACGTAGTAAGGTAAAGTAAACTGGGTTACTTAAGTCTTCAATGGTGTGGGGTGAATGACGGGGCTCGAACCCGCGACAACCGGAATCACAATGCGGAAAGTTGTTTTTAACATATTGAAAAATAAACAAAAATATAAAGGGAGTTTCATCGCAATGTCTCCACAAAGCTCAATGATGCGTAACACACTCACGCGAAAGTCACGTGGGTTGTTTTAAGAGCAAAATCTTAATATCGCTTTAAAAATTACAATTTAGGAAAGGCAGACATCATCGGTGACAGGTGAAGAGTTTTAGCAAGGAGATAAGGGAGTGAAGTCAGCAATTCAAGGAACTACAAGGCTTTACCAGGCATTTGAACTCAGTGAGCTTAGGGATTGGAACTTGCCAAGAGGTCGGCCATCAAGGGTGGACTTGCTGGGGTGGGGTGAGTGTTGGCAAAATTATCTGCAATTAAGATTGAATGGTGAATCAACTGACTTTAATGATTATAAGATTCTTTCTTGTCGCGCTGAAGTAGAGGCGAGTAAGTGGGCATATGCCCCTGAAGGACGCAAGCAAAGTAGAATGATCTTTAATGCAGAGGTTCACACTAGAGCGTTGATGGAAGCGCAAGATCGAAAATACCTCACAGAGCTGGCGCGTGTTGACTCTGATAAATTCCTAAAAGAAATGACGCCTCGAAATGAACTTAGCTCAGGAGATCAGGGGCGACAGCTTGGCCTTGATTTAACTTTGCCACATCATCAAAAGTTGCAAGAGGATTTTTCTGGTGAAGTAGCGCGTATTCTGGCAGAAAGAAGTGCTCGTGCTAAAATGGCCTCTGTTCCGAGGTCTGTTGCTCATGCTCTTGTAGGGGTGGGAACAACGCCAAAAATAGAGGTGGCGAAGCCTGCTGTTGAAGCTGCTTCGTTAAGAGCAGCTGTTGTGGTTTCTTCCGCGCCTATCTCGGTAACCACAGCAGCTCCAGCTCCATTGGCTGTTTTTGGTCAATATATTGCTGATCTACCTTTTCGTGCATCTGCTGCTATTGGAGGTGGCAAAGCATATGTTGTTGATACCGTGGGAAATGGTGTTAGCCAAGCGGTACAAACCTTGACAACAATGCTACCAAGGGCTGCAACTACTGAAACAGCACACCAAAGTATTGCAGATGGTAAAGTGGGCGCTATTCTTGTTGATGCCGCCTACTGTAAAAACATAGAAGAACTAAGAAAATTTATAAGAGACAATGGGTTAGAAAAACATGAGGTTCTTGAGAGAATTGAAGATTCTTTAGTAGGGTATTCTGCATTTTCTATTAGAAATTCTGAAACAAGAGAGCTATTAGTAGTAGGGCGTGGAACTGATAACTTGATTAATGCTTGGGACGATATCTGCATACATGTTTTAGGACGAACACCATTGTCATATGATGTGGCTGAAAAATTTGTGCAATCCACAGTAAAAAAATTTGGGAACGTAGACGGGGTGCCTTATTTACTTTATCTTGCAGGGCATTCAGAAGGAGGGGACTTATCTGTTTTATTACATCGTACTCGTGATGGAACACGCATGTCGCAAGGTGCAATTGCCTATGATGCTCCAGGTGTGCAAAAAAGTGTTTTAGATGCTTTAGCCGTTCGTGGAAAAATGGTACATGATGGAGAGGGTTGTGTTTATTGGATGGGACCGCCTAATGTGGTAAACATGTGGGGTAAAAGAGAAGGAACCGTAGTAAACATCCAGTTACACGATGAGCATGAAGGTAAAATAACCGCGATGGAGGCTTTTTTATTGCGATTCGCGACCTTGCAACCAACGCCTCACGGGAAATTGTTAGCATTGGCGGGACTCGCTACTCTAGAGCTATCAAAACACAGCATTCATTGGTTGCGTCAAGGAAGCTTCTCTATATCCGCGGGTTCTGTTTCAAATTTTGAAGTTACTGCTACACAGGTTCGGGAAGCTTTTGCTGCTGCAAATCTTACAGTAGATACATTAACTGGTAAGACAAGAATGCAACAACAGTTTGATTCTGCTGTAGAGGAGTTTGTTAAGAGTCGCGCTCTTTTACCATCAACAACAGTGCCATCTAGTGATCTGATTGTTGATTATTGTCGATCAGAAGTCGCTAGAAGAGCCGATGAGAAAAAAAAGGCAGACATTGGGCGAGATGAGTGGATGAGAGGTATATTGGACAGATGTGATCCATTTCTTAATCCTCCAAAAACAAGAGATACGCCACTAGAAGCGGCATGTAAAAAAAATATAGTTTTTGGTAGTGTCTTATGGTGGCTTTGCACACATACTCGCGACTTTAATTCTGAAATGATTAGACTTCGGAATCAGAAATCCCTTTCTTTGCCAGATATGGCGAAATTGGAAGGCAATTTGAAAAAGTTGGAAAAGTGGCTAAGAAAATTACAAGTGTATGTTGATGATTATAGTAGAAAGCCCCATAAACGCGAATTGGTATGGTTTGAAAATAAAGGGAGCCCTTCCATCTATAGTACAGATTTACTGATCCATATGCCTCCTAAATTTGGTTTTGAAATTTCATTATCTAATCTCAAAGCATTTTATGCGCACTTTGAGCGTTCTCAAAATGAACTGCAAAGCTTTCTTAAGGATATGCCACTCATTCGCTCGATTGAGACTGGTTTGGCAAACGCCATCAGACTTAAAAATAATGAGGATGTTTTGAGTTTCTGTAATGCTTATTTAGGGGCGATCGATTCTAGTAGTTCACCTCACTTGTTTTTGCGTGCTTCAGCATTGAGAAAACTAAATCGATTGGAAGAAGCTTTAGATGCCTATAAGGCTATCATTGATATGAAACCTGACCAGAAAATAAAAGACCTACTGCAGCTTGAATTGGCTGAAATTCATTTTAAATTTTTCGTGGAGATGTTAACCAATAAGGATCTGGAGTGCGATTTTTCCTTAATGGCAGATCATGCAAGCGTTGAAAGTGTTGTTGTAAAGGGAGAGAGTGTCCCTGCACCTGTGACAATGGTGGCAAGTAGTGTTGGGTCTGCTTTAAGTGCGCTTGCACAAGACTCCCTTAGTGCGTTTGGCCGTATAAAAAAATCGGCAGGAGAGTGGACGTGGACCCATCGGTGGGATTTACTTAAAGCAGTCGTTATTGGAGGCATTGGAGGGCCTGGTGCTCTAGTAGATTTTTTTATCTCTAAGCCAAAATACTCATCACCATGGATGTCTCCAAAAGATAGTGCAGTTGACGATGGTTCTGCTCTGGTGTTTTCCAATTTTTTGGCCAATTGGGAGAAAAAAGCGGTTACTACGGCTATGGCAGCATCTTTGCGAGATGCACCCAGCAATATTCCCGGATTTGCTATTCGGCGAGTAGAGGGGGATGGAAACTGTTTATTTCGTGCGGTGGCGGCACAAATGGAGGCAATGGATCATGAGATTTTACGTGCTCATGCCGTTGAATATGCCATTGCACATCTTGATGAGCTTGCTGGTTTTTTAGAGACTTCACGAGATGAATTTATTGCGGCATTGACTACACCAGGAGAATGGGCAGATGATCTGGTGATTAGAATATTAGGAGGCGCTATCAATGGCAATTTTATGGTGCATCGTACCGATGGGACAATCAATCCATTAAACTACGGTGTAACAGAAAGCGCACGAACATTTCATGTGCTCTATAACGGTGTTCATTATGATGCACTCATAGAAAATAAAACAGCTCATGCTGAAGTCTCTGTTCCTGCCAAACCGTTGCTGAGTGCGCCTCGATTAACGGGTGCTAAAACGATGCAGGAAGCCTGCTTGACCAACAGTCTCAAATTAGTCGAGGTATTATATAAGGCTGGTCAATTCAATGTGGAAGAAAAAACCATGGAAGGCTATAACTATTTGATGTTGGCTGCGCTTGAGGGGCATCATGAGATTGTAGATTTCTGGTTTAAACATGGAATTTCAATCCATGTTCAAGATGAATTGGGTAGAACAGCTTTGATGTTGGCGGCGGGGAGAGGCCATGTTCATATTATTGATAATCTGTTAGGCGAAGTTCCTGACCCTATTATTCGAGATGCAAAAGACAGCGAAGGCCACCAAGCCATTCATTATGCTGCAGCTTATAATCAACTGACATGCTTAAAAAGCTTGTTAAGCAAAGGTGCAGACCTAGAGGCACAAACAACAAAAAAGCTGGAAACACCGTTATTTCTTGCCACGATAGAAGGTGCCGCCGAAAGTGTATTTTTCTTACTTGAATCTGGTGCTAAGACAGAATGTATAATGAGTGGTAGTTCAAGTTGGCCCAGCAAACCAGTATATCTGGCTGCAGAGCATGGACGGATTGACATTTTGAAGCAATTACTTCTGCAAAATCCGGATATTAAAATCTATAACAATCATTATTCCTCTTATTACGGAGATCCACTCTGTTTGGCTGCGCAAAGTGGCAATTTGAAAACGCTACGTTTTCTTATGGATTTTGGATTTAGCCTTGATAAGCGAGACCACAGAAAATTAGCACTGCAATCGGCGGTTATATTCGGCTATGAAGAGGCAGTTAAAATACTTTTGACGAGAGGAGCTAATATTTCAGCCACGGCTGTTTCAGCCACATCTGGCCATCAAGCAAGGCAACGAGATGAGAAGGATGAAACTCCACTATGTCTTGCAGTTGAAAGCGGGCAAGTACAAATGGTTGAATTCTTACTATCTGCAGGAGCAAAAATTGATGAGAAAAAATTTCATAATGGCAATGCGCTCATTGTTTCATTTGCTGCCAAAGAGGGTAATATTTCTATTGTTGAATTATTTTTAAATCATGGATTTAACGTCAATCAAATTTTTTACTTTCAATCAAGTTTATTAGGAGTCGCTGCTAAAGCAGGGCATGTTCCAATGTTGCGTTTTTTGCTGGAAAGAGGTGCTGAAGTAGATGTTTTGCAGAGTCATGGTGACACACCGTTATGCTATGCCGTGGAAAGTGGCAGTTTAGAAGCGGTAATGCTTTTGTTGAAGTATGGTGCTGATATTCATTATATCAACAAGGATGGTGAAAATTTATTACACTATTATTGTAAACACAACAATTCGTCAGCAATGCTACGATTTTTAATTGCTCAGCAACTGGATATTAATCAGGTTTCAAGCCGTTTTACCCCATTATGTATGGCTGCAAGCTATGGTTCTATTGAATCAATGGCGATATTGTTGGATGCTGGTGCGCGTCTTGGTTTGCATGGAGATAATCCTAAGAGTGATATTTTTGCTTGCGCCTTGACCAAACCTCCCGCTATGCAATTTTTGATTTCACGAGGGATAAAAAGTGATTATTTTAATTCAGCAGAGGGGCGAACAGCACTTCATTATCATTATCACAAAACACATATCTCTCATGAGGGGCGTTATTATAACCTGATAGAGGTACTTGAGCCTTTGATGATGGCAGAAATGCCACTTGATCTTAACCTTGCAGCATATGGCGAACGCACAGTGGATATCTTGCTGGAGCAAGCACAGTCAATGGAAGAGGCAGAGCGGTGGTCAGCAAAAGGAGGAGTGTTAAAGTCAGATAAAGCGCAAGTGTTTTTGCTTAATAGTTTACGAAAAGGAGATATTTCCTTTATTGAATGGCTATTGGAGCATGGCGGTAATTTACATCATATCAATCCATCAACAGGTGCAACACTATTGCATCAGGCGGCAGAAGAGATGAATATTTTTGCTATCGCGTTTTTATTAAGTCGTGGGTTGGAGGTCAATGCTTTAGATAAAAGAGATTCTACTCCGCTACATTATCTTGTTCAGCGGTGGGGGCGTTCGAGTCACGCTGTTAATTTTTTAGCCTGTACTGAGTTGTTGTTTAGACACAGCGCCAACCCTGATATCCTAGGCGGTCACCAAATTAAACAAGCTTGTATACATTTAGCCGTTCAGCAGGGGAATATTCATTTGGTTCTTTTGCTATTTAAACATCGTGCTAATGTAAGTTTGCAAAGTTCGAACGGTCAATCTCCTTTTTTGCTTGCTTTAGAAGTTGCTCGCACAACATACGATCGCAGTGGCCTTGGCCAAGTGCATCTGAGTGAACCCAGTGCATTTGACATGATACGATTTTTTCTCGAGCGTAATCCCGAGTTGATTTATGAGCAGAGTGGCAGGTGCATTGTCTATATCATCCAGGGTACGCAATATTCAGAGGGACGTTACCCTGCGCATGGTTCAGCAGAGCAGGCGCCACGGTATGTTGCACTTGCTGAATTGATCATTGAACTGATGGTTGATGTAAATCGCCCATTAGACCCAAGTGGAACAACCATGCTAGAACGTTGCCTCACTGCAGGACAGATTGGTTTGGCGAAGAAATTAGTGGCCAAAGGAGCAAGAATAGAATGGACTAAAATTAGTTATCAGGGTGACCTAGATCATATAAAATTTTTATTTTCTTTAGCAATACCGCCACGAGAGAAGCTAAATAAATTACTGGCAAGTGCAGCTCATACTCATTCTTTTAGAATAGTGCAGTTTTTGGTAGAAGCTGGTGCTGAGGTTAGTAGTGTCACAAGTGATGCAAGCGTCTCCTGGCCTGGTACCAGTCTATTGCATTTGGCACTTTCCGGATGGAATAGTGTTCCTTTAGAGACCGAAAAAGAGAGGGATGCTGCGTATTTAGAAACGGTGCGTTTTTTACTGGATAAAGGCGCAGACGTTCGCTATATATCACCAAAACAGCAAATGTCAGCATTCCATTTTTTTGCAAGGGCAAGGGGAACAGAAGCAGAGCTTATAGAGGTTGCACAATTATTGTTGGCAGCGGGCGCTGACCTACGAATACGAAATTCTGATGGACAAACACCCTTAGAGATGGCGCTATATAATGGCAATGTTATTTTGATTGGATTTTTTTTGGCACATGGTGCTCGGTTAGAAGATGTTCCACTAGAGTGTCCATATGCAGGTTATAAAACAAATTTTTTAGAGCGTGCCATTGGGCTTGGTATGATCGATGTTGTAAGGCATTTTTTAGGTCGAGGTGGTGTGCTGCCCAATGTGGCAATTCTCTGTAGTAGGTATTCCGGTAATTTAGAAATGTTAACATTTTGCTTGGATCAAGGGTTGAATATCAATGAAATATGGACGCCGGACACTCGAGCACCGCAGTTGAGCTATACACCGATTTCTTGGCTTATTAATAGTGAATATCAAAGAGCTAAAAGTAATGCCGGTCGCTCCCAACCGCTAGATGAACGAACTAAGTTGACTTATACATTGGTGCAGTTACTACTTGAAAGAGGTGCGATACTAGATATCACCTTAAGTGAAACTAAAAAATTCTTTGAAATGGCAGTAGCTATCGGAGCAATAGAGCTGGTAGCACTATTGGTGTCTCGTGGTATGAGCGTGAATCAGCCATTAACATCATGGCGATTTACACAGCGAGGGACGGAGAATCAAGTTGATCCAGAGAAAACTTTATTGCATGTGGCGCTTTCCGGTGAGGGTAATATTGCTGTTCGTTTAGAAATGGTGAAGTTTTTATTGGCAAACCATGCCAATTTTCATGCTGTTGATGCAGAAGGAAAAACACCTCTACACAAGGCTTGTGAGTCGGGTGAAGTGGCAATGGTGGAAGTATTAATTGAATGTCATGCTTCGGCGCTTTTATTGGATAATCGAGGACTGCCTCCGTTATATTTGGCGTGCGAAAAAGGGTATGAAGTCATTATGATTATGCTGTTAAACCAAGGTGTGCCAGTAGACCAGGAAAATCGTTTTGGCTGGACAGCGCTAGATGTTGCTTGTGAAAATGGTGATATGGCTTTGATTCAATTGCTTCTGAAACGTATGGCAAACCCAAGGCATATGGCAAAAGATGGGGTGATGCCCATTCATCGCGCAGCCTATGGGGGTACACCTGAAAGCTTGAAATTTTTGCTGTCATTTGATTCTTCGCTATTGGAGCAAGAAGATCAAGCCGGTCGCACTCCATTATACTGGGCGGCTCAGGAAGGTAATGTAGACACATTAATATTGTTAATTGCACAAAAAGCGGATCATCATCACTGTGCTCGAAATGGAAAAACACCGCTACAAGCCGCCATGTATTTTGGTCGTTGTGATGCGGTATGGGTTTTATTGAAGCAAGCAGACATTGTGCTCGACATCAATACTTCTCTGGTCACGCAATTTTTGTTCAAAGCCATTGATGATGGTCATTTGAAAGTGCTACAGGAATTAATCACCAGAGGCATTGATTTAAATCAGTGTAATCGAGAAAAGAGATCTCTTTTATGTTATGCATTGAAGCAATATACGCAACAGCCAAACTATAAAAAATTACGATACTTTGAGATGCTGGCTTTATTATTGGAGAAAGGAGCAGATCCTAATTTACTTGATCTAACAGGTGTTCGACCATTGGCTGAGGTTTCACGATCGGAAGTACTGCGTTTATTGTTAAGTTATGGCGCAGACGTTCGTTTGCCATTAGAAGGCAGAAGGGAATGGTCTATATTGCATAGTGGTCGTGCTCTACATGATATAAAAATGTTGCAAGTGTTATTGGAGTTTGGTTTTAATCCGAATGAACCAAGCCCTTCAGGATATACGTTGATTCAACAATTGTACGATGTTTCTCAAGAAAAAAATTTATTGGCGCTGCGATTGTTGTTAAAGTTTGGTGCAGACCTTGAAATTAAAAGGCCAGATGGTAAGGCGGCATTTGAACTGTTGGGTGCGCACGCAAGTCCAGAATTAATGGAAGAGTTGCGGAGAATACCGGTTGTTTCATCTGAGGAACTCAGATCTTATCCAACAGTGCGGTGTGTTTTTCAATTAAAGAGTAAATTAATGATAGAAAGTGGTTCAAAAGACATTGTGACACGTGCCAGTGATGTTGTTAAATTTTGGATGGGTCAACTTGTGCCAGCTAGATTTGCTGGGGAACCGGTAGAAACAAAGCGTCCTTAGTGGCTAGGTGACTAGCTGAGTTAGACCAAACTCATGCTTTGGCGGTGGCCTTTGGGTTAAGCGGCACACCAGATGATGGCAACCGGTAGGGAATTATGGTTGTCGCTCATCAGGTGATGAGCGAACTCTTCCCGGTCGCCCTTTAAAACTTAAGCCAAATAAACCCGTGCCACCTCAATTCTTCCATGCCCAAGCTCTTTTGAAATAATACGCCGCGCATCTAGATCAGCAGCGCGTTCTTTACTGGTCTGTAAAACAGCGTGCAATAATGACCCCCTTTTAGGGGAAATCAGCGTCCAAAATTGACCCCCCTATATTGATTAAAAGGTAAACTCTCTATTCTGTTGAATTAGGGAGCAAGATAAGGGTGTTAATGATGGAATCAAAAGCGAAGATTAGACGGCTACATTTTGTTGAAGGATACAGCATTGGTAAACTGGTTCGAGAGACGCAAATATCACGCAATACGATTCGAGGTATTATTCGCAGTGAGAGGGCTGACATAGTCTATCAGCGATCAGAGCAGCCTACACCGAAGCTAGGGGCATTTAAAGACACGTTAGAGCAATGGCTTGAGCGTGACCATCTGTTGCCAAGAAAGCAGCGCTGCAGCGCCATGAAGTACCATACGTTGTTGGTAGAGATCAATTATCCAGGGGCATACGACAGCGTACAACGTTTTGTTAAAAACTGGCGTAAGAAACACAAGGAGTCCTCCAGTGGCTATGTGCCCCTATACTTTGCACCAGGAGAAGCATACCAATTTGATTGGAGTGAGGAAGTCATTGAGCTTGGCGGCATTATTCAAAAGATTAAAGTAGCCCAGTTTCGGCTTTGCTATAGCCGTAAATGCTTTCTGATTGCCTATATGCGAGAAAGCCAGGAAATGCTATTTGATGCGCACAACCGAGCGTTTGAGTTTTTTGGAGGGTTAACTCGGCGCGGGATTTACGACAACATGAAAACGGCCGTAGATGTTGTTTTTATTGGCAAGAACCGCGTATTCAACCGCCGATTTCTATCCCTGATGGACCATTACTTGATTGAACCCACTGCCTGCAGCCCTGCGGCGGGATGGGAAAAAGGCCAAGTAGAGAATCAGGTGGCTAATACGCGTGATTGGATCTTCAGCCCACGCCTTAAGGTGGCCAGCCTTGATCAGTTGAATCAGGATTTAGCTTCACAGTGCCAATCATTGGCAGCGGATCGCCACCATCCTGAGCAAAAAGAACAGACGATTGAAGAGGTTTTCCAACAAGAAAAAGGTTATTTGAGATTGCTGGGGCCACCCTTTGAAGGCTACAGTGAGCGCGTTTGTCAGGTCAATTCTATTTGCCTGATTCACTTCGATCGCAACCGTTATAGTGTTGACTGTGCCTATGCCAATCAGACCGTTACTCTAAAAGTCTACGCCACTCTGGTTGAAGTGTTTGCTGGGGTAGAGCAAATTGCCAGTCACCCTCGTGAATTTAGTCGAGACAAAACTCTTTTTAATCCCTGGCATTACTTGCCATTACTGGAGCGTAAGCCAGGTGCTTTACGCAATGGAGCGCCCTTTAAGGAATGGAAGTTGCCCTCATCGATTCTTCAAGTCAAAAACATATTAATGAAACGTAAAGGAGGTGATCGAGAATGTGTTGATGTGCTGTTGGCAATGACAGTACATGGCATTGAGGCTGTTGGTGTTGCTTGTGAGTTGGCATTGTCAGATAAAGTAGTTGCTCGCGACTACATTCTCAATGCGCTCAGCCGATTAAGACCAACACCCATCATTGAACTCCTGATAACGCCACTGTTGTTAAAGCTTGAACGAGAACCATTGGCTAACTGTCAACAATATAATTCACTACTCATGGAGCATACCTATGTCACACACTGAACTGCAAGAAGCCTTAAAAACCCTGAAGCTGCATGGCATGCTAAGTCGATTACAGGAATATGAAGCGGCCAAATCAACTCAAAAACTTACCCATCAGGCGTGGTTACTTATCCTGCTTCAAGCAGAGCAGACCATGCGAGAAACCCGCTCAATCAACTATCAACTAGGGATTGCAAAATTCCCTGTAAGCCGCAGTTTGATTGAATTTAACTTCAATGAAAGTTGTGTTCAGGAAGAACAAATGCAGCAGCTGCATGATTGTGAATTTATTGAGGCTAAGCGCAACATTATTCTGGTAGGTGGAACCGGCAGCGGTAAAACCCATTTAGCGATTTCATTGGCAAGCCAGGGAGTCAAACAAGGCAAACGAGCACGCTTTTACAATGTGGTTGATTTGGTCAATCAGTTAGAGCAAGAAAAGCTGCAGCACAGAGCCGGACGCCTAGCCAATCGCCTTAAAAACGCGGATGTTATTGTCTTGGATGAACTAGGATACCTGCCATTCTCAGAGTCAGGAGGTGCGCTACTGTTTCACTTAGTCAGCCAGCTTTATGAGAAGGTGTCGCTCATCATTACCACCAATTTAAGTTTCGGTGAATGGCCAAAGGTATTTGGGGATACCAAAATGACCGCAGCAATGTCAGCAATTCCCGGTCTGAAATGACGCATTGATACATAAGCCTCTCAAAGGCATGCTTAATTTATTTTTCGCAACCTTTTGAGATAAAAATGCCGATCGATCTTCATCCAAAGTTATCTGCGCCAGGATTGCTCCAATCCGTTAAACAC
>CANJVU010000033.1:0-11337 GCA_947478525.1 Thiotrichales bacterium
ATTTGGTCATACGCTTTAAATTGGCCACCATGTTTCTCTGCCATCACTTTCGTAATCGCAGCGGTCAGCGTTGTTTTACCGTGGTCAACGTGTCCAATTGTGCCGACGTTTAAATGCGGCTTCTTACGTTCAAATTTTTCCTTTGCCATGACTTTAGTTCCTTAAGTTAAATTAACTGCTTCTTTTTTTAATAATTTCTTCCGAAACGTTTCTCGGAACCTCTTCGTAACGCGTAAATTCCATCGTGTAGCTGGCACGCCCCTGACTCATTGAGCGCACATCCGTAGCATAACCAAACATCTCTGCCAACGGTACATCCGCTCTAACGATTTTACCAGCAACGCCATCCTCCATACCCAAGATAACACCACGACGACGATTTAAGTCACCAATCACATCGCCCATGTAATCTTCTGGCGTGACAACTTCAACTTTCATCACTGGCTCTAACAACACAGGTTTTGCTTTTTTAGCACCTTCTTTGAAACCCATAGAACCGGCGATTTTAAAAGCCATTTCATTAGAATCTACTTCATGGTAAGAACCATCAAACAAGGTTACTTTGACATCGATAACCGGATAACCCGCAATTACACCATTCAGCAGCTGCTCCGCAATACCCTTGTCAACGGCAGGAATATATTCCTTAGGAACTGCACCACCAACGATTTCGTTGACAAACTCATAACCTTTCCCAGTTTCCAAAGGCTCAATCCGCAACCAAACATGACCATACTGACCACGACCACCAGATTGACGTACGAATTTGGATTCATGTTCAACGCTACCACGAATGGTTTCACGATAAGCAACCTGAGGCTTACCAACATTTGCGTCCACTTTAAATTCGCGACGCATGCGGTCAACAATAATTTCAAGATGCAACTCACCCATACCCGCAATAATGGTTTGACTGGTTTCTTCATCAGTAAACACACGGAATGAAGGATCTTCATCGGCCAACTTACTCAGTGCAATACCCATTTTTTCTTGGTCAGCTTTGGTTTTCGGTTCAACTGCAACAGAAATTACAGGCTGTGGAAATATCATTCTTTCAAGAATGATAATATTTTTTTCATCACACAAAGTATCACCGGTTCTCACTTCTTTCAAACCGATTGCTGCAGCGATATCACCCGCATAAACTTCTTTAATTTCTTCGCGTTTATTGGCGTGCATTTGCACCAAACGGCCAATACGCTCACGTTTTTGCTTCACGGAGTTATAAACTGCATCACCTGAGCGCAGAACACCGGAATATACACGAAAGTATGTCAGGTTACCTACGAATGGGTCGCTCGCCAACTTAAATGCTAAAGCAGAGAACGGCTCAGAGTCTGAAGATTTACGAAACGCTTCTGTTACCTCATCTTCCAACAACCCTTTAATATCTGGCACTTCATTAGGCGCTGGCAAATAATATGCCACGCCATCAAGCAACGCTTGAACACCTTTATTTTTAAAAGCAGAACCACAAAATGCTAATACGATTTGATTGTCAATTACTTGCTGACGCAAACCCTGACGAATCTCTTCCTCTGTCAAGTCAACGCCATTCAAATACTTATCCATCAAGTGCTCACCACCTTCTGCAGCGGCCTCTACCATTTGCAAGCGCAGCTCTTGAGCCTTTGACAACAAGTTTCCTGGAATTTCTTTTAATACGTGCGTCAACCCCTTATCAGCTTCGTTCCAATAAATGGCTTTCATGATGATCAAATCAATCACGCCTTCAAAATTCTCTTCAGCACCAATGTTCAATTGAACTGGAACGGGACGAGCACCCAAACGCGTTTTCACTTGCGCAACTACACGCAAGAAATCAGCGCCAGCACGATCCATTTTATTAACAAACACCAGGCGCGGAACACCATAACGATTCGCTTGGCGCCATACAGTTTCAGACTGAGGCTCAACACCAGAGGTGGCGCAAAATACAACCACCGCGCCATCAAGCACACGCAGCGAGCGCTCCACTTCAATGGTAAAGTCAACGTGACCAGGCGTATCAATAATGTTGTAACGATAGGGGTCGGTAAATTGACCAGCCATCCCCTTCCATTGAACTGTTGTCGCAGCAGAAGTAATGGTGATACCACGCTCTTGCTCTTGCTCCATCCAATCCATGGTCGCAGCGCCATCGTGCACCTCACCCATTTTATGAGTTAAGCCTGCGTAATAGAGAACGCGCTCAGTAGTAGTAGTTTTACCCGCATCCACGTGAGCGCAAATTCCAAAGTTACGATATCGATTTAAGGGTGTTGAACGAGCCACGACTATTCCTCTACTAAACTATTTTTTTATTACCAACGGTAATGTGCGAACGCTTTATTTGCTTCTGCCATGCGATGCACATCTTCGCGTTTCTTCACAGCAGTACCACGGTTTTCAGACGCTTCCATCAATTCTTTTGCCAAACGAATACCCATCGATTTTTCACGACGCTTACGCGCCGCATCAATCAACCAACGCATCGCCAAGGTTTCACTACGCTCCGGACGCACCTCAACAGGAACCTGGTAAGTAGCACCACCCACACGGCGAGACTTCACCTCAACCAAAGGGCGAACATTGTCAATGGCCTTGTGAATCACTTCTAATTCTTGCGCACCTTTGGCTTCACTTTTAATGCAATCTAATGCATTATAAATAATTTTTTCTGCAATCGATTTCTTACCATCTTGCATCACGCGATTCATAAAACGCGCCAACATATCACTACCGTACACCGGATCTGGCAATATTTCTCGCTTGGCGACGACTCTTCTTCTTGGCATGGCTATTTCCCACTCTTAAGGTTAATTATTTATTTTTTGGACGCTTCGCACCATATTTGGAACGACCCTGTCTGCGATCGGCAACACCCGAGGTATCTAAGCTACCACGCACGGTGTGATAACGAACCCCCGGCAAATCCTTTACCCGACCACCACGAATCAATACTACGGAATGCTCTTGCAGATTGTGGCCTTCACCACCAATATAACTACTGACCTCATGGCCGTTGGTTAAACGCACCCGCGCCACCTTTCTCAATGCTGAGTTTGGTTTTTTCGGTGTAGTGGTATAGACACGAGTGCAAACACCCCGTTTTTGCGGGCACGATTGCAATGCAGGCACGGTAGTCTTGGCCTTGTTCGGGCTGCGCGGCTTGCGCACTAACTGATTAACAGTTGTCATTGAGTCACTCCAAAGTTCACTTTATTTTCCAGCATTCTCATGTAATTGAGAAAATTCAGACGCGTGATTATATAGAGACAATCCCACTGCGTCAACATAAAATCGGCTGCTTTTTTCAAAAATTTTCACACGAAAAAAGCGACGTAATATTTCATCGCATCGTCTTTGCCCATGCCTTTCACTCGCTCCCACGCCGCGAATTTAGCTTTACCCACAATATCAAACCCTTTCGGCGCCTCACCTGTTACATCGCCCTCTGTCGCCTGCTTATACCACGCATACAATTGCAATTTTTCCGTTTGGCCAGGAGTTTTCGTCACGCTACCGTCTTTTACTTTTTTCAACGTTTCTTCAAATTGTTGCCGCAGATCCATCTCATACTCCTCTATATATTATTAGGGGCGAACGCGTCCACCGCCACCACTTTTTGAATATTCTCTGATGTTGGATTATCTAACGCGTGCTGCAAGGTTGCCATCATACCACTGGACAGATGACAATACTGCGCAAACCAGGCACGATTACTCGGCTGCTCCAACATCGCTTTCACCACTTCCCGATCCAATCGATCACTCGGTTTCTTGAAAGGCTTACCCCACAAGAAGTTCAATTGCCTCAACCAGCGTGAAGGTAAATTCTCATAGGTATCTACCAAGGCTTCCTGCGCCTGATACAAACAATGTTGCAACGACCAGCGCGCCAATGGCAACTCTGATTCAGATTGCCTATGGTCATGAAAATGCTTTAACACTGCCGATGCCAAATAGAGATAACTCAGGGCATCGCCTAAACGGGCAGAAATACGCTCTTTGCGTTTCAACTTACCACCTAACGTCAACATAATGACTTCGCTGGACACCGCCAACGCCGTACTTATACGTGTGACATCACGATAATAGCGACTCAATTTACCCGCCGGTCGGTCAATCAACTTCCCTGCCGTCAAGCCATTCCACGCCGCACGACAGATCGTTGACAAGATATAGCCAAAATGCGGGTAAATAACTTGATCAAATTCTTTCAAATCATTGGCCATCACTGCCTGCATCTCTTGCAGTATATAAGGGTGACAACGAATCGAACCTTGACCAAAGATAATCAGGTTGCGCGTTAAAATATTCGCACCTTCCACGGTAATGCTCACCGGCGTTGCCTGATAGGCACGACCCAAATAGTTATGCGGCCCGAGCATAATACCTTTGCCCCCATGAATATCCATCGAATTATTAACGACTTGACGACCCATCTCGGTCATATGATACTTGGCAATCGCAGAGGCCACCGACGGCTTAATCTGTTGATCCACTGCCGTCAAGGTCAAGCGGCGACATGCATCCAAGAGATAGGCAAAACCACCAATCTGCGCCAATTTCTCTTCTACGCCTTCAAATTTATATAGGGGCACTTTAAATTGCTGACGCACCACCGCATAAGCGCTGGCGGCTAAAAAATTCACTGCACCACTGGCTGAACTCAATGCGGGCAAGGAAATTGAACGGCCAATCGACAAGCATTCGACCAACATCATCCAACCACGACCGATCATCTCTTTACCACCGATCACCCAATCCAGCGGCACAAATACGTTTTCTCCAGTAATAGGTCCATTCATAAACGGAATATCCAATGGCCAATGGCGACGACCAATTTCTAAGCCAGGATGATTGCGGGGCAACAAACACAGGGTAATACCCAACTCTTCTTTATCACCCAGCAGATGATTAGGGTCAGATAATTTAAACGCTAAACCGATCAACGTGGCAACCGGCGCCAGCGTAATATAACGCTTACTAAAGGTAAGACGCATACCCAAAACTTCCTGGCCATTAAACTCGCCGCGACACACTATACCGCGATCTACCATTGCTGTGGCATCACTGCCTCCGGCTTCGCTGGTCAAGCCAAAACAGGGAACCTCTTCACCGCGCGCCAATCTTGGCAAGTAATGGTCTTTTTGCTCCTTGGTACCATAATGATAGATCAACTCACCAGGCCCAAGGGAGTTGGGCACCATCACAGTCACTGCTGCGGTTAAACTCTTAGTGCCAATTTTCATCACCACCGCGGAATGCGCTGCCGCACTAAAGCCTTTACCGCCATATTGCTTGGCAATGACCATGCCAAAAAACCCTTTATCTTTAATGTATTGCCACACCTCTGGCGACAGATCTTTATCGATGTGCGTAATTTTCCAATCATCGAGCATGGCGCACAACGTTTCAGTTTCATTATCCAAAAACAATTTTTCTTCGTCGTTCAATTCCGATAATTTTAATTCATGCAGATGCTTCCAGTTGGGGCGACCTTGAAACACTTCCTTTTCCCACCAGGTATCGCCAGCACTAATTGCCTCAGCTTCGGTTTGCGACATTTTCGGTAGGTTGCGTTTAAAAATAGCGAACATCCCACGGGTAATCAAAACTCGACGCAGTGGCCTGATATTCATCGGCACCCAAGTTAACACACCAAAAATCCATAACAAAACAGCACCTACGCCACTGATGGTGCCATGCATCTGCCAGGCAATAAGCCAAAGCACCGACACAATCGTCCACAACCAAAATCGCGGATACCATAACCCTACCAGCACCGTAATTGCCAACAGTGAGACAATCGCCCAAACCACGTCCATCGCCCTTTCCTTATTTATGCGGATGGAAACATCTTATCATAGTCCTGAGGTCACAGCTAGATTACTGAATTTATATGGACATCAACATAATCAACTTTTTTGAACCAACGCCTCCCTCAGCGTTTTCTTGAGAATCTTACCCACATTGCTTTTGGGCAGGTCATCGCGGATCTCAACGTGCTTCGGCACCTTATACGCCAGCAACTTTTGGCGACAGTAATCGATGATGTCTTTTTCAGTCAACTGAGCTTTAGGCACCAATGAAACATAGGCTTTTACCACTTCACCATGGTCCGGGTCAGGCACGCCAATAATCGCGACTTCTTTGATACCGGCGAGTTGGCTAATGACTTCTTCAACTTCAATCGAGCAGACTTTAAAACCTGAGACAATTACAATATCTTTAAGACGATCGACAATGTAGGTATACCCTTTGGCATCGATATAGGCAATATCACCGGTGCGCAACCAACCCTCTTTGGTCAATACTTTTTGAGTGGCTTCGGAATCGCGCCAGTAGCCGCGCATTACTTGCGGACCTTTGACACATAATTCACCCTGCTCCCCCACTGGCAACATATGACCCTCGGCATCTTGAATGCTAATGTCAGTCAATGGTACCGGCAACCCAATGCTACCATTGTACGGCCGATCAAATCGTCCAATGGTAACCACTGGAGAAGATTCGGTTAACCCATAGCCTTGGCACAGCACTGACCCAGTAACGTGATACCATTGATCCGCCACCACTTTCTGCACGGCCATACCGCCCCCCAAAGTAATGGTTAAGTGCTTGAAATTGCATTTTTTAAAATTAGGATTATGCAACAATGCATTAAACAAAGTGTTCACCCCAGTAATGCCGGTAAAATAAGTATGCCGGAGAGTTTTGATAAACCCTTTTATATCGCGCGGGTTGGGAATCAGCACATTTTCACCACCGATCAACACAAACACCAGGCAGTTGGCCATCAACGAAAACACATGATATAACGGTAATGCGGTGATCACCGCTTCACGTTTGTGCACCAGATATTTAGAAATCCAAGTGCCGCATTGATGAGCATTGGCAACCATATTGGCATGGGTTAACTCCACACCTTTCGCCACACCAGTGGTGCCACCAGTATATTGTAAAAACGCCAAGTCGGTGGACTTGATGTCCATTGGATATAAAGTGTGATGATGCCCTAGATGCAGGGCACGACGGAAACGGATGCTTTTAGGATGGTGCCACGCGGGAACCATTTTCTTGATATGACGCACCACAAAATTAACGATCCAGCGCTTTAAAGGCGAATATAACGCACCGACAGACGTGATGATGATTTTTTCTAATTTGGTTTGATCTACAATCAGGCGAAGCTCTGAGACAAAATTCTCAGAAACCACGATTGCTTTTGCTTCAGAGCTAGTGAGCTCATATTCCAATGAACGGGCTTTATCCAATGGATTGAGGTTAACCACCACGCAACCGGCCTGTAAAATACCGAACAACGCCACAGGATACTGCAAAATATTGGGCAACATAATCGCGACACGATCGCCCGGTTTTAGCTTTAATTCTTGTTGCAAATAGGTGGCAAAACGCGTGCTGGCACGGTGAGTTTCGGCATAATTCAACGTCACACCCTGGCAAGTAAACGCCGGTTTATGGGCATGCTTCCGGCAAGATTCCTCGTAAAGCGAAACCAAGGTTTCATCAGGGTTTAGGAATAAATGATACGGCACACTACCCGGATACTCGTTCAACCACACTCTGTCCACAACTAACCTCTATGTTAACTTAATAAATTTTCAAACAGCGCCGCAAAGCCCATGCCGGTGCCAATACACATAGTCACCAAGCCATAGCGTTTTTTCACACGTTGCAACCCATGCAATAAGGTTGCCACCCGAATGGCACCTGTCGCACCCAGCGGATGACCTAGGGCAATCGCACCGCCCAGTGGATTGACTTTGGCTGGATCCAGTTTTAAATCACGAATGACTGCTAATGACTGTGCAGCAAAGGCTTCGTTTAACTCAATCCAGTCAACATCCGCCAGCGTTAAGCCCACTTGCTTTAATACTCGAGGAATGGCTTCGATGGGGCCAATGCCCATAATTTCGGGCGGTACACCAGCAACACTAGAACCACAAAAGCGTGCGATCGGCGTTAAGTTATGCTGCCTCAAGAAACGCTCGCTGACCAATACTGCTGCACCTGCTCCATCGCTCATTTGTGAACTATTACCGGCAGTAACGGTACCCTTTTCAACAGAGACAAAGGCAGGTTTGAGCTTGGCCAGTGCATCTAAACTGGTATCAGCACGTGGGCCTTCGTCTTGATGAACGATAATACTGGAAGTGTTAATTTTCCCAGTAGCAAGATCTGGCAAGCGATACGTCACTTCAAACGGTAAAATCTCAGCGTTGAAATAACCTTGATTGATTGCTGCAACGGCACGTTGATGGCTCAACAGTGAAAATGCATCTTGATCAGTGCGTGAGATTTTCCAACGCTCTGCGACTTTTTCGGCAGTAATACCCATACCAAAAGCAATCGCTAATTGATCATTATGCTCAAACCATGCTGGGTTGGCGGCCATTTTATTGCCACCCATCGGCACCAAACTCATGCTTTCGACACCACCAGCAACCATTACATCGGCAAAACCTGCCGCAATACGATCGGCGGCAATCGCCATCGATTGCACACCTGAGCTGCAATAGCGATTTATCGTCATACCGGGCACCGTGTGCGGCAACCCCGCCATCAATGTTGCAATACGACCAATGTTTAAGCCTTGCTCACCTTCGGGCATGGCGCAACCGATAATGACATCTTCAATTAATTTAGGATCAATACTGGTTTTAGCCAACGAGCCTTTAATCGCATGCGCAATCAAATCATCCGGCCGCGTTTGTGCAAAAGCACCGCGATTGGCCTTGGTAACCGGCGTGCGCTGTGCGGCAACAATATAAACGTTTTGCATAATTAATTCCTTAATGGTTTGCCGGTGTCTAACATATGTTGAATGCGCTGGAAGGTTTTTTCATTTTCTACCAGCTCCATAAACACTTGGCGCTCTTTGCGCAAGAGCCATTCTTCATCAACGACCGTGCCGCCATCAATTTGACCGCCACACATAATATCCGCCAAGCGATCAGAAATGAAGTAATCATACTCGGAAATCTGCTGACCTTCTTTCATATTAGCGAGCAACATGCGAATGGTGGCAATCGCCGGACGGCCCAAAACTTTAAAGGGTTTGGACACCGGTGGCCGATAATTGGATTCCGCCAAGGCTTTAGCCTGTGCTTTGGCAACATAGAGCAATTCATCGGGATTAAAAATAATGGTATCGCCCGGGCACAAGTATCCCATTTGCTTAGCTTCAAAAGCGCTCTTCGCCACTTCCGCCATCGCCACATGCTTGTAACTGTCTTGCAACGCTTTTTCTGGGTTTTGCGCCTGCGACGCGCGCAAAGCTAATTCTTTACAGCCACCCGCACCAGGAATCAAGCCGACCGCAACTTCCACCAAACCAACATAGGATTCGACACAAGCGACCACATGATCGGAGTGCATCAACATTTCACAACCACCGCCAAAAGCATAGCCACGAACTGCAGCAACCACCGGTATTTTAGCGTGACGAAAAGCCAAATTGGCATTCTGGAATTTGGTTAGCATAGTTTCTAATGCAGGTGGCCCTTCCATCAGAAATTTTTCACCAGCTTGCATTAAATCAGCACCGGCGCTGAAGTGTTGACCATGACGTTGCCAAATCACCAATGCTTTGCACTGCTGCTCAGCCACTTTAATCGAGGCAAAAATACCATCCAGGACTTGCTCGGACACAGTACACATTTTTGATTTAAACGACAGAATACCGATATCATCACCCAGGTGCCACAAGCGTACACCCTCATTTTCATAGAGCGTTTTGCCTTCATTGAAGGTTTCATTAAACGTCGCATCATAAAACAATTGGCGCTGATAAACAGGTAATTGTGCTCTGCCCAAATACTTGGATAAGCTGGCGGAAAAAGCTTTGCCCGGCTCATAAGGCTTATTGGTTTTCACCCACGCTGGCAAAGTGGCTTTAACCAGCGATTGACCCGCGTTGATGTCCTGTTCAATCCATGATGATATTTCTTCAAACCCGGCTTGCTGCCACAGTTCGAAGGGACCTTCTTTCCAACCATAACCTTTGCGAATGGACAGATCAATATCGCGCGTAGTTTCAGCAATGGTTGGCAGACAATAGGCACAATAGGCAAATAATTCGCGATGACACGCCCATAAAAACTGGGCTTGTGGATGGGTAGATTCACGTAATGCTTTAAAGCGCTTTGCCAAATTTTTTTCTTTTAGGATCTCAATTACGTTTGCATCAGCTTTTTGATCCGACAGACGATATTGTTTGGTAGAAATGTCCCAAACACAGAGACCATCATCACGTTTAAAATAAATGCCTCTTTTAGTTTTTTGGCCCAACGCGCCTTGTTTAACGATGTCTTGCAACCATGAAGGCAATTGGAAATACGTATGCCACGGATCATTAATCAACTGGTTGCGCATGGTCGCAATCACATGATCCAACACATCCAAACCAACCAAATCTGCAGTACGAAAGGTCGCGCTTTTTGGTCGTCCTAGCAATTTCCCGGTTAATGCATCAACCACTTCTAAACCGATATTATAGTGTTCAGCGTAATGACACACCGCTAAAATCGAAAACACACCGATGCGGTTGGCGATAAAGTTTGGGGTATCTTGTGCATAAATCACGGTTTTACCCAGCGTGGATACTAAAAATGTTTCCAAGGCTTGCATCAATGATACGGAAGTTGTTTTGCTCGGGATCAACTCCACTAAAGGCAAATAACGCGGCGGATTAAAAAAGTGCACACCCAGAAAGCGTTGTTTGACGCTATCCGATAAATGTCCTGCCAGCTCATTAATACTTAAACCTGAAGTATTGCTGGCCAGAATGGTTTTTTCGCCCAGATACGGCTGAATTTTTTCAAATAACTGTACCTTGATATCGACGCGCTCAGCAACGGCCTCTAACACCAGATCACAAGTACGCAAGTGTTCTAAGTCATCATCGTAGTTAGCGGGTTGAATCCAATCCGTCACTTCTTTTGATACCAAGGGACTCGGTTGTAATTTACGAAGCGCATCAATTGACTTTTTTACCTGCTGATTTTTATCTTTATCTTTGGCGGGTAAATCATATAAATAGGTTTTGACGCCTGCGCCAGCAAACAGCGCTGCAATCTGCGCACCCATGGTGCCTGCACCAAGGATGGCGACTTTTTCAATATAACACTCTGTGCTCATGGTTTTGTCCTGCTGCTATTGATCGGGAATGCTGGATAGATAAACATAATAGTCGACATTGTGCAAGTAAAAATACCCATAAAGCAAAAAACCCCTAGTTCGGATTAGGGAACTAGGGGTTTTGGAAGAGAATGCCTGACGGTGACCTACTTTCGCATGAGAAACCTCACACTATCATCGGCGCGGAACC
>CANJVU010000034.1 GCA_947478525.1 Thiotrichales bacterium
AGTTGCCGGAGATAAAAAAGCAGGTTGCCAATTATCAGAAATTTACTGAACTCACTACGGAGTGGAAGGCGCTTGCTGCGGATTTGGGAAAATTAAAGTCAAAGTTAGTGGCTGAGAAATAATTACACGGAGAACTCGTCACTCACAAGAAATTAAGTCATTTAAATTTATTTAAATATATTCACTCGCGCATAGAGAAAATAAGCTATACTAACAAGCAAGAATCGAAATTTTTAAATTAGGGACTGGTTATGCAAAAGGAGTTTTCCTATCTTCGCGGCGTGCGCAATTATCATGAAAGTGAAGTGCTGCCTGGCGCGCTGCCGTTAACTCAAAATTCTCCGCAACATTTGGCGTATGGGCTTTATGCCGAGCAAATCAACGGCACTGCGTTCACCAGTCCGCGTTCGGCCAATTTGAAAAGCTGGCAATATCGACTCAGACCTTCGGTGTTGCATGGTGGTGAAGACCGATTGTGTGATGGCTTATTGCAAGGCAACGACATCATTACGCCACCGACGCAATTTCGCTGGGACCCACCGGCTTATAAAGAGGGTGCGTACGATGTATTTCAAGGCAGTGTAAAATACGTCAGCAATGGCGTGGTGGGGCAAGACGGCTGTGCGGTTTATTTGTTTACTGCCACGGCTTCGATGACCGATACCTTTTTTGTTAACCACGACGCCGAAATGTTGTTTATTGCACAAGAAGGTGAGTTGCTGTTTAAAACCGAGTTTGGTTGCTTGACCATCAAACCCGGGGAAATCGCGATTATGCCGCGTGGCGTTTGTTTTCAAATCGAACTCTGTGAAGCCCGTGCCCGCGGTTACTACGTAGAAAATTATGGCCGTGCGTTTACCCTGCTTGATCGCGGTGTCATCGGCGCCAATGGTACCACCGAAGAGCGAGATTTTTTGGTGCCGGTAGCCTGGTTTGAAGAGCGCAGTGGTGCTTTTACCATGTTGAGAAAATTCGAAGGTCATGTATGGCAGCATGCCATTGGTCATTCGCCGTTGGATGTGGTGGCGTGGCATGGGTTTTATTATCCTTACAAGTACGACCTGACATTGTTTAAATCTTTCTTTACGGCATCGGTGGATCATCCAGATCCTTCCATTTTTGTGGTATTAAGCTCACCCAGTGCGGTGCCTGGGACCTCTAGTGTTGACTTTGTGATTTTCCCCGAACATTGGATGGTGGCCGAACATACCTTCCGTCCGCCGTACTATCACCGTAATATTATGAGTGAATTTATGGGCAATATCATTGGTCAATATGATGCCAAAGAGAATGGCTTTATTCCTGGTAGTGCTAGCCTGCATAATTCCATGTCAGGTCATGGCCCCGACAGTCTCAGCTATCAGCATGCGATTGAAAAACAGTTAAAACCTGAGCATTATGTGCATAACCTTGCGTTTATGGTGGAATCCAACAAACCCTACCGTCTTACTGAGGCAGCACACCAGGCGACCAACCGACAAAAAGCATATCGTGATTGCTGGAAAGATTTGAAGCTGAACTTTAAAAAATAATCAACCTTAGGAGATTTTGCTATGAAACTTGCTTCTTTAAAAAAAGGCCGTGATGGACAACTCATCGTGGTAAGCCGTGACTTGAAACAAGCCGTGTATGCCACCGGTATTGCCGATACGTTACAACAGGCACTCGACAACTGGGCGGTTACTGCGCCGCAATTAACTCAGGTGTATGACCGTTTAAACCAAGGCAAATGTGAAACCGCGTTTGCGTTTGATGAAACCCAATGCCATTCGCCCTTGCCACGTACCTTTCATTGGGTCGATGGCAGCGCTTATGTTACTCACGTTGACCTGGTGCGCCGAGCGCGTGGTGATACCTTGCCGGAAACCTTCTGGCATGACCCATTGGTGTATCAAGGTGGTGGCGACACGTTGATTGGGCCTCATGATGATATTGAAGTGATCGATGAGAGCTGGGGTATTGACCTGGAAGCAGAAGTGGCGGTGATTACCGATGATGTGCCAATGGGTACCACGCCAGAACAAGCCAAAAAACACATCAAACTGATTATGCTGGTGAATGATGTTACCTTGCGTGGTTTAACCGCGGGTGAGTTGAAAAAAGGCTTCGGTTTTTATCAAAGTAAGCCCAGCAGCGCGTTCTCCCCGATTGCCGTTACCCCTGATGAATTGGGCGATGCCTGGGATGGTTGCAAGGTGCATTTGCCGTTGCATGCGTTTGTCAGAGGCAAATTGTTGGGGCAACCTAATGCCGGCGAAGACATGACCTTCGATTTCCCTACTTTGATTGCGCATACCGCCAAAACCCGTAATATGGGCGCAGGTACAGTGCTTGGTTCTGGTACCATCTCCAATCAAGATAAAGCCAAAATGGGTTCTTGCTGTTTGGTAGAAGTGCGGATGTTGGAGACGTTAGAATTTGGCGAACCTAAAACGCCTTACCTATCGTATGGTGATACAGTACGCATTGAGATGTTTGATAAACAAGGCAACACCATCTTTGGCAGCATTGCGCAAACCGTGACACCTTTTAAAGGAAAATAAGCGTGGAACCAACGCAAACCTATACGTTGTATCATTACTACCGCTCATCGTGCAGCTATCGGGTGCGCATTGCACTGAATCTGAAAAACGTGCCGTGTCAGCTGCACCCGATTGATCTGAAGGTGGGTGAGCAGCATGCTGCCGCGTACCATCAGATTAATCCGCAAGATATCGTGCCGGCGTTGGTTACTCCTAACGGCATTTTGACGCAATCGCTGGCGATTATTGAGTATCTGGAAGAGTGTTACCCAACCCCGGCGTTATTGCCGCAGGATAGCCTGTTGCGTGCCAAAGTAAGGGCGTTTGCGCAAGCCATTGCTTGTGAGGTGCATCCGATTAATAACCTGCGGGTGTTAGACTACTTGCGACATGACTTACATCAGCCAGAAGCAACCGTGCAAGATTGGTATCAATACTGGGTTAAGCTTACGTTTGCAACGTTAGAGCAAATCAGCAGCAATACCGCGGGCATTTATACGTTTGGTGATACGCTGAGTCTGGCTGATGTTGCGTTGATTCCACAGATTTATAATGCACGGCGTTATAACGTTGATATGGCGCTGTTTCCAACCTTAAGCAAGATCGAAAAAAATTGCCTAATACTGCCTGCGTTTGTGCAGGCGCATCCAGATCGCTGTTAATCATTAATCACAATTGAAAGGAATAGGTTATGTTGAATTTTCGAGAAGTCCGTGATGCCAATGGCGAAGTGGTGTGTATTGAAACTTCCTTTAATCGGCGGCATTTGTTAACCGCGCCTGAGCTAAATAAAGGCTGTGCTTTTACCGAGCAAGAACGTGTTGATTTTGATTTGATCGGTCGTTTACCTTCTCGCGTGGAAACCATCGACGAGCAGGTGGATCGCATTTATCAGCAATACCAAGAGCAACCGACACCGTTGCAAAAAAACGTGTTTCTCAATAATCTACATGATTTCAATGCCACACTGTTTTACAAATTGGTCGGCTTGCATTTACAGGAAATGTTACCGGTGATTTATACCCCCACCGTTGCCAGTGCCGTAGAAAATTTTAGTTTGGAAATGCGCCGTCCGCGTGGCCTGTATTTATCCTATCCGCAAAAAGATCAAATCGAAGCAATTCTACGTAATCGCTTGATGACAGAGGTTGATTTGGTGGTGGTAACTGATGGTGAGCGGGTTCTGGGAATTGGTGATCAGGGCGTGGGTGGCATGGATATTTCTATCGCTAAGTTGATGGTCTATACTTTATGTGCGGGCATTAGCCCACATCGAGTCATTCCCATTCAACTGGACACTGGTACCAATAATGAAAAATTACTCAATGACCCGATGTATCTGGGCTGGCGCCATGCTCGAGTGCGCGGCAAAGACTATGATGACTTTATCGAACATTTTGTGAAAACCTTGCGTAAAGTATTACCGAATATCTATTTGCATTGGGAAGATTTTGCCAAAGAAAATGCACGTAAAAATTTAGAAAAATATCGTCAGGAAATGTGTACTTTCAACGATGATATGCAAGGTACCGGTATTGTCACCTTGGCCAATGTAATGTCGGCGGTGCGGATGATTGGCAGTGATATGTCAAAACAATGTTTTGTATTTTTAGGCGCCGGTACTGCAGGTGTCGGCATTGCTGATCAAATTTATCATGAAGTTTGCCAAAGTGGTTTGACCCCTGAGCAGGCGCGCGCCTGCTTCTGGCTCGTAGACCGCGATGGCTTAGTGGTGGATACCCAAGCCGACTTGATGGATTTCCAAAAACCGTTTGCGCGCAAAGCCGTGGATGTTGCCGGGTGGACGCTGGATAAATCGGGTCAAGTGATGCTGGCCGATGTGGTGCGTAATGTGCATCCGACGGTACTGATTGGCTGTTCGACGGTTTTTGGTGCCTTTAGCGAAGCGATGGTGAAAGACATGGCCGCACATACCCCTAGCCCGATCATTATGCCGCTGTCCAACCCGACTTCGCATTGTGAAGCCACGGCAAAAGATTTGGTTGAATGGACGCAGGGTAAAGCGGTCATTGCCACTGGCAGTCCGTTTGCACCTGTAAAATATAACGGCAAAGTATATGAAATTGCCCAAGGTAATAACGCGTTTGTGTTCCCTGGTTTAGGCTTGGGGGTGATTATCGCGCAAGCCAACCGCATGACCGATGGCATGATTCGCGCTGCGGCGTTGACCTTGAGTGACAATTCGCCTTCACGTCAGAACAAGACCGCTTCATTGTTGCCGAGTTTTGATGATGTGGTTGCTGTCAGTCATAAAATTGCCAAGGCTGTAGCTAAACAAGCGATTAAAGATGGCGTTGCTGGGATTGATAACACCACCGATTTGGATGTCTTGATCCAGCGCAATACCTGGACGCCAAAGTATTATCCTTATAAAAGAGTGGCGGAGTAAGTGGAGTCAATCACCTGACATAATTTCGCCAGCGCACCGCGGTTTTGCGCCACGAGATTCAATCCATTTTGCCCCATGCGTTGCCGCAGATCTGCATCTCCAAAAAGCTGCGATACCCGCTGCGCCAATTCATCGGCTGAATTGACCTGCCACACGGCTTCAGCGCTGATCAGTTTTTGAGTGATGTCCATAAAGTTAAAGAAATTCGGTCCCGTCAACCCCGGTTTGCCCAATGCTGCCGGTTCCAATACATTATGGCCGCCCAGCATAATAAAGCTACCGCCCACAAAAGCCACGTCTGCTGTGGCATAGAGCAGCATCAAATCTCCCAGGGTATCGCCAAGGAAAAGAGTAGTCTCAGGTGTACATAATTCACCACTGCTACGTGTTGCGGTGTTGAATCCTTGTTTATTACACAAAGTGTTAACTGTGGCAAAGCGCTCTGGGTGACGGGGGACCAATATCAACAATGCAGTTGGATATTGTTTCAGAATGGTGCGATGTGCGGCTAACATAATTTCTTCTTCGCTTTCATGAGTACTGCCGGCAATCCATACGGGGCGATTTCCCCAAGTGTTTTTTAAGGTTTGCGCTTTGCTTTCCAGGTCGGCCGCTGGCGTGATATCAAATTTGATGCTGCCAGTAATGACCAGTTTCTCGGGGTTTAATCCCAGTGCCAGATAACGGTCACCATCGGCTTGATATTGTGCGGCAATGTGGCTAAATTGATTTAGCAGGGAGGCAGTGGTTTTTCTGAACTTGCCATAGCCTTTGGCTGAACGCGCAGACAGACGGGCATTGGCCAAAATAATCGGGATGTTTCGTTGTGAAGTATAGTGCATGAGATTAGGCCACAGCTCGGTTTCCATGATGATCAACATCGCAGGATTTACGCGCCTCAAAAAGCGTTTTAAACAAGAAGGTACATCATAAGGCAAATAACAATTATGGACAGTATTGCTAAACGTTTTTTGAGTCTGGGCACTGCCAGTTGGCGTCATATTGGTGACTAAGATCGGTTGATTGGGATAGCGTTGTTGCAACTGCTTAATCAAGGGCGTGGCAGCGATGGTTTCTCCCAGCGAAACGGCATGAATCCAAATACACTTTTTTAATTCGAACGGTGCATAGCCTAAACGCTCTTTCCAGCGCAATCGATAAGCAGGCGCTTTGCGTCCGCGATAATACAGACGCATAAAGGCGAATGGCAGAATTAGCCAGGAAATTATATTGTATAAACGGCGCATCGAGGGAGCCTTAAACCGAAAGTACCGCTATTGTAGCAAAGAAAGACTTGGCTGGGAAACTTGCCAACCTCGTCAAATCATGCAAAAATCCTGGTTATTCCTATGAGGTTATTGAGATTCTGATGCAAGAAGTGGTAATTGTTACCCCGATTTATAAGTCTGACCTGTCAGAAAGCGAGCAGATTTCAATTAACCATTTGCGGTGCTATTGCGCGCATTTCCCCAAAGTGATTATTCATCCACTGGGGCTCAAGTTTAATTTTGATACCAGTGATTTTATCAAAATACCCTTGTCACCACGGCATTTTAAAAATATCGATAGTTATAGTAGGATGTGTTTGAATCCTCGGTTTTATCGATTGTTTTCTGAGTATCGTTATATGTTGATTTATCAGCTCGATGCCTATGTGTTTAAAGATGAGTTGGGTTATTGGTGCCAGCAAAATTATAGCTATATCGGGGGGCCATGGATTAAAACGACTACATTTTCGCGGTTGGTGCGTTCGTTTAATCGTAGAATGCAAAAGTGGCGCTGGAGAGTCCGCCTTAATATTGCCCTGCGTTATAGAGGTACAGGTGCTAACGGAGGTTTTTGTTTGCGGAATATTGAACATTGTCGTCAAGTGTTAGAAGCAAAAACAATCCATTGGAGTAAGGTGGTAAAATTTTGGCAGTGGGCTTTTCATGATAAGAGAAAATTTATGGGTCAGCTGTTTTTGGCCTATTGGCGCGCCAAAAAAACAGGACGTTCAGTGGGCGCCCATATGCGTCGGATTTGTACGGCAGCAGAAGATTATTATTTTTGTCAAAATGGGAGTTTACTGAACAAAAATTTTATTGTGGCGCCTCCAGCGGTAGCAGGGCGTTTTTCGATGGAGCGGGAAAATTTTGAGGTAACCTGGGATCTTAACGGTGGCCAAATGCCTTTTGGAGCCCATGGTTGTTTTCGCACTGAAACAGATCAATGGATCAAACATTTTGACTTTATTGGTTTAGGTGCGGGTGGTTCTCAGCGCTAAATATTGTGGCAACACCACACTCATATCAAACTGGCGAATTTGATCGAGGTTAATGGAATAAGGATGATCAAGTACCTCCTGAATTTTATGAGCCAATGCGATCGGTTCATTAACGGGTACTAACCAGTGTGCTAGATCACCCGTTAGAATTTCATTGGGACCGGAAGGGCAGTCCGTACTAACCACAGGCGTGTCACAGATGAGCGATTCAATCAGCACGGTAGGCAACGCTTCAAAATCGGAAGAAAGTATGAGCGCTTTGGCGCCTTTGATCCAGGGGAAAGGGTTGGCTTGCAGTCCGGGTAAAATCACTTGGTGGGTTAATCCGTACTGTACAATCATTGCGGTTAATGGTTCTGAGATGGCAACCAGCAGTACCAATTTGGGTGGGTTCTGTAGGCGGCGATAAGCATCAAACAATAAGTCATGACGTTTTTGCGGATCAAAGCGTCCAACGTGGATGAGGTAAGGTTCAGTGATGTCTGGTTTGTAAGCTTCAGATTGGTGTTGGATCCATGCAAA
>CANJVU010000035.1 GCA_947478525.1 Thiotrichales bacterium
CCTTTGATATACTGACTCCCGCCATGGTTCAAACGGTCGAGGATGCGCTTAATTCTCGACCGCGCAAGATCTTGGGGTACAGAACGCCACGTGAGGTGTTTTTTTCTGACGCGTAATGCTTGTTGCACTTCGCGGTTGAATGGGCGTTTACATTTAAACGTAATTGTAATATATTTATATTTTTAAATATATAATTTTGTATCAATGATTGTTACATTTTTTGTATAAAATTGCGTGTATTGTTGATTTTTATATGATTTTTTTGACACAAATAAAATAACCCCTGGCATCTAACCGGGTCTGTCGGTATAATGCTGGCGCATATTAACCAGGAGACACTCATGACTGTACAAAGAACTTTATCGATTATTAAACCCGATGCCGTTGCTAAAAACGTAATTGGCCAAATCATTGCTCGCTTTGAAACCGCTGGATTGAAAGTGGTTGCAGCGAAAATGATGCAATTGAGTGAAGCACAAGCCAAGCAATTTTACATCGTACACAAAGACCGTCCGTTTTTCGGCGCGTTGGTTAAGTTTATGATCTCAGGCCCGGTATTGGTTCAAGTATTGGAAGGCCCTGACGCGATTTTGAAAAACCGCGACATTATGGGTGCGACCAATCCTAAAGACGCCAAACCTGGTACCATTCGTGCGGATTTTGCGGATAGTATTGATGCCAATGCGGTGCATGGTTCAGATGCGCCTGAAACCGCTGCACAAGAAATTGCGTTTTTCTTTGCACAAAACGAGATTCATTCACACTAATATGATCAACCTGCTGGATTTGAACCAAGCCAAAATGGCCGCTTTTTTTACCGAGATCGGTGAAAAGCCTTTCCGTGCGCGCCAATTGTTGCAATGGATTCACCAGCGGGGTGTCAGCGACTTTGCGCAGATGACCGACCTCAGTAAATCACTGCGTGATAAATTGCAACAACATGCCGTAGTGCGTCCTCCTAAAGTGGTGCTGAGTAAGCCTGCTGCGGATGGTACGCATAAATGGTTAGTAGAAGTTGATAGCGGTGGTTGTGTTGAAACCGTGTATATCCCCGAAGAAAATCGCGGTACGCTTTGTGTGTCCTCGCAGGTCGGTTGCATATTGACGTGTCGCTTTTGTTCGACCGGTACCCAAGGTTTTCAGCGGAATTTAACTACGGCTGAAATCATCGGCCAAGTGTGGACTGCCGTGCGTGCCTTGTCGCAAGAAGACGGCAAACACGACCACCACATCACCAACGTGGTGATGATGGGTATGGGCGAACCCTTATTGAACTATGATAACGTTGTTCCAGCGATGGATTTAATGTTGGATGACTATGCCTATGGCTTATCCAGACGTCGGGTGACCTTGAGTACTTCCGGCATCGTGCCGAAAATTTATGATCTGGCGAAAGATTCGCAAGTCTCGTTGGCCGTATCACTTCATGCGCCAACTGATGAGTTGCGTGATCAAATCATGCCAATCAATAAAAAATATCCACTGAGTGAGTTGATGGCGGCGTGTCAAGCTTATGCCGTCGTGAATCCACACAAATGGATTACTTTTGAATACGTGATGCTGCAAGAAATCAATGATTCCCCCGAGCATGCCAAACAATTATTGGAGCTGCTAAAAATAGTGCCATCCAAAGTTAACTTAATTCCGTTTAACCCATTCCCGGGTACGGTATATACGCGTTCTAGTAATAATCGCATTCATCGTTTCCAGCAAATCGTGCAGGACGGTGGTATTGTGACCACCATTCGCAAAACCCGTGGTGATGATATTGATGCGGCGTGTGGTCAGTTGGTTGGCCAAGTAGAAGATCGCACTAAGCGCCAAGCGCGCCATCAGGAAAAATTGGCACAGTCTTAAGCGATCTTAGAGCATTACTTAGCCGGTTACCAAATGGTATCTACGCCTCCATGTTTTTGCAGATTTTCATCAGCCGTGATTAATTGTGCTTTGTGAAACATCGCTGTTGCCACAATCATTCTATCGGCGGGATCTTTATTGATGTTAGCAGGTAAATTAACAGCAGTAACGGCAATATCAGGATTGATCGGTAAAATTTGATAGGGACGCACTTGTAATAATGTTGCCAGGCACTCTGTGTGTGTGAGCGGTGTTTCAATGCGCTTACGGTTAAGCAGTAGAGCAATTTCCCATAGTGAAATATCGCAAATGGCCAACGTGCGATTTTTTTCAGCAATATTTAAAGTGCTTAGCGCTGCTTTTGAGAGTTTTTGTGGTTCAAAAGCATCCCAAATCAATATGTGGGTATCAATAATAATCATTCCATGGCGTCCCACTTGGTTTCGATAGGGGTCATTACGTCACCGATACGGCATTGAGATTTAATAGCCTGTAATTTTTGGCGTGCTTGATTTTGCACATTTATTGCGGGTGTTAAGCAAGCCAAATTTTTACCGTGAGCGGTAATGTATATCACTTCGCCTTTCTGCGCTTTATCAATGTATTCTGGTAAATGAGCGCGTAAATAGCTGATGGCAACGGCAGTCATAACCTTTCCTTATCGTTTTATTTGTACAAAATAATTGTACTCTTTTTGAGGATGTGTTGCAAGATGTTATTGAGTGGTTTTTAGTTTGAAAGTATGATTAAATAGAGACCTGTTTAAATAGGAGTCTAGTATGTGTCAACGGTTATTGTTTGTAATGATTACAAGTTTACTTTTGGCAGGCTGCGCGCATGAAGGACAATCTGCCTACATCGCACCAGAAGACACCGTCCGCGCGGCGCAGCTGAATGTGCAGTTAGGCATGACTTATTTGCAAAACCAACAAATGGCGCTGGCGAAACAAAAATTATTAAAAGCTGTTGCGCTTGATCCCACTTTGCCAGATGCCCATTATTCGCTGGGTTATTATTTTGAAACCGTAGGTCAGACGCAAGATGCGCAGCGAGAATACCAAACAGCGTTGAAGCTGGCACCTGATAACGCTGAGGTACTTAATAGTTATGGCGTGTTTTTATGCAAAATCAAGCAATATGCACAAGCGGATCACTACTTCCAAAAAGCCATTGCCGAAATCGATTATACCGATGTTGGAGTGGCCTATCAAAATGCCGGGCTTTGTTCGATCGATGCAGGTAAATCAAAGCAGGCAGCTGATTATTTTATCCAAGCCATTCGTCAAAACCCTAAATTAGCCACATCCCATTTGAAACTGGCAGAATTACGTTATGCGCAGCAAAACTATACGCAAGCCACATTGAACCTGCAGCAATATCATCAACTGGCACAACCAACAGCAGAATCTTTGCAATTAGCGATTCAATTGGCGCAGCAAACCGGTGATCAAAGCGAGGTGGCGAGTTTGACGCTACAGTTGCAGTCGCTTTAATAGATGCCAGATAGATTATAAGTTATGTGCTCTTTTGTGCGCAGTTGAAAGTTATAGGAAAAAGGAATAACTTACCGTGCGTAAAGAAAAAACAAGGAACGCTGTTATGTCACATGCAGGAGATTTTGCAAATCTAAGATGCCTACCGCCAGTTACTCGCGATGATACGGCTTTTAGGGTTGTTGCCCCATTACCTGGGGGAGAAGGCAGTACACCCAGTCGCGGAAGGTTTGCCGATGCACAGGGTGGCGTGTGGATTGGTAAAGCAGACATAGGTTTGAATGAAGAGCATACGCAAGCGTTGGCGGCATTACAAATTGTTGCAAACGATTTGTACGGTTTCTTTGGAGC
>CANJVU010000036.1 GCA_947478525.1 Thiotrichales bacterium
ATTTGGTCATACGCTTTAAATTGGCCACCATGTTTCTCTGCCATCACTTTCGTAATCGCAGCGGTCAGCGTTGTTTTACCGTGGTCAACGTGTCCAATTGTGCCGACGTTTAAATGCGGCTTCTTACGTTCAAATTTTTCCTTTGCCATTGTGGTCTCCACTGTTATCTAACGTTGTACAACATGGTGCTCATAACCAGATTCGAACTGGTGACCTCTCCCTTACCAAGGGAGTGCTCTACCGACTGAGCTATATGAGCATACTGCCTGGAGCGGGTGGCGGGAATCGAACCCGCGCGATCAGCTTGGAAGGCTGAAGTTCTACCATTAAACTACACCCGCAATCTCATTTACCTTGCAAGAACCGTTGGGCTCCTGACCGGCGCTTAGCTTATAACAAACGAGAATTAATGGCAAGAGACAATATTGACAAATTATGCTATTTTCAAATTTTAAGGCCTCTATCACCAAATGGCGGTGGGGGGTGATTTTGTTGGGTTAAAGATTTTAATAATGGCAAAGCACCTGATTTTTTATATCTTTCAAGAAATTATGCGCTTACACAATTTATTAGAGGCGCCCTATACTATTTCGATAGCCTTCCCTTTTTGATGAGCTATACTTAGGGGAGAAAAGACATATTAGGAGCAACTCCATGAAACGCACTTCACTCATTCTCACACTATTGACCTGCGCCTCATTGGTCATCTCGCCAATGGCCTCTGCCACTCCTCCTGCACACCCTAAAGCACCTGCAGCAGTTGTAAGCGCGGTAATGAAATTTAAAATGCACAAGGATGCTCCAACGCAGGCCCCTATCGGCACCCCGATTGGATTGGTTTTCATTGGCGCTGCCCTGTTGTTTTTACCCTCGATCATCGGCGTTACCGGCTCAACCGTGTTTGGCGGCTCTGGTGGCAGCACAACACCGCCATCAGGAACTACCACTACTACAAGTTCAAAATAACTTTTGTTATTTTGTATGGTAATAGCTTTGCATAATTGCCGTATTAACACTCACCACATTGGGCGCATACCCTATCGCCACATAATCTAATGAAAAAGTGGGATACTGGGTGTAATAGGTATCAATGGTGTAAGTTTTGTTGTTAATTTCTTGTGTTTGTACCACATGAATAAATTTTTGCTGATGGATTTCAACCAGCTCATCTTGTGTGATCTGTAGATTGTTTTGGCCATGCGTCTTCATAAAATTCACACCTGCCTGAATGTTTGCATCAAAGACACTCCAAGGTTCCATGGATTTTTGAGCAACTCCCATGGCAGCAATAACCGCACCATCCGCCCCCGTATTGTTAACGGCACAAAATAATGCCTTCTGACAAATCGCATCAAACAAACTGACCATTTGTGGATCGGCAATGCTCACCGTATTCGGCTGATATTGCTTTTGCGGGATCAGTTGCCAACCCACAGGGAAAGCCATCGATAGCCCTAGGTCATTATTTTGATAAATATTTTGCTTGGGCGATGTTGGCACGACAGAGGTACTGCTACACGACGCCAGACAAAAAGGCACTGCAAGCACCGCCAATAAATAAAGATAACTGATTTTTTTCATTTTCATTTTTTAGTTCCTGGTAATATGAGCGCCAATCGTAGCAATAAACCTTAAAATTAACAATTTTTATCATCCTTTACAAAATTTTTATTCCTCACCTAAGCACCAAAAAGAACACTTGGCCTTGGTGGGTGTACGTATTGTTTTTTTATCTGGTCTTTAAGGGACTAATCGCCACCCGGTCTCGCGTGGTGGGATTTAAAAAATTACTGATTCTCCCTGTGGTGTTATTGGTATTGTCGATCTATGGCCTGCTCAACACCCTCAGCCCCAGCATTGCCAACATCAGCTGCTGGGCATTAGCACTGCTGTTGGGCGGCGCACTGGGCGGGGCAAATAGATCTAGCCAATTCTTTACCGTCCTTTGCTAGCGCTTATATGACATATCAAAAAAATAAATTTTGCTTTACCTCGCCCCAACACACTTTACCGTAAAATATCCCTGCTCATCCACACTGACACCATGAATGCACGCCTCAAAGCCAGGCAAAGCGCGGCCAATATCTTCCAGCAAAATCAAATAATCCAAGGCGGCGCGTGATTCTGATGTAACCCGCTCACCGGGCATAATCAAGGGTACACCAGGAGGATACGGCAGCAACATGACCGCACTGATTTGATCGGTCATATCACGCAAACGCACGACGTGTGTATTTCCTTTTATGAGCTGCTGATAGGCCTGATGCGGCGTCATTACCACCTCGGGCAACACCTCAAAAGCAGCATTCATAATCTCCGGTAGCGTGTGCTGCTCCATTTGCTGATGCAACCGTTGCGCCAACCCTTGGATGGTCATGGAGGCATAGGCCGCGGGATGGGCTTCATACAGGTCTGGCAGCATGGCTTTGATCGAAAGATTTTGATCAAAATCGCGCTTGAATTGGTTTAACACGTTGAGCAATCGCATTGCTTTGGCATCGTTGATGCCGATGCTGAATAAAAACAACATGGAATATGGTCCGGTTTTTTCGACAATAATGCCATGCCGATCTAAATACATCGACACAATCGCCGCTGGAATCCCTAGCGCCTCAAACTGACCTTGCTTGAGACCAGGCAACAAAACAGTAATTTTGAGTGGATCCAAAAATAAATGCCCCATGTCTTCTTTGGCAAACCCATGCCATGCTTCGTGAGGCTTCAGCTCCCAACATTCCAGCGCATCGATTTGCTCAGGTTGCCAGACATCATAATACCAGTCTTGATGGAGGGTTCTTAACCGCTTGATCTCCTGACGAAATTGATACGCACGTTTCAGCGTTTTTTCCATCAGCTGTCGACCTCGCTTTCCCTGCATCATAGCGGTAGAAATTTCGCAACTGGCGACAATGGGGTAAAACGGACTGGTAGAGGTATGCATCATGTAGACCTCATTCAACACTTCTTCATCAAATTTGCCTTTGACATGAATCATGGATGCCTGGCTAAATGCCGCGAGTAATTTATGGGTCGATTGCGTTTCAAAAAGCGTTTGATGCAGTTGTGGCGTAATCGACAGGCCAAATTTATTGGCATAGATGGGGTGAAACGCTGTATAGGGCACCCAAGCACTGTCGAAATGAAGGTTTTGAATATCTTTGGGTTGAAGTGGCTGCTCATCAAAAAGCAAAACCCCGCGGTAAGCGCGAAGCGCTACCCGATGGTTTAGTGCGTGTTGAAATCATTCATGCGATGCCGGAGTCTGAATTGGTAGGACCCAATGGCGAACAGTATGTTGAGATTGGTCGCGATGTTAGCGAGCAATTGGACATTGTTCCTGCCGATGTAAAAGTGTTAAAACACATTCGTTTAAAATACGCCGTTAAAGGCCAAGAAGAACTG